>WFNH01000029.1 GCA_015488685.1 Marinosulfonomonas sp.
CCATACAGATGGGCCTCGGGGGTGTTAAGGACGGTTTGCGCCAGTGCCTCGCGCAACGGGTCCGGTGGCGGTTCGACCGGCGCGGCTTGGGAGACGTTGATCAGCGGTTTGTTGCGGGTGAACTCCACCCCATCCAGCCATCGCCGCGCTTCCATCACCGGTGGCGGGAAGGTGGCGTGCATGGCTGGGTTAACGGGGTGGGTCATAACAAGGGCCTAATCCTTGCCGCGATAAGGCTCGACATATTGCAGGGCCATATCCCAGGGAAAGAAAATCCATGTGTCCTGCGATACCTCGGTGATGAAACTATCCACCATCGGGCGGCCCATCGGTTTGGCGTATACCGTGGCAATATGCGCCTTTGGGAACAGGTTTTTCACCACTTCCAGCGTTTTGCCGGTGTCGACCAGATCGTCAATGATCAGGATACCTTCGCCATCGCCCATCATATCGGCATCGGGGGATTTCAGAACCTTGGCTTCGGATTGCTGCTGGTGGTCATAGGATTTGATGCTGATGGTGTCGACTGTGCGCACGTCCAGTTCCCGCGCGATGATCATCGCAGGGGCCATACCGCCGCGTGTGATCGCAACAATCGCTTTCCACGCGCCGTCATCCGGTCCTTTGCCATCCAGTCGCCATGCCAATGCGCGGCTGTCGCGGTGGATCTGGTCCCAGCTGATGTGAAACCCTTTTTCATGGGGGAGGCGGTCGCTCATGATGGCAGTCCTTTATTATTCAGGTGGTGGCGATTTTGACGCCCAGCAGGGCCAGCAGCCCGCCAAACGCCCGATCAATCCAGCCTTTCAGGTTTAGATAACCCGCGCGGGTCTTTTCCAGCGAAAAGATGCGCGAAACTAGGGTGTTCCACATGGTTTCGTTAAAGAATACCGCTACCAGCAGGGCCATATAAGTGGCCCAGCCTGCGGTTGCGGGAACGGTGCCGACAAAAATGGCGGCAAACAGGATGGCGGGTTTGGGGTTGGAAATTTGCGTGAACAGCCCCAGCAAAAACGCCGAACGCAGGCTGCGGGGCGGTGTATCGGCACCGGTTTGTATCAGCGGCTGATCTGCCGATTTCCACAACTTATAAGCCATATAGATCAGGAACATGCCGCCAAGCAGTTTGAAACCGGTCAGCAGCATTGGCGCGTATTCAAACAGCATTGCCAGCCCGAACAGCGCCGCCATGGCCCAGATCACGCCACCAACACCAATGCCCACGGCCAATGCGGTGCCGGCAGCAAACCCCTGGGTCACACCAGTGCGCGCGGCCATCAACACCGCCGGCCCTGGACTGATGGCGGCCATCAGATGCAGCAGGACAACGGCGATAAAGGCGCTTGTGGTCATTTGCGCCCCGTCACTACGTCAATATCAGGGGCATCAACCGCCTTCATACCGACAACATGATATCCGGCATCCACATGCAGATTTTCGCCTGTCACGCCCGATCCTAGATCGCTTAGAAGATAAAGCGCCGATTTTCCGACCTCGTCCTGTGTTACATTGCGTCGCAGAGGCGAATTCAATTCGTTCCATTTCAGGATATAGCGAAAATCACCAATGCCCGAGGCCGCCAGCGTTTTGATCGGACCGGCCGAGATGGCGTTAACGCGAATGTTATCCTTGCCCAGATCCTCGGCCAGATATTTCACCGAGGCTTCCAATGCGGCCTTGGCCACCCCCATGACGTTATAATGTGGCATCACCTGTTCGGCGCCATAATAGGTCAGTGTCAGGATGGATCCGCCATCGGGCATTATCTTGCTTGCGCGCTGGGTGACGGCGGTAAAGGTGTAAACCGACACATCCATCGTCATGCGGAAGTTTTCTGGTGACGTATCGACGTAACGGCCACGCAATTCGGATTTGTCAGAAAAACCAATGGCATGTACGACAAAATCCAGTGTGCCCCATTCCTTTTCCAGTGCCGCAAACATTGCGTCCAGCGACTCTGCATCGGACGCATCGCAATCATACAAAAGTTCTGTGCCCAATGAGGCCGCCAGTGGTTCGACCCGTTTCTTGAACGCATCCCCCATATAGGAGAAGGCCAGTTCCGCGCCTGCGTCTGAACAAGCCTTGGCAATGCCCCACGCGATGGATTTATCATTGGCAAGCCCCATTATCAGACCGCGTTTTCCTTTTAGTAATCCTGTTGACATTTTGCGCCCTTCAGCCACCTTGTAATTAAGAACCCAATCTTTAGGCGATTGCGCGCAAGGCATCAAGGGTGGTGCGTAAACCAAAAGTTAACGGAAAGGACAGGTTGCTTTGGCATATATTGCGGCGTACTTCGCTGGTGATCTTGAGGAATCAACGTGACCAAGCGATCCGGTATCTTTTCAGGGGATGATCCCTTCCGGCTTGCCCGCCAATGGCTGGGCGAGGCTGAAACGTTGGAGGTCAATGATCCCAACGCCATTGCACTGGCAACCGTTGACCCGGATGGCATGCCTAATGTCCGCATGGTTCTATTGAAAGAAATTGAACCGGAAGGTTTCGTTTTCTATACAAATTATGAAAGCGCAAAGGGACAGGAACTGGCAAGTAACGGCAAGGCTGCCTTTGTTATGCACTGGAAATCCTTGCGTCGGCAAATCAGGGTGCGCGGTTTGGTGGAAAAGGTTGAACCGGCCCAGTCGGACGCCTATTTCAACAGTCGGTCTTTACAAAGCCGGCTCGGGGCTTGGGCCTCGCATCAATCACGACCACTAACGACACGCGCGGCTTTGATGGCTGAGGTTGCCAAAGTTACAGCGAAATACGGGACAAACCCAAAGCGCCCTCCGTATTGGGGTGGATACAGGATTGCCCCGACTGAAATAGAATTCTGGGCCGACGGCGCATTTCGATTGCATGACCGGTTTCGTTGGTCCCGAGACACAATAAAAGATAGCTGGAGTATCCAGCGTCTGAATCCGTAGTATAGTGTTGTACTGTTTAACCATTACTCCTCTTTGGGTTGATATTTTCCGCTTGCAAAAAAGTGGAAGTTTGCAAAAACACAGTTGACCTTATGGTAAGGCTAAGAGAGTGAAACAGGGCAGGGCGTAAAAGAGCACGATGAGATGAGCGAAGAAGAAAACAAAATGCACCAGCCAGTGTCAGGCCATGTAAAATGGTTTGACCCCGGTAAAGGGTTTGGATTCGTGGTTGCCGATGATGGTGGCCCTGATATTTTGCTGCACGCCAATGTATTGCGCAATTTTGGGCAAAGTTCTGTTGCTGATCAGGCCCGGATCGAGATCCTGGTTCAGAAAACCGATCGGGGTATGCAGACGGTTGAAATTCTGGATATTACCCCGCCTGTGGGGGGCGATGACAGCGCATCAGATGCGTTTTCAGACAACGGGACGGGTGCGGACGCCGGTGATCTGGAGCCTGCAAGGGTAAAATGGTTCGACAAAGCCAAAGGTTTCGGGTTTGCGAATGTGTTCGGCAGTTCGGAAGATGTCTTTATCCATGTTGAAATTTTGCACCGGTCAGGTTTGTCTGATTTACAACCTGGTGAAGCGATCAGTATTCGTGTTGTCGATGGTGAGCGGGGGCGCATGGCCTCGCAGGTCTTGTCGTGGGACGCATCTTTTCGGAGAACAACATGATCAAAGGGGGGCTTGTTGCCGTTTCCTTGATGTTTGGGGCGGGCGGGACTCAGGCGGGTGGTGTTTGCGCCCTCAATTCTGTTGATCTTCGCGGGGACTGGGGGCAGGCGCATTTCAATGTCGAAGTGGCAGATGATGCCCAAGAACAGCAAAAAGGGCTGATGTTTCGCGAGAAGATGTCGGCCAGTGCCGGGATGCTGTTTGTTTATGAACGCCCGCACACTGCGCGATTCTGGATGAAGAACACACTGATCCCGCTGGATATGATCTTTCTGGATAAAACCGGTCGCGTTACCAGAATCGCCGAAAATGCCAAACCACTGGATGAAACCCCGATTGATGGCGGTGACAATGTGCTGATGATTCTGGAAATCAATGGCGGCATGGCGCGCGGATTGGGAATCACCGTCGGTAGCGAGCTGCGCCATCCGGCGTTTGATTCGGCGATTGCGGCGTGGCCTTGTCCGGCAGAATGACAATTATTCGCAGGTATCTGAAAAAGAAGCCCATTCTAGGGGTTTCCAATCTCTTTCACACTCTGTAGAGAAGCCTTGTTCGGGGCGTAGCGCAGCCTGGTAGCGCGACGGTTTTGGGTACCGTAGGTCGCAAGTTCGAATCTTGCCGTCCCGACCATTCACTTTTTTCAAGATTGTTTTCATCGCGTGGTCGAAGAATCAGTGTCGGGCTTTCCCTAAGGTGAACCTCGGGCCGTTAAGAAAAATGAATCTTCATGTGAATTCTTAGTTTATTTTGGCAAGTCAGCCGAACTAAACGGAAATTCATTCGGTCGCGAATTGTATACCAAAAAGTGGGTAAGTTCCATTCTGGCGGGTGTGAATTTGGAACACCAGATTCGGCGGTATCAAAAACTGGCGGTCAACAGAAAAGAGCTGTGGAAAAGTAAAATATAAAAGTTGACGGGGTAGGGGTTCCTACTTCACATTGTGGTGGCTGACCAAGACAACACTAGATTTAGTAGTGAGGGTCAATGAGGGACGGAATACCATATCTGATGCACCCCTAGGGTGATACCGACCGGTTTATTTGAATACACCGGATGGCAATGGCTTCCTTGACCACATGGGTTGGCGCGAGTTTGGTGAAGGTTTCCGGATAAGGGGGCGCGCCAATAAATAGTGACGCACGATGGGGCAGACAACAAAATGAAAATAGAGCGCAAGTTCACAAAATCCGGTCAGGACGCATATTCTGACCTTGAATTTACCACAACGTCTTCTGAAATCCGCAACCCTGATGGCACCATTGTGTTTCGTCTGGATGATTGCGAAGTCCCGGCGGCCTGGAGTCAGGTTGCCTCGGACGTTATTGCACAGAAATATTTCCGCAAAGCCGGCGTTCCGGCGCGCCTGAAGAAGGTCAAGGAAAAGGGCGTGCCCGAATTCCTGTGGCGTTCTGTTGCCGACGAGGCCGCTTTGGCCGAACTGCCCGAAGAAGAGCGTTACGGCGGCGAGATATCGGCCAAGCAGGTGTTCAACCGGCTGGCGGGCACATGGACCTATTGGGGATGGAAGGGTGGCTATTTCAGCAAGGAATCCGACGCCCGCGCCTATTATGACGAAATGCGCCACATGCTGGCCAGCCAGCGCGCGGCACCAAACAGCCCGCAGTGGTTCAACACCGGTATTCACTGGGCCTACGGCATCGACGGCCCTGCACAAGGTCACTATTACGTCGATTACAAAACCGGCAAGCTGACCAAATCGAAATCCTCCTATGAACATCCGCAGCCGCACGCCTGTTTCATTCAGTCGATTGCCGACGATCTGGTGGGCGAGGGCGGTATTATGGACCTGTGGGTGCGCGAAGCACGACTGTTCAAATACGGCTCGGGCACCGGCACCAACTTTTCTTCCCTACGCGCCGCCGGTGAATCGCTGTCGGGTGGCGGGTCGTCCTCGGGTCTGATGGGATTCCTTAAAATCGGTGACCGCGCGGCTGGTGCGATCAAATCCGGTGGCACCACACGCCGCGCCGCCAAGATGGTGATCTGCGATGCGGACCACCCCGATATTCAGGAATTCATCAACTGGAAGGTTCTTGAGGAACAAAAGGTTGCCTCAATCGTAGCCGGATCCAAGATACACGAAAAGGGCCTGAACGAAATCTTTGCCGCGATCAAATCGTGGGATGGCAAAGAAGAAGATGCGGTTGACCCAAAGGTGAACGAGACGCTGAAACTGGCCATCCGCAGCGCTAAGAAATACGCAATTCCCGAGACTTATATCAAACGCGTGCTGGATTATGCCAAACAGGGCTATACCGCGATTGAATTCCCGACCTACGACACAGATTGGGATTCCGAGGCCTATAATTCGGTTTCCGGCCAGAACTCGAACAACTCGATCCGCGTGACAGATGCTTTTCTTAAAGCGGTCAAGGATGATGCCGACTGGGATCTGATCAACCGCACCGACGGCAAAGTGGCCAAAACCATCCGCGCCCGCGATCTGTGGGAAGATGTGGGTCACGCCGCGTGGTCCTGTGCCGATCCGGGCATCCAGTATCACGATACGGTCAACGCCTGGCATACTTGCCCCGAAGATGGCGAAATCCGCGGCTCGAACCCTTGTTCGGAATATATGTTCCTGGATGATACCGCCTGTAACCTTGCCAGCATGAACCTGCTGACCTTTCTTAAGGATGGCGAATTTCAGGCCGAAGATTACATGCACGCCATCCGCCTGTGGACGCTGACGCTGGAAATTTCGGTGACGATGGCACAATTCCCATCCAAAGAAATCGCGCAATTGTCCTATGATTTCCGCACCTTGGGCCTTGGTTATGCCAATATCGGCGGCTTGCTGATGAACATGGGCTTTTCTTACGACAGCGACGAGGGTCGCGCCCTGTGTGGTGCCCTGACGGCCATTCTGTCTGGTGTTTCCTATGCCACATCGGCGGAAATTGCATCCGAGCTGGGCGCATTTGATGGTTACGCCCGTAACGCCAACCATATGCTGCGGGTGATCCGCAACCACCGAAATGCGGCCTATGGAAATGAAAATGGTTATGAAGGGCTGGACGTCAAACCCGTGCCGCTGGATCACGCCAACTGTCCTGATAAACGGCTGGTGGAGCTGTCTAAAACCGCTTGGGACGAAGCCCTCGCTTTGGGCGAAAAATTCGGCTACCGCAACGCGCAGGTTTCGGTGATTGCGCCGACCGGCACGATTGGTCTGGTGATGGATTGCGACACCACCGGCATTGAACCTGATTTCGCGCTGGTGAAGTTCAAGAAACTGGCCGGTGGCGGTTATTTCAAGATCATCAACCGCTCGGTTCCGGCCGCGCTGGAAAAACAGGGCTATGGCTCGGCCCAGATCGAGGAAATCGTTTCCTATGCTGTTGGTCACGGCACCATCGGCAATGCACCGGTGATCAACCATACTTCCCTGATCGGGCATGGCTTTGGCCAGCGCGAGTTGGACAAGATCGAAGAGGCGCTTCCCAGCGCTTTTGACATCCGGTTTGTGTTCAACCAATGGACTTTGGGCGAGGATTTCTGCGCCAAAACGCTGGGCATTCCAGCTGATAAACTGAACGATCCATCATTTGACCTGCTGCGCCACCTTGGCTATTCCCGCGCCGAAATTGATGCTGCCAATGACCACGTTTGCGGCACCATGACGCTGGAAGGTGCGCCGCACCTGAAGGAAGAACATTACGGTATCTTTGATTGCGCCAATGCCTGTGGCAAAAAAGGCAAGCGTTATCTGTCGGTTAACAGCCATATCTATATGATGGCCGCCGCGCAGTCGTTTATCTCGGGGGCGATCTCCAAGACCATCAACATGGCCAATGACGCGACAATCGAGGATTGCCAGAAGGCGTATGAACTTAGCTGGTCCTTGGGCATCAAAGCCAACGCGCTTTATCGCGACGGCTCGAAACTAAGCCAGCCATTGGCAGCGGCATTGGTCGAAGACGACGAAGAGGCCGAGGAAATCATGGCCACCGGCAGCCAGCAGGAAAAAGCGGCTGTTCTGGCGGAAAAACTGATTGAAAAGGTCGTGATCAAGGAGGTCTTCAAAAGCCACCGCGAGAAACTGCCCTCCCGCCGCAAAGGCTATACCCAAAAGGCGGTTGTTGGCGGGCACAAGGTTTACCTGCGCACTGGCGAATACGAGGACGGCAACCTTGGTGAAATCTTTATCGACATGCACAAGGAAGGTGCGGGTTTCCGCGCCATGATGAACAACTTTGCCATCGCGGTTTCGGTCGGCCTGCAATACGGCGTGCCGCTTGAGGAATTCGTCGATGCCTTCACCTTCACCAAATTTGAACCCGCAGGCATGGTGCAGGGCAATGACAGCATCAAGAACGCCACCTCCATTCTGGATTATATCTTCCGCGAATTGGCCGTGTCCTATCTGGATCGCACAGACCTTGCGCATGTCAAACCCGAAGGGGCGTCGTTTGATGATCTGGGTCGGGGCCAGGAAGAAGGCGTATCAAACGTGCAGGAAGTCAGCGACACTGCTGCCAGCAAATCGCTGGAAGTGCTGAAACAGATTTCCTCGACCGGATATCTGCGCAAGCGGGTGCCACAGCAACTGGTGGTGCTGCAAGGTGGCGGGGGGATGCAGGCTGGCGCTGTGGCGCTGGAAGGCGGCACCGATCCGGCGGCAGTATTGCAAACACTGGTGCCCGAGGTTGGCGAAAGCACAACAACGACGGCACCGGCAATGGGGATGGATCCCGTCGCCAAGGCGAAAATGCAGGGCTATGAGGGCGAAGCTTGTAGCGACTGTGGAAACTACACACTGGTGCGTAACGGCACCTGTATGAAATGCAACACCTGCGGGGCGACCAGCGGGTGTAGCTAAGAGGCGCTTTCTGTCGGGTATGCGCCCGACAGGATAGCGAGTTCCGGGGCGGGTGCGCTCGCCCCCGACGCGGATCAGGCCGCAGGCAAAAAACAAACCGGGCGGTACAACGACGAGCCTGATCAGCGAAACTGGGGAGCCTTCGGGCTCCCCTTATTTTTTGGGAGTTGGGTTAGCCATGGGTTTGCAGAACGGAAAGACGGGTCAGGGCTTCGCGTTCTTTCGGGTTTAGCTGTTCGGGTTTCAACGTCTTGTTATGAAGCAATTCCAATAAGGCGCGGATTTCCAAAATCTCGCCATCAGTAAAATCGCGATCCCCACGTGCAAAACTGCTGACAGAACGAGACCCTTCGGTTTCGATTGCCAAAACGAATCCATATTTCAGGCCATACTCGGCGGATTTCTTGAAAATTCCTTGCGTGTCGTTCTCTTCCAGCTCATGCCAATGAATTGTGCCAGTGTTCTGGAATCCCCAATGAACTGTCGGATCCTGCAATACCCAACCCTTCTGCGAGTAGTATTCGATCCATTCTGTTTTGTAAGTTTGAAACAGATAGGTCGGAGTGGTGAATTTTATATGGAGCGCGATTGCATAGCCTTCAGGGCAAAGGGAATCGAGTGTCTCCAGAATTGCGCCAATTTCTGCTTCAGATGTCATGTTTCAATTTACTCGCATTGTGGTTGATGCCCAGAATAACTATAACCTAGACATATCTGTTTTAGATATCCATATATTTTTAAACAGATTCGCGTTACGGTAGGTGGGATGAGGCACAACAACCTATGAAAGATTTCGATACCACTTCGGTATTTTCTGATTTCGCGCTTGCAGGCTATTACTTGGCCTTGCGGGTCGGGTTCGCATTTCCTGTGTTCGAGCAAAACAAATTACCTACAGAATGGGTAAAAATATATACAGCCCAAGGATTTATGCTGCACGACCCTGTGATGAAATGGGTCTATACAAATACAGGTGCCGTTCGGTGGAGCGAAATCGCACAAGATGATCCAATGGGTGTTCTGGGGCTCGCATCAACCTATTCATTAAGATATGGCGTCGCGATATCCTGCGTCGACAATGATCAGACAGGCCAGCGCAGTTTTGGATCATTCGCGCGCGCGGATCGGGATTTCTCGGATGAGGAAATCGCGCGGCTGTCGGAAGAAATTGTCCGCTTGCACATTGCGACAAAACCACCCAGCAACCTGACCAAGGCAGAAAAAGAAGTTTTGGCCATGGTTAAGAACGGAATGTTGCTTAAACAGATGGCGGCTGAACTGGGCGTTTCGCAGGGTGCAATCAAGCAGCGATTGAAAAATGCCAAACTTAAGCTGAATGCAAACAACAGCGCACAGGCGGCAACAAAGGCGATGGAGTTCGGTTTGATCTGATTCTGGGCCTAGATTGACCTGAAAATGTCAACAATTTGGAAAAAATTGGCTTATTTGAAGAAAAGCAGTTAACAAAAGCGTCAGATCAAGTTCTAATTCACTCTCCATAAAGGAGAATGAAAATGGAAAACATCACCTTCAACATGTCCGAGCTGCACAATCATGGCACAGCGTTTTTTGACTATCTGTCCCTTCGTAAACATTTTTTTGTCGATACACTTAACTGGGACATCCCGCATAATGATTCCTATGAAATGGATCAGTATGACAATCCACTTGCCTATTACTCGCTGGTTTTGAAAGATGGAAAAGTGGTTGGCGGGTCGCGGGTTATGCCAACGACATCCTCTTGGGGCGAATATACCTATATGCTTAAGGATGCGGTAAATGGAAAACTGGCGGATATTCCAGATGGCGTTCTCGACAAGGAAATCAAGACGCCCAAAGTATGGGAATGCACACGCCTTGTTATCTCGGACGAAGTGACAAACCATGCTGATCGTAGTGAGTGTTTGTCGCTTATTGTGGATGGGTTGGTCAAATTGACTAAACAGGGGGGCGGAAGCGAATTGATGTCTTTGTCGCCGATTTCCCTGATGCGTGCTTTGCGCCAATTAGGATACAAGGCCAACAGAATTGGCGAGCCTTACTACAATCCTGGTGACGGTCGCAAATATGCAGTTCTGAGCATGCCTGCTATTCCGTCCACAAAAATGAAATCGGTTGTTCGGCCCACTGCCAAGATTCTTCCAATCCACCAAGATCTGGAACTGCGCCAAACTGCGTAAGCTTAGGAAGCCATGTCTTGCAACAGGGTTTCCACGGCTTTGGATTTGGGCAAATCCAGATCCGCGCGCAGTTGCGCGCGGGCGCGGGAAATGCGGGACATCACGGTTCCTATAGGAAGGTCAAAGGTTTTGGCTATCTGGGCATAGCTGGTGCCCTGCATGACAGCCATGCGCAATAGATCGGCCTGATCCGCTGGTAGGCGGGTTATGGCGTCGTTCACATCACCACAGGCAAAGCGGCTCCAGACTTCGGCCGGTTTGCCCGGGGTGTTTTGCTCTGTCAGCTCCTGATGATGTGGGGCCGGTTTGGTGCTGGCGTTGCGCAGGGTGGTCATCAGGTAGGGGCGCAGATCCTCGATTGCGGCCCCGTTCTTCATCCGCGCCCAGACACGAAGCAGGGCTTCCTGAGCCATGTCTTCGGCCATGTCGGGGCTTGGGGCCAGAATACGGGCCAGCCGGATCAGCGCAGGCATTAGATCAGTCAGTGTTTGTGCGTCACTTGTCATATCAGCCTCCAATACTATGTCCGGCAATCTGGCTGTGGTCTGGGCATAGAACAACCCGGGGGATTGTTGCCGGTTGGGGCAAGGGGGGCTTTTTGGGCAGGTTCTTGCGGGAATGGTGCATCGGGGTCGGCAGGGGACCGCGTGTTTGGCGATGTTTGGCGCAAAGCGGAATTGTGGCGGAATAATCCTCTGATTTCATCCTCTTGTTGGGTGAAGGCGCAAAAACGCACCTTCGGACGCAACGGGCATACAGCCCAAGGAGAGTAAAAAATGAAAAAGATCGTAACCTATACTGCCACCGCCATCGCCCTGACACTTGCCGCCACAGCCGTGAGCGCCCAAAGCGATATTGATGCGGATGGTGACGGGCTTTTGTCGTATAACGAGCTACTGGCGGCCTATCCGTCATTGACCGAGGAAAATTTCACCGCGATGGATACCAATTCGGATGGTGCCGTGGATGCGGACGAAATGAAGGTTGCCACGGATGCAGGTATGTTGCCGGCCAAATAAGGCAGTGCGCTTGATGCCGGAATTCTCTATGACCCCAAGCTCCCCTTTCCGGCATTAAGTGGATATTTTCCCAAGTCTTCCCAAAGCTCGGGAAATGAGAAAGAGGCCCCTGTACCCCAGTGCCTTCTACGGGGCCTCTTTCTTTTTGCTTTTCGGGTTACGCCCCGCGCGCCATCGCCGCCACGCCGGTGCGGGCGGTTTCGATCAGACCCAGCGGGCGCATCAGGTCGGCAAAGGCGTCGATCTTTTCACTGGTGCCGGTCATTTCAAACACAAAGCTTTCCAGCGTGCTGTCCACCACATTGGCGCGGAAAATGTCGGCCAGACGCAGGGCTTCGACCCGTTTGTCTCCGGTTCCGGCTACTTTGAACAGCGCCAGTTCGCGTTCCAGATAGGGGCCTTCTACCGTCAGATCATGCACCGAATGGACCGGCACAATCCGGCCCAGCTGTGCCTTGATCTGTTCGATCACCTGCGGGGTGCCGGTAGTGACGATGGTGATGCGCGAGGTATGGTATTCCTCGTTGATCTCGGCCACGGTCAGGCTTTCGATGTTATATCCGCGCCCGGAAAACAACCCGATCACACGGGCCAGAACACCGGCCTCGTTATCGACGGTGACGGTCAGGGTATGGGCCTCGTGCACGTCGGCGTTGGGGTTCTTCAGGTCATAAGCGGAATGGGCGGATGAGCCTTTTTTGATATTTAGTGCAGACATTTGTAGACCTTTCTTAAACCAGAACCGCGCCGGTGTTGCCAATAACCCCTTGGGTTTCGGCATCGCCCATCAGCATTTCATTATGGGGCGAACCGGACGGGATCATCGGGAAGCAGTTTTCGTGTTTTTCCACCAGACAATCGAAAATAACCGGCCCGTCATGTTTGATCATTTCCATGATCGCATCGTCCAGATCGGCGGGGTCCGAGCAACGGATGCCCTTGGCGCCAAAGGATTCGGCCAGTTTGACGAAATCGGGCAGGGCCTCTTGCCAAGTGGCCGAATAGCGTTCGCCGTGCAGAAGTTCCTGCCACTGGCGCACCATGCCCAGACGTTCATTGTTCAGGATGAACTGTTTGGCGGGCAAACGATACTGCACCGCTGTGCCCATTTCCTGCATGTTCATCAGCCACGAGCCTTCGCCGGCGATGTTGATCACCAGCGCGTCGGGATGTGCCAGTTGCACACCTAACGATGACGGATGGCCATAGCCCATTGTGCCCAGACCGCCGGATGTCATCAGCCGGTTGGGTTCGTCAAAGCCAAGGAACTGCGCCGCCCACATCTGGTGCTGGCCAACTTCGGTGGTGATGTATCGATCCATGCCTTTGGTCAGCGCTTCCAGCCGTTCCAGCGCGTATTGCGGTTTGATGATCTTGCCTTCCTGTTTATAGGCCAGACAATTCACTGCGCGCCATTCCTCGATCTGTTTCCACCATTTGCCAATCGCCGGTTTGTTCACCTTGCGGCCACGGGACTTCCAGATTTTCAGCAGATCTTCCAGCACATGGCCGATGTCGCCAACGATAGGAACGTCGGTATGCACCACCTTGTTAATGGATGACGGATCAATGTCGATATGTGCTTTCTTGGAATGAGGGCTGAAATCCTCGACCCGACCGGTGATGCGGTCATCAAAACGTGCGCCGACACAAATCATCAGGTCGCAGCCGTGCATCGCCAGATTGGCCTCGTACAGCCCGTGCATGCCCAACATGCCCAGCCAGTTTTTGCCGGATGCAGGATAGGCGCCCAGACCCATCAAGGTGGACGTTACCGGAATACCGCTGGCATCGGCCAGTTCGCGCAGCAACTGGCTGGCGGCGGGGCCTGAATTGATCACGCCACCGCCGGTGTAAAGGATCGGGCGTTCGGCCTTTTCCATCATCTCGACCAAGGCCGTGATGGCCTTAATGTCGCCCTTGATTTGTGGCTGATAGCGCGATGTGTCCACCTTTTTCGGGGGCACATAAGTGCCATCGGCAAATTGCACGTCCTTGGGAACATCAATCAGCACAGGGCCGGGACGGCCGGATGTGGCGATGTGAAACCCTTCGTGGATGATCTCGGCCAGTTTGTCGGTGTCCTTGACCAGCCAGTTATGCTTGGTGCACGGGCGGGTGATGCCCACGGTGTCGGCCTCTTGAAAGGCGTCATTGCCGATCATGAAGGTGGGCACCTGACCTGTCAGAATGACCAGCGGGATACTGTCCAGCAGCGCATCGGTCATGCCGGTGACCGCGTTGGTTGCACCGGGGCCGGATGTTACCAGCACAACGCCGGGTTTGCCGGTCGAGCGCGCATAGCCTTCGGCGGCGTGGACCGCGGCCTGTTCATGGCGCACCAGAATGTGGCGGATATCGTTTTGTTGAAAGATTTCGTCATAAATCGGTAGCACGGCCCCGCCCGGATATCCGAACACGACGTCCACGCCCTGATCCTTCAAGGCCTGGATTATCATTTTCGCGCCGCTCATTTGACGTTTCATCTTTTCTACTCCGCTTTCACTATGCCTTTGACCATAAAAAAACCCCCGATCTTCGGGGGCGCATGGGATACCGATATGGTAGTCTTTACAGACCCATGCGCAACTTTCCCACAATCACTAGAAGGACGTTCATGTCCAAGGCTCCTTTGGTTGGTGGCGTGACTTTAGGAGTGCCGCAAAGGGGCGTCAACGGCAATTTGAAGGAAAAGTGTCGCATATCAGGGGGATTTTGGAACTTTCTTGCGAAAAGATGGCGGGATATTGCGTGGTTCCGTATTTTTACGGTGCGATGCAAAAATGACTTAAAGCTGCGGTAAATTGATAAGGTATTCCGTTAACTCTACCAATGGGGTGCTGCTTTCTGTATCATGCAATTGTTGCGGGTATTTCGTGAATGTTTCTTGGGGGATTGATTTATCAATAAGGGTGCGCACGGATGAGCCGAAAAAACAGGGAATTTTCTGCGCGGCTGGCAGAAAAACATTCGGTGCAATTAACACCACAGGAAAGGCACTACGCTGGTCGGGAGTTGGGGGAATCTGCAGTTGCTTACAAGCTGGATGCAAAAGGAACCCGTAAATTGTTCAAGGCGCTTTCCAAAGATGTAGGGGGTTTGGAAAGCCATAAGATGACGGAAAAGGACGCGTAACAAATGGCCCTCTATACAGTGACAGCCTTTAAGTGGTCAGGGACGGGGTATAATGCGGTTTACAACACCTCGTATGCTGCGGTTCTGAATGATAACGATCCGGCCTACCAAGGGTCAGGGGACGGCGATGAAACCATCAGCATTAATGGCAGCCCCTTCGGAGGGACCGCCGGCAGCCCCTATGCGATCAACATTTCATTTACCGATACCGGCGGCAATGCCCATGTCGAAACCTTTTATTTTTTTAACACCGGTGGATCGTGGTATTTTGTACCCGCACCGGGGTCAGCCTTTACGGTGGGGGCGACCCTTGGAAGTTTGCAAAGTTATACTGTGGGCTGGAACTATTCGGATGTGACCTGTTTTGTGCGGGGTACGTGGATACGGACGGCCAAGGGGGAGCTGCCGGTTGAAGATCTGCGTGCAGGTATGATGGTTGAAACGCTGGATGCAGGGCCACAAAAGCTGCGGCTGGTTTTGCAGCGCGAAATTTCGGCGGTGGAACTGGCGGAAAACCCGAAATTGCGGCCTGTGTTTATGCCGGCGGGATCATTGGGCAATGGATTACCCTTGCGGGATTTGCGAGTGTCACGGCAGCACCGGATGCTGGTATCTTCGCCAGTGGTGCAGCGGATGTTCAGCCAAAACGGGGTGCTGGTTGCCGCGATCAAGCTGACGGAAATGCCGGGGATTTGCGTGGATAAGGAAATCCCCGAAGTGGAATACTTCCATCTGTTGTTTGACGATCATCAGGTGGTCTTTGCCGAAGGCACCCCGAGCGAGAGCCTGTATACAGGTGAACTGGCCCTGAATGCCCTGCCGCAAGAGGCGGTCGATGAAATCTTTGAAATTCTGCCACAGGTTGCGGGTCTGGATTACCAAGGCAAACCTGCGCGTATCATTCCCGATGATAAGCGCCAGAAACGGCTGGTGGAACGCCATGTAAAAAATGGCCGTCCGGCAGTATCGTAAAATAGTTATACACTTGGAGTCCAAACACCTTCCACGCGAGTTGCCTCTTTATCACCAGGCCATGCGGGCATTGTAATGCAAATGAATTTTAGCGGCTTGTGGCCGTTGCATCGGTATTGAAATGCGGTTCCAACGGGAATATCGATCGAGGTTCCGGCAACCAGATCAACGATCTTTTCGCCGTCTTCATCCTTGCGCCAGATTTGCCCCACACCTTCAAGAATATACCAGAATTCGGAAACGGTTGCGTGAATGGTTGCGCGGTTGATCTGGCCGGGTTTGACAGTGCTGTGGATCATGTTGCCCGTGGTGCCGTCCATAATGAACCGGATGTCGGCGCCAGCAGGGGAAACCGCGTCGGGGTTTTCGGGCAGGGTAGTTGTTTTCATAATCCGCCCGTCCCCTGCAACACCCCGTGCTCCAGCGCATATCGCGTCAGGCCGGCAGTGGTGGATATGCCCAGCTTGCGTTTGATATTCTTGCGGTGGGTTTCTACCGTGCGCACCGAAATATCCAGCGCGGCAGCCACTTGTTTGTTGGAATTGCCCTGTGCCAGTTGCAGCAGGATGGTTTGTTCGCGGCTGGTCAGGGTTTCGCGGCCGTCGCGGGTTTTGGGGGCAAGGGCCGCGCTGGCACCGGTGCAAAGATATTGCTGCCCCGCCATTACCGTATCAATCGCGGTTTTGATTTCCTCGGTTGGAACATCCTTTAGAATATAACCCTTGGCCCCATGGCTAAGCGCGGTCTGGATGTATTCCGGCGTGCCGTGCATCGACAGGATCAGCACCCGTATATCGGGGCGTTTTTCCAGCAATATTTCGGTGGCTGACAGCCCGTTCATATCGGGCATGTTCAGATCCAGCAGGATCACATCGGGGGCCAGATCATCAACCTGATCAATAATTGCCTGCCCGTTGTTCAGGGTACCGACCACGTTGATGTCGTCATAGGTTTCAAGGATAGCCTCGATCCCTTCTGTGACCATCGGGTGGTCGTCGACAATGACAACGCGGGTAGGGTGGCTCATCGGGCTATCCTTGTGCATCTTCGGGCGGCAGAAGGTGGGTCAGGGGCACTTTGGCCTCGATCAAGGTGCCGGTTTTGGTGCTGGTCATGCGCAGGGTTCCATCGAGTTGTTCAACCCGTTCTTGCATATTCCGCAGGCCAAGACCACCATGAGAAGCGTTTTGGGCGTCGTCCTGAATACCGTGCCCGTTGTCGGATATACGCAGGGTTGCGCCCTTTTTGTGACCGAACAGTTTTATCGTAACAACGGTTGCTCCGGCGTGGCGCTCGATATTGGTCAGGGCCTCTTGGGCGATGCGAAACAGGGCGATTTTTGATTCCGCGTCCAGCCGGTTGTGAAACACCACGGTTTCCAGGTCGGTTTTGATCCCCGTGCGCTGACTGAATTCCTGTGTCAGGGCTTGCAAAGCGGCCCCCAGCCCCAGATCATCCAGCACCCCGGGGCGCAGATCGTGGGAAATGCGCCGCACTTCCTGAATGGCGCTGTTCAGACTGTCGATGCCCTTGCCCAGGTTTTCATCGGCGCGCGCATCGCCCGTCTGCACCCGTTTGCGGGCCAGTTCCAGCGCATAGCGCACCCCAACAAGGATCTGGCTGATACTATCGTGCAGTTCACGCGCCACGCGCCCGCGTTCTTCTTCTTGCGTGTCCAGAACCCGCTGGGTCAGCCCCTTCAGTTTGGCGTCGGCCAGACGGCGTTCGCGCAGGTTCAGGAACATGCCCGACAAAAATACCAGCAGCAACGCCCCAAGGGTGATCGCACCAATATACAGAAATGTGCTTTGTACGCGGCCCTGGACCTCGGCCCTTTCGGATGCGATTGTTTGCAGCACGTCGTCGATGAAAACCCCGGTGCCGATTGCCCAGCGCCAATCTTGCAAGCCGACAACATAAGACACCATGCGTTCGGTTTTTCCGGTTGACGGTTTGGGCCAGTCATAGGTCATATACCCGCCACCCTGACGGGCGATTTCAATCATCCGGTCCACGACCATCTGCCCGTCAGGTCCAGCCATGCCCAGCCAGTTTTTGCCGATCATTTCGGTGCGGCGTGGGCTGACCAGATTGTTGCCGTCATAATCGTAGACAAAGAAATATCCGTCCTGACCATACAGCATCGCCGACAGTGTTTGCGTGGCCTGCAATTTTGCCACTTCGTCATCGGGCAGGGCGCGGCCATAGATGTTGATAAAGGCAGTCCGGGCCAGAGAAAGATAGTTCTTTAACTCGGCCCGTTTGGCAGTGATCAGTTCATCTTGCAGAACCTGAATTTCCTGTTGTGCGGTCTGTCGGGACTGGGCCGTCACCAGCAAGGCAATCGCGCCCGCTGCCAGCAATAACGGCAAGGTGGCCAGCAAAAATACTTTTTGCCCGTAACTAAGCCTGACCCAGTTTTCCATCCGATCGCATGTGCCGCCTTTTGCTGATTCTTGCCCTTGGGAAGCCCCGAATCACAGAATGAAGAATCGCAGAGGGGGCGTCAATTCATTGCAGCAACGAGTAATCAAGGCGATTTACGCCTTAAAATACCGCAGAATCCCATCGTCTACGCAATAGTTGGTATTCCATCCGGTGCCTCCAACCGTTAGGCTTTCGTCACCTGAAACGATCAGCCCGCATTTCGACGGGCATTATCCGACAAACTCTATGGGAGGAGTAACTTTATGGATCGTCGCTCATTTTTGAGAACATCTGCACTTGGTGGCACTGCCGCCGCCGCCGCAACACTGGCGGCCCCGGCATACGCCCAGGGCAAACGCAAACTGACTATGGTCACCGCATGGGGCCGTGGCCTTGCCGGTGTGTTTGACGCTGCACAGCACACAGCCGACACGATCAACACCATGTCCGATGGCAGCCTTGAAATCGAAATCAAAGCCGCTGGCGAACTGGTTGGCGCGTTCGAAGTCTTCGACGCGGTTACATCCGGTCAGGCCGACATGTATCACGCTGCCGATTACTATTTCATCAGCCAGCATCCGGCCTTTGCATTCTTTACTGCGATCCCGATGGGGATGACAGCGACCGAGATGAACAACTGGTATTACTTCGGTAACGGTCGCAAATATCATGACCAACTGGGTGAAATCTTTGGCCTGAAATCGTTCCTGGCCGGCAACACGGGCACACAGGCCGGTGGTTGGTTCCGTAAGGAAATCAATGGCCCCGAGGATTTCAACGGTCTGAAATTCCGCATGCCTGGCCTGGGCGGTAAAGCCCTGGGTTATCTGGGTGCCTCGGTTCAGAACCTGCCGGGTTCCGAAGTGTATCAGGCGCTGGCATCCGGTGCTCTTGACGGCACCGAATGGATTGGCCCGTGGGCTGACGAAAAAGCCGGTTTCCAGGAAATCACCAAATTCTTCTACACAGCTGGCTTCCACGAGCCGGGTGCCGGTCTGTCGCTGGCGACAAACCTCGAGGTGTTCAACAGCCTAAGCCCTGCACACCAGAAGATAATCGAAGCCGCTGCCGGTTACACAAACTCTTGGTCCCTGAGCCAGTTCCTGATGAACAACGGTTCGGCGCTTGAGCGTCTGAAAGCCGGTGGCGTCAAGGTTCTTGAATTCCCGGATAGCGTTTGGGATGCCTTTGGTGAAGGTTCCAAGCAGGTCTACGAAGAGTTCCTGGGCGATGATCTGTTCAAGGAAGTTTTCGACGATTACAGCGCGTCTATGCGGGCCTCGTCCGGCTGGTTGACTGTTTCGGCGGGTGCATACCGTCGTCAGCGTGACCGGGTAATGGGCTAACTCCTTACTTTACTTGAAAAACAACCTGTCCCTTTGTGTGAAAACGCAAAGGGGCGGGTAATCCTTTGGGTTGCCGCATCCGGTGGCCTGTGTCGGATTTCTGGGGACCTAATCTTATGACCGATGACATCGCCTGCTCGGGCTTTTTCAGCGCATCCGCCGAAGACACCATATCCTGCCTGGACAAATTCGAGACCTCGGGGCCGTTGCAATGGTTCTTTGGCAATATACTCGAATCCTTTTACAATTTCGGTTACGCGGTGTCGCATCCGTCACTGTGGCTTAGCTGGATTGGCGGTTTCGACGGGGCCGAGGACAAGCAGGCGCTGATGCGGTTTATCTATTACGGCGGCTCGCGAGAGTTCTTCTTTGTGATTTTCACAACCTTTCTGATGATGACGGCCTATGGCCTGTGGCGCAACAATTTCATGTGGGGTGTGGTGCGCGCACTGGAAGGGTTTGCCAACACGATTGGCCGCTTTGTTGCATGGGCCGGTTTGCTGATGGTGTTGCAACAAATCGTTATTATTTTCATGCAGCGGATATTCACCGCTGCCGAAATAACATTGGCCTTTGGTTCCCCTCTGACAAAAGATGTCAGCTGGTGGGCCGAAAGTCTGAAATTCGAAAATGCGCTGGTTGTGGCGCTATGTGCCACCTACACCTTTGTGCAGGGCGGGCATGTGCGCGTGGATCTGATCTATTCCAAGGTCAAATTCCGCACCAAACGCGCGGTTGATATGTTCGGATCCCTGTTTTTCATGATGCCCACGTCGGTGCTGGTCTGGATGTATGGCTGGTATTTCCTGTGGCGCAATCTGATCAACCCGCCGGTTTCGGCATCGGACACGCTGGAGCGGTTGATGCTGAAATCCCGCGCTGTGCGCTGGAGCGTCGAAACCATCGGATTTTCGCCAAACGGGTTTAACGGATACTTCCTGTTCAAGATTTTGCTGATTTCCTATTCTGCGCTGGTGTTTTTGCAGGCCATTGCATTCTTCTACCGCTCCTATCTGGAACGCAAGGAAGGGCCGGAATCCGAAGGCAAATATCTGGACAAAGACAGCCTTGGCGAAGGCGAAGAAGCCTATGAAGGCACACACTAATATACTGGGGTAGAGACTATGTTATTCGGACTTGACGGCGTCGAGATTGGCCTGATCATCATTTTTCTGACCCTGTTTAGCGGGATCCTTTCCGGTTTTCCGGTGGCATTTGCCATTGGTGGATCGGCCGTTATATCGTTTTCGATTATTGCGGGGCTGGATAGCGCCGGATTGCTGGTTCATAACGCGATTGACACATCGAGCGACGCGTTCAATGCGCTGGTGCAATCGGGGATAAATCCGGACAAAATATCAGTGTTCCGAAATCCGGATTTGCCGCGTATTGCCCAACCTGTGTTTGAACGCGGCTGGGAACATGCGATGAACACCAACCTCAGTTTCATCGTCAACCGGATGAACGAACGGGTTCTCGCGGGCGCGTCGATCGAAACGCTGCTGGCGGTGCTGATGTTCGTGCTGATGGGGATCACGCTGGAACGCTCGAAAATCGCCAATGATCTGCTGACCACCATGGCCCGCGTGTTTGGCCCGCTGCCCGGCGGTCTGGCCGTTTCGGTTGTGGTTGTAGGTGCGTTTCTGGCGGCCTCGACCGGGATTGTTGGCGCCACCGTGGTGACGATGGGTCTGCTGTCATTGCCAACCATGTTGCGACATAATTATTCGCCGGAACTGGCGACAGGGGTTATTGCGGCATCCGGCACTTTGGGGCAGATCATTCCCCCCTCGATCGTGATTGTGCTGCTGGGCACGCTGGCGGGCGATCTCTATTCCGCCGCACAGGAACAACGCGCGCATCTTGCCGGTTGTACCGATGCGTTAACCTATCTTGGTCAAGCGGCGGTTGTTTCTGTGGGGACGCTGTTTCAAGCCGCGATTTTGCCGGGGATCATGTTGGCATTTCTCTATGGGCTATATGCCTTTGGTTATGCGCTGGTAAAGCCGGACAAGGCCCCGCCGGTGCCTGTGATGCAAACATCAGGCGAAAAAATTGGCCGCAAGGGGGCACTGACGTGGTTCCTGTTTATTCCGGCTGTTTTGATCGGTGGCATGTTTGTGATGGGTAGTTTTGGTATTGTCGGCACGCAAAGCATTCAGGTTGACAGTTATTCGGATGCAACACAGGCAACATCATTGCGTACGAATGTTTCCGAACAATGCAAGGCCGCAATCATTGAATTGCACGGTCAGGAAAAATGGGATGCGGCAGTGGCCCAGCAAGCGGCGATTGACGCGGCTGGTGGAGCACAGAAGAGCCACAAGCTGACCGGTGAAGAACTGGCTGCTGCAACTGTTGCAAAGGTTGCTTCTGCGGCCCCGATTGGATCGGGCATCGCGATTTTCTTTACCTTTATGGCGCTTGTCCTTGTGTTCGCCCGTGGTATTGCGCCTTCGGCTGATCCACGTCCAATTCTGATCGGACTGGCAGGTGTGGTACTGGCATTTCTGGCCGACATCGCGCTGATCACACCTCTGACGTCACCGGGTTGGACAACCATCTATCTGGCAATCCCTTCCGTGCTGGTTTTTTACGGTATGTATTACGCAGCAAAACGATTGGGACAAAATGAATTGCTGGCAGTGGTGTTCCCGCCATTGGTTCTGATTGTCGCGGTGCTTGGCTCGATCCTGGGCGGGATCACCAATCCGACACCGGCTGCGGCATTGGGGGCTGGCGGGGCAATCCTGCTGGCGGCCTACCGCAAGAAACAGGATGAAGGCGGCAGTGGCAAGATTATCCTGCTGGCAACATTCGCGATCATCGTGATGATCCTAATTGGTGTTAACTTTGATTTGCGAATGAACCGCAATGGTGTGCCATTCGAGGATATTCTGGCCTTTATTGTGGCCAAAGGGGCTTATCTGTTTGCCATGTTCGGCATTCTTTATGGCTGTGTTGTGCTGTATCAGGGGGCCGTTCTAACCCCGATTGTAAGGGAAACGGCCAAGGTGACCAGCATGGTGTTCACCATCCTGATCGGCTCGCAATTGCTGAACCTTGTAGTGATTTCATTTGGCGGCGAGGAATATATTCAGGACTTCCTGAAGAGTTTCGACAGCGAGATGAAGGTGTTCATGATCGTGATGATCGTGCTGTTCTTCCTTGGTTTTGTGCTGGATTTCCTTGAAATCATCTACATCGTGATCCCGATCGTCGGGCCGGTTATTTACGGCGGCACGTTCGATCCGAAATGGGTGACGATCATGATTGCGGTGAACCTGCAAACATCGTTCCTGACTCCGCCATTCGGTTTCGCGCTGTTCTATTTGCGCGGGGTGGCGCCACCCAGTGTGACCACCGGCCATATTTACCGCGGCATCATTCCGTTTGTGCTGATTCAGGTGGTTGGGCTGGCGTTGTTATGGAGCTTCCCCGGGGTGGTTACTATCCTGCCAAACCTGTTCGCGAACTAAGTTCCGGTGAAACCATAGAAATGAAAAAGCCCGCTGTGACGCGGGCTTTTTTCGTTAATCTTTTTGCGTTGGTAAAATATCCGGCAGGGTGATTTTCGCCACCTGCTCGGCAATCGGGGCAACCGACAGCGGGTGCGTATCGGCATCGAAACTGTCTGGATCTTCCAGCGTTATCCATTCGCCTTTATGATAAATTTCCAGCGCCTTGAACCCCGCCTTATAGGCCATCTTGGGGCTGCCCGGCACCCAATACCCCAGATAGACATAAGGCAGGCCGGCACTGCGGGCGATGTCGATATGATCAAGGATCAGATAGGTGCCAAGGCTGTTTTTGGTCAGCTCGGGCTCGAAAAACGAATAAACCATACTGACCCCGTCATCGAACACATCTGTCAGGCAGACGGCCGCCAGATCGCGGGTGCCGTCATCCGCGGGGGCGGTATATTCGATCACCCGGCTTTTGATCGGGGTTTCCTCGATCATTGCGGCGAATTCGAAAATATCCATATCGGCCATGCCGCCATCGGCGTGGCGGTGTTCCAGATAGCGGCGAAACAGGGTATATTGCTCATCCGTGGCCCAGGGGGACATGGCGTTGCGCTGTAATTCAACATTCTTTTTCATTACACGGCGCTGGCTGCGGGTGGGTTTGAAATCGGCCACCTTGATGCGGGCGGAGAAACAGGCAGAACAATCGGCGCAGGATGGGCGATACAGCACATTTTGCGACCGCCGGAACCCTTGTTTGGACAGTGCATCATTCAGCTTGGCGGCAAATTCCCCTTGCAATGCCGTGAACAATTTACGCTCCATCCGCCCTTCCAGATAGGGGCAGGGCTGGGGGGCAGTCACATAAAACTGCGGGGCTATGGGTAGGCTGTGACGCATTTGGTTAAACTGGTCCGGTGTTTTTATACAAATTTAAGATAACAACGGCGGGGCATTGCGCCAACCCCTTTTGCAAAAAGCGGTTAAGGCGACCCCGAAATGGGGCCGCCTTAGTGTTGTTCAGGCGTCGACAGGCTCGTCGACTTCTTTGGCCTTGCGGGCGCGTTCTTCCATAAAGTCGTCAAATTCCGACTTGTCTTTGGCATCACGCAGCCGCTCAAGGAAGGCCTCAAAATTGACTTGCTCTTCTTCCAGACGGCGCAGGGTATCGGCCTTGTAGGCGTCAAACGCCGAATTGCCCGAGGATTGATAGGCGTGGTGGCGTTCCATGCGGCGACGGGAATGACGGCAAGAACCTTTGAACATGCGTTTGCTCCAGATCATATAAAACAGAAGGGCCAGGCCAACAGGCCAAAAGAAGATAAATCCAAGGACCATGGCGATGATCCATGCGGGTTTGCCGCGCTCATCCAGCCATGTTTCGGCCTGCGATGGCCATGTGGCGACAGTGCTCATTTGGGTCTCCGTTTGTTAGGGTTTCGGGTTTGATGTGAATGCCTTTCACATTACCAAGATTGGCATTTGTGGCGTGTCTTGCAAGGGTAAATGTGAAAGGTTTTTACATTAATTTGGATTAAGACGTAAAATCAATGGTTTGCGCGTCCGAAATTCGCTGTAAATCGGCCGGATTTATCGGGAAAACATGACGCGGGGTGCCTGCGGCGGCCCAAACGGTGTCAAATTCCAGGAGTTTGGGGTCGAAAAAGGCACGGATTGGCGACAGGTGCCCGACAGGGGACACTCCGCCAATGGCAAAGCCGGTCTGACTGCGGATCAGGGCGGCGTCGGCCTTGCCCAAGGGCTCGCCTGCGACTTTGCTGGCCGCATCGGCGCACACCTGATTGCCGCCAGCGGTAATGAACAACACCGCTTCATCTGTGGTTTCGCCGCGAAAGATGATGGATTTGGCGATCTGGTCCAGTTCACAGCCCACCGCATCGGCGGCGTCTTGTGCGGTGCGGGCGCCACCGGTCATTTCAACGGGTGTTGCATCTATCCCCGCCGCGTCCAGTGCACGGATTACACGTTTCAGGCTTTTGCTCATTTTTCATCTCTCCTGTTTGCATGGTCGAGTATTGGTGTAACAAAGACCTAAGCGCAAGAGGAGGCGTATGGGATGCCACAATACGATCTGGATATGTTTCTGACATTAGAGAAAACCGTTTGGCAGGCGCTGCTCACAGGGGACGTGGGTGTGGATTCGCGTATGTTGGAAGACGGGTTTCTGGGGGTGTATGCCACGGGGGTATCGGACAAAGCTGGTCATGTCGGGCAGTTGGATGCAGGGCCAACAGTTGCCGAATACGCGCTGGATGATGCTCGCTTGCTGGTTTTGGGGGAAGGTGTGGTGTTGCTGGCTTATCGTGCCGAATTCAGGCGCGTTGGTGGCGAAGTGCCGGAAACGATGTATGTCTCATCAATCTGGCGGGAAACGGGGCAGGGGTGGCGAAATATTTTCAGTCAGGACACAGCAGCGGAACTGCCCTGTTGACCCCCCGTGCCGCGCGCCCCATCCTTGGCACATGAATTTCGCATCCCGCATAACCCGCACCCCGATTCCCCATAATCCCGAACGCGGAGCCGAGGTGGCGGCCGTTTTTGCCGATGCCCCGAAACCGTTGCAAAACCTGATCGAAGGGGCGGCAGGGTGCAGCCCCTATCTGTCGGCGGTAATGGCCCAGCAGGCCGAATGGCTGTCGGGCGCGTTTGATGATCCGGCAGCGGCTTTGCAGACGCAGTATGAGGCCCTGAAACAGGCCCCGCTGGACCAGTTGAAACCGCTGTTGCGTCAGGCCAAGGCGCGGATTGCGGCCCTGACCGCACTGGCCGATCTGGGTGGGGTTTGGGAACTGGAACAGGTCACCGGCACCCTGACGGAATTTGCCGATCTGGCGGTGGATGTGTCGCTAAAGGCGCTGGTGGCAGCAGAGATCAAACGCGGCAAACTGCCCGGCATGGGGCCGGATGATGTGGCCACGGCGGGCGGCATGGTGGTGCTGGCGATGGGCAAGATGGGGGCGGGCGAGTTGAACTATTCCTCGGACATCGACCTGATTTGCCTGTTTGATGAAACCCGCTATTCGGACGATGATTACCATGACGCCCGCGCCGCATTCATCCGGGTGACCCGCAAAATGACCGCGCTTTTGTCCGACATCACCGGTGAAGGCTATGTATTCCGCACCGATCTGCGCCTGCGCCCTGACCCCTCCGTCACCCCCGTTTGCCTGTCGATGGACGCCGCGATGCGCTATTACGAAAGCCTTGGGCGAACGTGGGAACGCGCCGCCCACATCAAGGCCCGCCCCTGTGCCGGTGATCTGAAGGCAGGGCAGGAGTATTTGAAAAACCTGTCGCCGTTCATCTGGCGCAAACATCTGGATTTCGCCGCCATTCAGGATGCCCACGACATGCGCCTGCGCATCCGCGAGCACAAGGGGCTGGGCGGGCCGATCACGCTGGAAGGCCACAACATGAAGCTGGGGCGCGGCGGTATCCGCGAGATCGAGTTTTTCACCCAGACCCGCCAGATCATCGCCGGCGGGCGTGATCCCGATCTGCGCCATCGTGAAACCGTGCCGGCCTTGCGGGCGCTGGCGGGCAAGGGCTGGGTGGAACCGGATGTGGCCGAATTGCTGATCAAGCGCTACCGCAGCCACCGCGAGGTGGAGCATCGTTTGCAAATGGTGAATGATTCGCAAACCCACGACCTGCCCAAATCTGCGGACGAATTTGACCGGCTGGCGCAATTCATGGGCATCAGCGACACCGAAAAACTGCGCGCCCGTCTGATGTTGGAACTGACCGAAGTGCATGAATTGACCGAAGGCTTCTTTGCCCCCACGGTCATGAAACCCGAACCGGCGCCCGATCTGCCCGACGGGGCGACGGAAATCATGGCCCGCTGGGGCAGCTATCCGGCCTTGCGAAGCGCCCGCGCGGTGGAAATATTCGAGCGCCTGCGCCCCGATCTGCTGGCGCGGTTGCAAAAGGCCGCCAATCCGGCCGAGGCCTTGGCGCAATTTGACGGCTTCCTGTCCGGTCTGCCCGCCGGTGTGCAGTTGTTTTCCTTGTTCGAGGCCAACCCGCAACTGATCGACCTGATCATCGACATTTGCACCACCACGCCCGCGCTGGCCCGCCACCTGTCGCGCAATTCGCAGGTGCTGGATGCGGTGCTGGGCGGGACGTTCTTTGAACCCTGGCCCGCCGGGGCGACGCTGGAACGGGAACTGGCGACGAAACTGGCCGCTGTGGATGATTACGAACGCAAACTCGACACGGCGCGCCGCTGGAAGAAGGAATGGCATTTTCGCATCGGCGTGCATCACCTGCGCGGGCTGATTGATGCGCAGGAGGCAGGGCAGCAATATGCCGATCTGGCGCAGGCCAGCGTGGCGGCACTGTGGCAGCCGGTGGTGGACCATTTTGCCGAAAAGCACGGCCCGCCGCCGGGCAGGGGGGCGATGGTGCTGGGCATGGGATCACTGGGGGCGGGGATGCTGAATGCCACCTCGGATCTGGATCTAATCGTGATTTATGACGCAGACGGGGTCGAGGCCTCGGACGGACGCCGCCCGCTACAGGCGCGGCCCTATTATGCGCGGCTGACGCAGGCTCTGGTCACGGCCCTGTCCGCACCGATGGCCGAGGGGCGACTGTACGAGGTCGATATGCGTCTGCGCCCGTCAGGGCGGCAGGGACCGGTGGCGACATCGTTGCAATCCTTCATGGCCTATCAGCAGGACGAGGCCTGGACATGGGAACATCTGGCCCTGACCCGCGCGCGGCCGGTGGCGGGGAATCTGGCGCTGGGGGACGAGATCGAGGCGTTTCGCGCGGCCCTTCTGGCCGACAAGGGTAAATTGCCCCGTGTGTTGCCCGATGTGGCCGACATGCGCGCCCGTCTGGCCGAGGCAAAACCCGCCCGTGATGAATGGGAGGCGAAGCTGGGCGCAGGCCGGATGCAGGACATCGAACTGGTGGCGGAAACGGCGGCCCTGCTGGCAGGCGACACCGCCCGCGATATTGCAGGTCAACTGGCAGCGGGCGAGCAGCGCACCGGCTGGCTGACCGGCGCGCAGCGACAGGCCTTGCAGCAGGCCTATAACATGCTGTGGCGGCTGCGTGGTACCGCGAAATTGCTAAACGAACAGGCGCTGGATATGGACGCCTTGGGCGAAGGGGCGCGGGCCTTTGTTTTACGCGAACTGGGGGCGGACAGCGTGCAGGCCGCGGCCAAAGCGCTTGATACTGTCGTTGCTGCATCCCATATGGTCGTGGATGGATTGTTGCCTGCGGATGCGCAGGATTAATCAGGGCGCAACAGGAAACGCGAATGATTATGACTGAACTGGACCCGCGCGGATTGATCCGCGAAAGCTATCGGATTGAGGGGATAAGCGGCCCTGAATGCCGCTCGATCTTTCTGGATTGGGCGCTGGGGGCTGTGGCGGGGAATGATACGAAAACGATGATAACCGCGTTGCTGGCGCATTACAGCGACGAATTTCCCGACCACCCGATGACGCAGGTTTTGCGCGAGGGTCTGGCAAAGGCCGCCCCCACCAAACGGCGCGGCGGGCGTAAGGCGCGGCTGGAGCGGTAAAATAGCCCTATCGCCGCGTTGAAATGTTTTATAACAGGGGGCCATGACACAAACAGCCCCCACACCCGCCCCTTCTCTCGCCGTCGTCCGCCTGAAACCCAAAGCCGAAGCCCGCGCCATCCGCCACGGCTTCCCCTGGGTGTTCATTGATGAAATCGTCACCGACCGGCGCACCAAGGCGCTGAAGGCCGGCACATTGGCGCGGCTGGAAGACCATGATCGCCGCCCGCTGGGGCTGGTGGCGGTGAATATGGCGTCAAAGATCGCCTGCCGGATGCTGGACCGTAACCCCGATGCCGTGATCAATGTGGACTGGTTCAAGGCGCGGGTTGAACGGGCGCTGGCCCATCGCGCCCGCCTGTATGATGCGCCGTTCTATCGCCTGATCCATGCGGAATCCGATGGGTTGCCCGGTGTGGTGATTGACCGCTTCGGCGATGCCGCCGTGATCCAGCCCAACGCGGCATGGGCCGAGGTACATCTGGACATGCTGGCCGAAGCCGTGGCCGATGTCACCGGCGTTTCCACCATCGTGAAAAACGCCACGGGCCGGTCGCGTGCGCTGGAAGGGTTGAACGAGGAAACCCTGCTGTTGCGCGGCGCATTGGACGGGCCGATTGCGGTGCCGATGAACGGGGCGACCTATATGGCAGACCTACTGGGCGGGCAGAAAACCGGCCTGTTTTACGATCAACGCCCGAACCATGCCTTTGCGCAACGCCTGTGCAAAGGCGCCCGTGTGCTGGATGTATTTTCCCATGTTGGCGGCTTTTCCCTTGCGGCTTTGGCAGGTGGCGCGGCCAGTGCGCTGGCGGTTGACAGCTCGGCCCCGGCGCTGGAACTGGCCACAGCCGGGGCGGATGCCATGGGGCAGGCGGCACGGTTTGACACGCGCAAGGGCGATGCCTTTGCGGTGATGGAGGATCTGGCCAAGGAAGGTGCATTGTTTGACGTGGTGATCTGTGATCCCCCCGCCTTTGCGCCGGCCAAACCGGCCTTGCACGCGGGTTTACGCGCCTATGAACGGGTGGCGCGTTTGGCGGCACCTCTGGTGGCCGAGGGCGGTTATCTGGGCCTGTGCTCCTGTTCACACGCGGCGGATTTGAACGCGTTTCGCAATTCGTCTGCCCGCGGGATTGGCCGTGGCGGGCGGCGCGGGATGCAGATTTATTCCGGCGGGGCGGGGGCGGATCATCCGTTGCTGCCGCAACTGGCGCAAAGCGGCTATCTGAAGGCGCTGTTTTTCCGGCTGGATTGATGCGGATCCTGATTGACGCCTGTGTTTTATATCCAACCGTCATGCGCGAAGTGCTGATGGGGGTGGCGCGGCTCGGGCTGTTCACCCCGCTGTGGTCGGCGCGGATACTGGAAGAATGGGCACGCGCCGCGGCGCGGATTGGCGACGGGCAGGAAGATGTCGCACGCGGCGAGATTGCCTTGTTGCGGGCAGGGTGGCCGGATGCCGAGGTTGTGTTTCCGGCAGAACTGGAAGCCGGGTTATACCTGCCTGACGCGAACGACACCCATGTTCTGGCCGCTGCCATCGCGGGCAAGGCGGATGTTTTGTTAACCATGAACCTGAAAGATTTCCCCACCCGAAGCCTGACAAGCCACGGGGTGATCCGCCGTGATCCGGACGGGTTGCTGCGGGAAATGGTCATTGAAAATCCTGATGTTGTGGTGGACGTGGCCGAAGATGTCCGCCAGACAGCCGAACATTTATCGGGGCAGGATTGGGATATGCGAAAGCTGATGAAAAAGGCGCGATTGCCACGATTGGGCAAGGCGCTGGTGGCATAAAACTGCTGATTTTGAATAGGTAAGGAATTTCTGACTATTCCGAATCCGGGGTAATCTGTTAACCTTTCGCCATTCAATGACGAAGACTCGGCAATTTTCGCCGAATAAGACCAAGACCAAAACCGGAAAATATAACACTGCCTGTCGGAGGCAATATTACACCTGACTCTGCGCCTGATTTTTCGCGCGGGAAAACATATTTTTTACTGGAGAGTGAAATGTTTATTTCAAAACAAACCCTGTTTGCCGCAGTTGTGGCAATGTCTACCCTTCCGTTTCTGGCGCATGCCGGGGAAATCCCTGCCAAAAAGCAAACCGACCTTGGTTTGTATGTAACGGCGACCGAGGCCGCAGATATGCTGCAAGATCCTGACGTGGTGCTGGTTGATGTTCGCAGCCGTGTCGAGGTGGCCTTTGTCGGCATCCCGAAACGGGCCAATGTGAACATCCCTTACAAAATCATGCCTGGCTTTGCCGAGTTCAATCCGGAAAAAGGCACCTATGCGATGGTGGCCAACCCCGACTTTGCCAAAGTATTCGATGAATATGCACAAGAAAATGGCATGTCCCATGACAGCACGGTGATCCTGATCTGTCGGTCCGGCAGCCGTAGCGCACGGGCGGCGAATGTGTTGGCCCAGATGGGCTATACCAATGTTTACTCTTTGGTGGACGGATTCGAGGGGGACAAAGCATCTGACGGTCCACAGCGTGGGCAAAGGGTGGTGAACGGCTGGAAAAATGCCGGTCTTGAGTGGAGCTATAAACTTTCGGAAGCGCAGGTTTACCCCGAAGATCGCTAGGCTTTAGGTGACGCGGTTCCAGCGCTTTTCCATATCTTCGATCGCCTTGATCCGCTCGGCTGTTTTCGGATGACTCAGAAGCCAGGCGGGCGCGCTGCCCCCATTGGATTTGGTCAGCGCGTCCAGTTTGCGAAACAGGGTTTTCTGTGCTTCGGTGCCGATCCCTGATTTCGTCAGCAGGGCTGATGCATAGGCATCGGCCTCGTATTCATCCGATCGTGACAGGTGGGCAGCCAAAAGGGTGGTCAGGAAATTGGCGATGTAGACGCCAAGGCCGGGGATGAATCGGGTGAACACCATGATCATCGCAGTGCGCAGGGCATTCTGGCCGGAAAAATCGATCATCCGGCGGCGCGAATGGCCAAGGGCGACGTGGCCCAATTCATGTGCAATGACGCTGGCCATTTCCGGCCCCGTCACTTCGCCCGCCCTGTATTTGTCGTAAAACCCGCGGGTGATGAAAATGCGCCCGTCGGGGGCTGCCAGCCCGTTTACCGGGTCAATTTCATAGATGTTCACGCGGATGCGGGGCAGGTCCAACGCCTGTGCCATCTTGTCGGTCAGCTTTTTCAGATTCAGGTCCGCCAGTTCGGTTGATTTCGCATCCAGCTCGCGCGAAGTGCGCCAGACCGAGAAGCGGTACATGGCAAGTGCATAAAGGATGGCGATCAGGATCGGGGCAAGGCGGAGCATAGGGAATATATGGCGACGGTGGGGGACAGAGGCAAGGGCGGATGCCTGCGGCGCAGGTATTTGGGGCAAGAAGAAGGGGGATCACGGGGGCACAGCAGTTTGTGGTTTTGCCACAGGTTTTTCAGACCGCTTGTCATGGGGTATCCTTGGCCGGTTTGCGGGTCAGGTCAATGCCTTCATGCCGCGGGTGATGCCTTCAAGCGTCATCGGTACCATCCGGTCCTCGAAAATCTCGCGGATCATGGCGATGGAATGGGTATATTGCCAGTGTTCGGGCGGCAGCGGGTTGATCCACAGGTTGTCGGGCCATTGTTCGCGCGCGCGGCGTAGCCATGTCTCGCCGGTTTCCTCGTTCCAGTGTTCATTCGCCCCGCCGCGATAGGCGATTTCATAGGGCGACATCGAAGCATCGCCAACGAAGATGCATTTGTAATCCGGCCCGTAAGTGCGCAGCACCTCCCACGTCGGGATCTGGTGGTTCCAGCGCCGGGCGTTATCTTTCCACACGCCTTCATACAGGCAATTGTGGAAATAGTAATATTCCATGTGCTTGAATTCGGCACGGGCGGCGGAAAACAGCTCTTCGACGATTTTGATATGCGGGTCCATTGATCCACCAACATCCAGAAACAGCAGGATTTTCACCGCATTGCGCCGCTCGGGGCGGGTTTTGACGTCCAGATAGCCGTGTTCGGCGGTGGCGCGGATGGTGCCGTCCAGATCCAGTTCTTCATGTGCGCCGTCACGGGCCCAGTTGCGCAGGCGTTTCAGGGCGACCTTGATGTTGCGGGTGCCCAGTTCCACGCTATCGTCAAGGTTCCTGAAATCGCGCCGGTCCCAGACCTTGACGGCCCGCTGGTGGCGCGAGCGGTCCTGCCCGATGCGCACGCCTTCGGGGTTGTAACCATAAGCACCAAAAGGCGAGGTGCCGGCGGTGCCGATCCACTTGCTGCCACCCTGATGGCGTTTTTCCTGCTCTTTCAGGCGCTCCTTCAGGGTTTCCATCAGTTTGTCAAAGCCGCCAAGGGCTTGGATCTCGGCCATTTCTTCGGCGCTTAGGTGCTTTTCCGCCATTTTCTCCAGCCAGTCGGCGGGAATGTCGACCGCGTTCAGAACATCATCAAAGCTGATATGCTCCAGCCCCTCGAATGTGGCGGCAAAGGTGCGGTCGAACTTGTCCAGATGGCGCTCGTCTTTGACCATGGCGGTGCGGGCAAGGTAGTAGAACCCTTCGACATCATAGGTGACAAGGCCGCGCTTCATACCTTCAAGAAAGGCCAGAAATTCGCGCATGCTGACAGGCACATCGGCGCTGCGCAGGTTTTCAAAGAAACGCAGGAACATGGGCGCCTAGGCCCCCCGCGCGGTGAAAATGGAGTAGAACAGGGCGATCATGCCGAAAATCAGGGCGTAAACCGCGACATATTGCGCGATGTCTTTGACGTTGCCGCCTTTGCGCATGGCGTGATAGGCCCCAAGACCGGCACCGAACAGGGCGGCGAAATAGATAAGCAGCATGGTGTCCTCGTCAGGTTGCGGTTTACTTTGGCGTCAAGGCTGCGATGCCCGCAAGCCGGTCAAGTGCCGCCTTTTTGCTGCCAAAGGCATAGCGCGCCCACCCCAGACTGTCGAGCCGCACTTCGCGGGCCTCGGCTGTGTGGTTTTGCAAATCCAGTGCCTCGGCCTTGATCATCAGCACCATCGACAGGGTGACGGCGTCCTGTGCCTGCAACAGGGCAGGCAGGCTGCTGTTGGCTTGGTTGATCGCGATTTGGGCATCACCGTCACTTAAGGAAATGGCGGCCAGTTGCATGGTGATTTGTGCGGCCTGAAGGCGCATTTCGGGGCGGCCACGGAAAATCGAAAGCGCCTCGTGAAAAGCACTGCGGGCAAGACCGGCATCCTGGGCAAGGGTCAGGCGGCCCAGTTTGTGCAGGCTGAAACCGGTGCGCACATCCGCCCAGCCGTGGTTGCGGGCAATGGTAACGGCCCGCATGGCAGCAGCACGGCGGGCCGCGTGGCTTTTGGCGGGATTGATGGTTTGACGGATGGCGGCTTCCCAGTTTTTGGGTGTTTCGCTGACGGGGGCGCGGCCCGAGGCGAAATTACCAGCGGGGTTCAGGCGGGCCAGAATACGGGGCAGGGTGGCAGCAGCCTGTTGACGGGTGGTGCCGTTGTGCAGTTCGGGTGCGTAATAGGCACGCAGCACCAGCATATCGAAACCCGTCAGGATGGAATGGTAATTGTCGTCATTGAATATACTGTCGGGCAGACGAAACAGGTCGTTCAAGGGGCCAAGGGCTTGGGCCAGCTCCTCGTTCAGGCAATCACGCACTTCTTGCGGGCTGACATTGTCGGGGATGAATATGGCCATGCGGGTGCGTTTGCGCAGGGTCTTCCAATTGGTGATGCTGTCGTGTCGCAATCTGCGGTATTCGTTCCAGTTTGAAACACCGGGCACGACAAAACAGGCGGCTGTGGGGCGAAGGTGCTTAAACTGCCTGCCGGGCACCATGCTGACCGAGATATTAGCCGGTTTTGTTGGGGAAACGCGCCGGATATCTATGCCCGCCTCTTTGCGCAGGCGTGATAGCAAAGCGTTCAAATCATACGAAAGAGTGGCCGGAACGGAGCCATTGGTGCGCACGGTAACCGGCCCGTCAAAACGCGTCATGAAGGGCAGGGTCTCGCCGGTTTCCATTTGAAATGACAGATCCAGAAAATCCTGTGCGATTTCGCGATTGCTGCGGGTTGGCGGGCTGACATGGGCTGGCCCGAACTGCTTCATCGGCGGCATCGATCCGGTATAGGTTCCGGCCCGTTGAGTGGTTCGGTCATGTGATGCGGGAGAGGGGGCGCATGCCATAAGCGCAAGAAGCGGCAAAAGAAACAGGAAACGCATACGGGTTAGGGCCTTTGATACTTGATAAACGGGGTTAGGACCGCAATGCGGTCATATAGTTTGCGGGCCTCGGTGTTGAAATCCTGTGTCAGCCAGTAAACAGCGGGGGCACCGGCGGCGTCGGCAGCCGCATAGACGCCTTCGATCAAGGCGCGGCCAATCCCCTTGCCACGCACATCCGGGTCGGCATAGAGGTCTTGCAAATAGCAGGTGTTTTCGATTTTCCAGCCGTGGCGGTGGAACAGGTAATGGGTCAGGCCGACCAGTTTGCCATCCAGTTCGGCCACCAACCCGTTGAAATCCTGTGGATCATCGCCCAGAAGGCGGGCAAAACTGCTGATATAAACCTCTTGCGGCACCGATGTTTCGTAAAACACCAGATAATCATGCCATAACCGGCGCCACTGTTGCTCATCGGCAGCTTTTAACGGGCGGATGACAAGAGGGCTATTGTTGGCCATTCGATTGTTTTCCTTGGCTTTTATATCGCGGTCGCCAATTGTAGCCGGAGTGGGCAGGCAATGGCAATCACCATGTTTGTTGCCATAGGGTGACACGGCTTGAACTTGGCAAGGCAGGTGCATACATTAGCGGCATGCGGGTTCTGTTGGACGCAGGAAGCCCGCAGCAAATGATTTGGAGACTATGATGTATAAAATTCCGGCTGTAAGCGCGGCAGTTTTATTGCTCGCCGCACAGGGCGCGTCCGCATGTGTTGCCTATGACGGGCCTACAGACACATTCACCAATACCTGCGGCAACGAAGTTTTCGTTCAGTACCGCACGGTTGGCGGCGGGTGCTATGCCACCGAACGTGGCTCGGTAACACTGAAAAATGGCGAATCCAAATCCGACCCGCTCCTGTCCGAGACTTGTGGCTCATCCGGCACGTTCCGCGTGGACTGGGCGTGGTGTGATTATCAAGACTGGAAAAGCGGGTCCTGCAAGCCGAAGTTCTAGCACCGAAATCTTTCCAAGATTTCGGACAGTTTTCTTTCAAAGAAAACAGCACCTCGACGGCTATTAGAGCCGTTACCGCTGCCCCCGCGCCATAAACGCCAGCCGTTCAAACAGATGCACATCCTGTTCATTCTTTAGCAACGCGCCATGCAGCTTTGGCAGCGCATTGGCCCCGTCACGTTTCAGGTCTTCGGCAGACAGATCCTCGGCCAATAGCAGTTTCAGCCAGTCCAGAACCTCGCTGGTCGAGGGTTTCTTTTTCAATCCCGCCGTTTCACGCAATTCATAGAACTGGGTCAGGGCGGTTGTCAGCAGCGCGTCTTTCAGCCCGGGATGATGCACCTCGACGATCTTTTTCATTGTCTCCATGTCGGGAAACCGGATGTAGTGAAAGAAACAGCGGCGCAGGAAGGCGTCGGGCAATTCCTTTTCGTTGTTCGAGGTGATGATCACGATCGGACGCACCTTGGCGCGGATGGTTTCATTGGTTTCGTAGACGTGAAACTCCATCTTGTCCAATTCCTGCAACAGGTCATTGGGGAATTCGATGTCGGCTTTGTCGATCTCGTCAATCAGCAGAACGACTTTGTTTTCAGCCTCGAACGCTTGCCACAGCTTGCCTTTGCGGATGTAGTTTTTCACATCATGCACCCGTTCCTCGCCCAGTTGACTGTCGCGCAGGCGGGACACAGCGTCATATTCATACAATCCCTGTTGTGCGCGGGTGGTGGATTTGATGTGCCATTCGATCATCGGTAAATCCAGCGACTGTGCTACCTGACGGGCCAGTTCGGTTTTGCCGGTGCCCGGCTCGCCCTTGACCAGTAGCGGGCGTTCCAGCGTTACAGCGGCATTCACAGCGACGGTCAGATCGTCGGTGGCAACATAGGTATCGGTCGAGGTAAATTTCATAAGTTTTACAGCGCCTGTATGGTTTGCGATTAGGGCAATACCTATCTGTTTGATCACTTTGCTTCAAGCGGATGAGAATGGGGCGTGACAATAGCGCCAGATTGCACTAGATCAGCGGCAGGAGTGGGTTCCGGAGGTTAGGATGCGAGATTCGACAGCCAAAGGACTGCAAGAGGGAGAAGGTATGAAAGCCGAGATTTTCTTGCCAGATGATTATAGACCAGCCGAAGACGAGCCGTTCATGAACGACCGTCAGCTGGAGTATTTCCGCCGCAAGCTGGTTGCGTGGAAAGAAGACATAATGTCCGACGGCAAAGACACCATTGAACATCTTCAGGATGGCACACGCAATATCCCCGATGTTGCCGACCGCGCATCCGAGGAAACAGACCGTGCGCTGGAATTGCGCACACGGGATCGCCAGCGCAAGCTGGTGGGCAAAATCGATCAGGCCCTGCGCCGGATTGACGAGGGCGAATTCGGTTATTGTTCCGTTACGGGCGAGCCGATTTCCCTGAAGCGTCTGGACGCGCGCCCGATTGCCACCATGTCGCTGGAAGCACAAGAACAGCACGAGCGGCGCGAAAAAGTGCACCGTGACGACTGATTGTTGGTGTAGATCAACGAAAATGGTTTCAAACTGAAGCATACAGGCACCGGGGCGGCGACGCTCCGGTGTTTTTGATATGGGGACTGGGTAATGGCACTGGATGGACAAAAGATTTGCGTTCTTGGCGCGGGCATTGGCGGGCTGGCGACGGCAACCGCATTGGCACAGCGCGGGGCCGAAGTGACCGTGATGGAGCAATCCGCCGAGATCACCGAGGTTGGCGCGGGATTGCAAATCGGTCCCAACGGCTTTGCGGTGATGCGGGCGCTTGGCGCGGGGGATGCCTTGGCCGATTGTTCGGTGCGGGCCAAGGGGGTTTCCCTGCTGGACGGCACCACGGACAAGCCGGTGTTCGGGCTGGATTTCCAGCGGTTTGCCGATGATCAGGAATACTATTTTGTGCATCGTGCCGATCTGGTCGATGTGTTGGCCGATGCCGCCCGCAAGGCAGGGGTGAAAATCCGCCTGTTACAACAAGTGGAAGCGGTCAGCATGCAGGATGGTCATGCACTGGTCACAATGAAACAAGGCGGGGGATCATCGCCGGATGTGTTGATCGGCGCGGATGGTCTGCACTCGAAGGTGCGCGTGGCGCTGAATGGTGATCGCGAGCCGTTCTTCACCCGTCAGGTGGCATGGCGCACGATTGTGCCGGCGCTGGGGAACGAGCCGGCGGTGGCGCGGGTTTACATGGGCGCGGGCAAGCATCTGGTGGTTTACCCGCTGCGTGATGGCAAAATGCTGAATATCGTGGCGGTGCAGGAACGCGATGAATGGGCCGCCGAGGGGTGGAATTTCCGCGATGATCCGGCCAACCTGCGTGCCGTGTTCGCCGATTTCGGACCCGAGGTGCAGGGGCTTCTGGATCGGGTCGAGGATGTTTACCTGTGGGGCCTGTTCCGTCATCCTGTGGCTGGAAACTGGCACAAAGGGCGGGTGGCCATTCTGGGCGATGCGGCCCATCCGACCTTGCCGTTTATGGCGCAAGGGGCGGTGATGGCGCTGGAAGATGCCTGGGTGCTGGCCGATGCGCTGGATAAGGCCGATACGGTTGAAACGGGGCTTGCCAGCTACCAGACTCGCCGTCGCCCGCGGGCCGCACGGGTGATTGACGCGGCCAGCAAGAACGCGCGCAATTACCACCTGTCGCCGGGGCCACTGCGTTTTGCCGCGCATACGGCATTGCGGCTGGGCAGCACATTCGCGCCGTCATTGGCGATGAAGAAATTCGATTGGATTTACAAACACGATGTGACCCGCGCCTGAGGGGGGCGGGAGTGTGACAAAAACTGTCAGTATGGCGAAACGGAGGTTGCGCCATCAGTTGACAGACACCGCTTGTGGCTGTTTTCCTGTTTAAAAATCAGGGGATACCAGATGAGTGACGCAAAAGAGATGTTTATTCGTGCAAGCGAAACTGTGCCAGAGGCCGAGGCAGGGCAGATGTTTGGCAAACCTTGCTACAAAATCGGCGGCAAAGCCTTTGTCTGCTTCTTTCAGGATGAAATGGTGTTCAAGCTGACCGGTGATGCCCACGCCCGTGCATTGGCGCTGGACGGGGCGCAACTGTTTGATCCTTCCGGCAAGGGGCGGGCAATGAAGGAATGGGTGCAGGTGCCTTTTACCTATCGCGATCAATGGACCACACTGGCAGGGCAGGCGGCCGCATATGTCGCCGGTTAGAGGTTGAAAGATACTGACACCGGATGCGCTGACAGGCTAACCCGTCAGCGCATCTGTGTTAAAAGGTATGCGAAATTTTGATACCGATAGAAGATGAATGATTGTTTGCAAAATTTCCGGCTGCACCAGCGACATCACCAAGGGCACGATAGTTTACGTTGCCCGAAATTTCGGTGTTTTCGCTAAGGTTATAGGTGGCACCGACACCAACACCGACAAAACCACTGTAAGGTGACAGGGGATTAGGATCGTTAGAATACCCTTTTTCGTAGCTTAGTGCCAATTCAAGCGCAAGTTTGTCGCTTACCTTGCGCTCTACACCCAAAGTATATGTGATGCTGTCATGTGCTGTGGCATATAATAACCCGCCAGGCCCCGGATAGGTTGCTGGCTGTACTTTGAATTTGGACCAGTCAGCCCAGTGGACGGATCCGAAAAGCATGGTTTTCGGATTGATCCCTGCTTGAAATTCCAGATTCACAGACTGTGGTGTGGTGATGTTGGTTGTAGATGGAATTGCAGGGCCTCCAAAGGATTCGGCCGTATCATGTGAAGTGTCGATTTCGGAATGATAGGTCAAAGCCACGCGTAAATCACGATCGGGGATTTGATAGGCAGCCCCCAAGACATAGCCATATCCGGTATCGTTCGCCATTGTTGCGGTGTAGCCTCCTGCACGCGGAACCGCTGCATTTATACTTGTCCTTTGGGCAACACCACCGCCAAACACGGCAATGCGATCAGTGACATCGTAGTTGACCAAAAGCGTTACGGCGTTTGATCTCATTTTCATCAATGTGCCAGTATAGATGCCAGCGCTGTACCGGGAATCAATCCCGAAAGGTTGGTCCACAATAACGGCCAAGGAAAACCTGTCGCTTAGGTCGGTTTTATATCCACCGCGCAGAAGGGTGTATTGATTGGCCATATTGCCGGTGGCCAACATGGCGAAGTCTGTTCCTGATATTGTCGGGGCGACCAGTGAATATGATAGCTCGGCGCGTGTGCCTTCCTCGAATAGCAATCCAACGGAACGGGTTGTGCGATCCAACCCGCCAGCAGATGATGTTGCGGTACTGGCAAGAAAACCGGCGAATGCGGTTAGTATCAGTTTATTCATTTTGTCTCCAAAGTATTGGTCTTAAAAATTAGCGGTCGAAAAACGTTCGCTGTGAAGTGGTAGATATTTTTTGCTATAATTTCATTTTTCACTCAACACCGAATAGTTGTGAAAATCTGGTGTTTCGCAAGATGTTGCACATTTGCACGCGGAAATAGCCACGGTTGGTGGCGCGGCAATCTGTGGTTTCTTTTTTGTAGTAATGCCTGCGCTAGGCCTGTGTTGCCTCATACCCTTCTTCTTTTAGCGCGGCTAGAATGGCGTCCATGTCGGCGCTGCTGTCGATTTCAACAGTGCGCGTGTCCAGATCAACCGCGACTTTGGCGTTCGCATCAACACTTGCCACGGCTTTTTCCACAGCTGCTTTGCAATGGCCGCATGTCATGTCGGGAATGTTTAGTTTGGTCATGATTTACCTCTTTTTTTCAAATGTTTATGCGGCCAGATCAACCCAGACCGGCACATGGTCGGACGGTTTTTCCCGCCCGCGGATTTCGGCATCTATCTGGCAATCCAGCAACAGGTCCGCACATTGCGGTGTCATCAGGAAATGGTCAATGCGGATACCGTCGTTTTTGTTCCACGCACCCGCCTGATAATCCCAGAAACTGTAATGGTCCGGCCCTTGGTTGATGGCGCGAAAGGCATCTGTCAGACCCAGATTGACAACCCGCCGCCAAGCCGTGCGGCTTTCCAGTCGAAACAGCGCATCTTCGCGCCATTTGTCCGGATGCGCCGCATCTTCGGGTTGCGGGATAATGTTGTAATCCCCGGCCATCAGCGCCGGTTCCTCAGCCGCCAGCAAGTCCTTTGCACGGTGGTATAACCGGTCCATCCACGCCAGTTTATAGTCGTATTTCGGCCCCGGAACGGGGTTGCCATTAGGCAGGTACAGCCCGCAAACGCGGATCGGTTTTTCACCCACCACCGTGGCTTCGATCCAGCGGGCGTGATCGTCGTCCTCATCACCGGGCAGGCCGCGTTGCACGTCCTCCAGCGGCAGTTTGGACAGGATCGCCACGCCGTTGAACGACTTTTGTCCGTGCACCTCGACATTATACCCCATGTCCTCGAATATTTCGCGCGGGAATCCTTCGTCGACGGTCTTGATTTCCTGCAACAGGGCTACGTCGGGTGCGCGTTCACACAACCAGTCGGGCAGGGCGTTTATCCGCGCCTTTATGCCGTTGATGTTGAATGTGGCTATTTTCATTTCGCACCTCGCTGACCTGTCAGGTTTAATCGGGAAGCAAGGCAAGCCTCAAGCATAAAATAGTTACTGAAGTTTTAATGAAACATTCAAATTTTCATATTATTAACACATTTTGCTGGAAAAAGCCGATTTGTGTGATGTGGATGTTCCCTTTCTTTGGCGATGTGCTCAAAGAAAGGCCTAAATAGTGGAAGACGTGTAAGGCGATGCCAACCTATACCGACCAGGCTTTGGGAAGTAATTTTGACCCCGGCAATCCTCCGAGTTTGTCTGCGACTGTGAATGTTATTACAATCACAATGAATGACGCTGATGGTGACGGGTTTTTGTCTGCCAACGGATCCGATCAGATCAATGGCAGCAATATTACAGCCGTCTGGGTTGGCGATACGGTTACTATTGGCGGTGTCCAGATCACGGGTGTTACCTTCTACACTGCTGATGGGTCTCGCTATTTCTCACCGATTGATGGCACGGCTTTTCCACATGCGCCGGTTACGGTTACGTCTACAACCTATGTTACCAACAGCACGCAGGTTGCTGTCGGTGATCTTGGCCCCCCCTGCTTTGTGGCCGGCAGCCGTATTTCCACCCCTGATGGTTTGGTTGCTGTCGAGGAATTGGCCGTTGGCGATCTGGTTCTGACCAAAGACCACGGTGCGCAGCCGATCCGCTGGATCGGACAGCGTAAGACGGGCGGGCGGGGCAAATTTGCGCCGGTTCTGATCAAGCAAGGGGCGCTGGGGAATGACCGTGATTTGCGTGTCTCGCCGCAGCACCGGATGCTGTTGACATGCTGGAAGGCCGAATTGCTGTTTGGCGAGGACGAGGTGCTATGCGCTGCCGTTAACCTGTTGAACGATTGCACAATTCTGCGTGATCCTTGTGACGAGGTGCAGTATTTCCATCTGATGTTCGACGCCCATGAGGTGATCTTTGCCGAAGGCGCCGCAAGCGAGAGTTTTCTGGTTGGCGAATATCTGTGCGGCGACAACACCGCACTGTTGAACGAGTTGGAAGAACTGTTCCCCGGGATTGCCGAAAACACGGCGCAGAAAATACCCGCCAGACGGATTGCCCGCGGGTTCGAAGCGGCGGCATTGGCCAGCTAGGATTGGCTTATTTTGCGTCAAGTGGGAAAAACGCGCTTGCGTTCCCCGTTACATGGAGAAGGACGTGCCACAGCCGCAGCTGCTGGTTGCGTTCGGGTTGTCGATGACAAACCGCGCGCCAATCAATTCATCGGAAAAATCGATCACGGCGTTGGACAAAAACGGCAGGGACACCTCGTCCACCACCACCTTTTGTCCGGCCCCCTCGATCACCAGATCGCCCTCGGCCACCTCGTCCAGCGTGATTTCATACTGAAAACCGGAACAGCCGCCACCCTCGACCGCGACGCGCAGCACTTTGGCGTCGCTCCCATCGTTGATCTCGGCCAGCCGTGCAAAGGCGCGGTCGGTGACTTTGGGGGGTAGGGTTAGGTCCATCATGGTGAAATCGTCCCGTTTCATTCCTGTTTGAACTGACATATAAGCATTCCAACCAATGGCGACAACAGGCAGGGGACATGCTTGAGAAATACGCATCCATTCCGGCCGATACGCGCGGACGGCTATATCCGGAAGAAGAAAGCGCGTTTCGATCGTGTTTTCAACGTGATCGCGACCGGATCATCCATGCCTCGGCATTCCGGCGGCTAAAACACAAAACGCAGGTTTTTGTCGAACACGAAGGCGATTATTTTCGCACCCGCTTGACCCATTCGATCGAGGTGGCGCAAGTGGCCCGCACGATTGCGGGCGCGCTGGGGCTAAATGGCGAATTGACCGAAGCGGTGGCGCTGGCGCATGATCTGGGGCACACGCCGTTCGGCCACACCGGTGAAGACGCGCTGGCCGACTGCATGGCGCCCTATGGCGGTTTTGACCACAACGCACAGGCCATCCGCATCGTCACATCGCTGGAACGCCATTACGCCGAATGGGACGGGCTGAACCTGACGTGGGAGACGCTGGAGGCATTGGCCAAACACAACGGCCCCGTAACGGGTGATTTGCCCTATGCGCTGGCCGAATACAACGCCCGCCATGATCTGGAGCTGGAAACCTATGCCAGCGCCGAGGCACAAGTGGCGGCCTTGGCTGATGATATTGCCTATAATAACCATGACTTGCAGGACGGACTTCGTGCAGAACTGTTCACCGATGATGACATCCGCGCCCTGCCGATTATTGGTGCGTGTTACGCCGAGGTCGATGCGCTTTATCCCGATTTGGGCAGTTACCGGCGCCGTCACGAGGCTCTGCGCCGGGTGTTCGGGGTGATGGTTTCGGATGTTATCAACGAAAGCCGCCATTTGATTGCCGCGCTTGATCCGCAGCAGGTCGAGGATGTGCGCGCGGCCAAAGCGCCTGTGGTGCAGTTTTCCGCGCCGCTCTGGGCGGATCTGAAGGAAATTCGCGCCTTTCTGTTTGCCCGCATGTATCGCGCACCCAGTGTGGTTAAGATGCGTGAACGGGTCACTGGCGTGGTGATGGACCTGTTTCCACTATACCTGTCACAGCCCGAACATCTGCCCCGCCACTGGAAGGGCGATATTGCTGCCGCCACAGACCAGACCGCGCTGGCCCGTGTGGTGGCGGATTATATTGCCGGCATGACCGACCGCTTTGCCTTGCAGGAACATGAACGGTTAATCGGATAGCCGTGGGCAAAAACTTTTATGCCTCCGGCAGGGATATTTGTGGAACAAAGATGGACAAGGGGCGCTTGAATGTTGACCTTGCCGTCTGCCATGCTAAACCCGCGTCCAACCCTTTCAAGGACAAGAAGATGAACCTGTTTACTGATATTCGTGTGCTGGTGATCGACAGCCTGACTGCACTGCAATCCGAAGGCGCGCTGCCCGAGGGGCTGGATTTTGCCAATGTCACGGTCGAGCCACCACGCGATGCAGCGCATGGCGACATGGCGACCAATGCGGCGATGGTGCTGGCCAAGCCTGCCAAGATGAAGCCGCGCGATATTGCCGAGGCACTGGCGGCAAAGCTGCTGGAAGATGCGCGGGTTGAGGTGGCCGAAGTGGCCGGCCCCGGATTTCTGAACATGCGCCTTTCCCCTGATCTATGGCGCGGTGTGATCGGGGCTGCGCTGGCGCAGGGGTGCGATTTTGGCCGCTCGGACATGGGGCAGGGGCGCAAGGTGAATGTGGAATTTGTGTCCGCCAACCCGACCGGTCCTTTGCATGTGGGCCACACGCGGGGCGCTGTGTTTGGCGACGCGCTGGCCGCCCTACTGGATTTCGCGGGCCATGATGTGACGCGGGAATATTATATCAACGATGGCGGCGCACAGGTCGATGTGCTGGCGCGCTCGGTCTTTGAGCGGTATCGCGAGGCGTGCGGGTTGACGCCGGAAATTGCCGAAGGGCTGTATCCGGGCGATTATCTGGTGCCGGTCGGGCAGGCGCTAAAGGACAAGGTGGGTGACAGCCTGCTGGACAAGGGCGAACAGTTCTGGCTGGAAGAAGTGCGCGAATTTGCCACCGAAAAGATGATGCAGATGATCCGCGAGGATCTGGCGTCTTTGGGTGTGGAAATGGATGTTTTCTTTTCGGAAAAGTCGCTTTACGGCTCGGGCCGGATCGAGGCAACACTTGAAGAACTGGACGCTAAGGGATTGATTTACGAGGGAACATTGCCCCCGCCCAAAGGCAAGCCAGATGAGGATTGGGAGCCGCGCGAGCAAACCCTGTTCAAATCGACAGACCATGGCGATGACGTGGACCGGCCGGTGAAGAAATCCGATGGCGGCTGGACCTATTTCGCCCCCGACATCGCCTATCACTATGACAAGGTGCAGCGCGGGTTTGATGAATTGATCGACGTGTTTGGCGCCGATCATGGCGGCTATGTCAAGCGGATGAAGGCCGCCGTTTCGGCCTTGTCGGACGGCAAGGTGCCGCTGGACATCAAACTGTGCCAATTGGTGCGGCTGTTCAAGGACGGCCAGCCGTTCAAAATGTCCAAACGGGCCGGAAATTTTGTTACGCTGCGCGAGGTGGTCGATCTGGTTGGCCCAGATGTGACCCGTTTTGTGATGCTGACCCGCAAGAACGACGCGCCGCTGGATTTCGATTTTTCCAAGGTGCTGGAGCAGTCCAAGGACAATCCGGTGTTTTATGTGCAATACGCCAGCGCGCGTATCCATTCGGTTCTGCGCAAAGCGCGTGATGCGGGGATTGCGGTGGATGATACCACTCTGACAGACGCCGATCTGTCGCTTTTGGCGCATGAGGCCGAGATGGCCGTAGTGAAAAAGCTGGCCGAATGGCCGCGTCTGGTGGAAATCGCCGCCCGCACGAACGAGCCGCACAGGGTGGCGTTTTACCTGTATGAACTGGCCGGTGAATTCCATGCGCTGTGGAATCGCGGCAATGATTTGCCCGATCTTCGGTTCCTGCAAGAGGGTGACTCGTCCGCCACACAGGCGAAAATTGCCCTGATTCGTTCCGTTTCTATTGTTATTTCCGCCGGTCTTGGTATTCTGGGCGTAACACCGGCCAAAGAAATGCGCTGATAACAAGTGCCTTGGCTGCGTGGGTATGAGCAGTAACTTATGACCGACCCCGGCAAAATCAGGGGCGGCAGTGAGGCAAAAATGGCGGATATCGAGTTTGGCGGTGCAATGGATGCGCCGCAGCGGGCAAGTGATTCAGGGAAATTTACCAAGCTGGTCAACGGGGCAGGCGCCCTTATGTCAGTGGCCTTGGTCGTCGGGATCGGCGTTTGGGGCTACAGGTTGCTGGTGCGCGATGTAACCGGCGTGCCGGTGGTGCGCGCGCTGGAAGGGCCGATGCGGGTTGCACCGGAAAATCCGGGTGGTGAACCTGCCGCAAATCAGGGCCTTGCCGTGAACCGTGTGCAGTCCGATGGCGTGGCCCAACCTGTGCCCGATCGCCTGGTGCTGGCCCCGGCCGCAGCCGGTATCAGGCAGGATGATCCGGCAGGACTGCGCCGCCCTGTGCCTGCGCCTCGCGTTGAATCTACACCGATGACAGAATCTGCAGACGCCGATGCAATCCCGGAGACAGGCAGCGAAATTACCGCCCCTGCCTTACTGACCGAGACTCTGCCTGCGCCGGATTTACCTGCGACCGTAAGTGATGGAAATGGTGTTGTCGTGGCAGCCGCTGACCCAACCACGGATCAACCCTCGGCCACCGATGCAGCGGTTGCCGAAGCGCTGGCGCTGGCAGATAAATTGTCGGAAGGTGTCGAGCCATTGGGCGAAGTTGCCCCCGACACCGCGCACCTATCTGTAATTTCGGCGGATGTTCCGGGTGTGGTGCGCTCACCCCGCCCGCTATCGCGACCGGCAAGTCTGGATACAACAGCTCCTGAACCCACGGCCCCGCAACAGGTTGCTTCGGCATCTGCCAAGGATGTCGATCCGAACAGCATTCCCGCGGGCACGCGATTGGCGCAACTGGGGGCCTTTGAAACCCCCGAGATCGCCAAACAGGAATGGGACCGGCTGTACAGCCGTTTCACCGATTACCTGCAAGGTAAATCACGGGTGATCCAGAAGGCCGAAAGCGGCGGGCGCACCTTCTATCGTTTGCGGGCGATGGGGTTTGACGATCTGTCCGACGCGCGGCGGTTCTGTTCAGCGCTGTTAGCCGAAAACGCCGCCTGTATCCCCGTCAAGGTTCGCTAGGTGGCAGGGCAGGGCGCCTACATATTTGGCTGTGCCGGTGAACGCCTGACCGCCGACGAGGCTGCGTTTTTCCGTGATGTGAACCCCTGGGGTTTTATCCTGTTTGCCCGCAACATCGACACCCCCCAGCAGCTAAAGCGGCTGACGGGGGATTTGCGCGACGCGGTGGGGCGGGACGCCGTGGTGACGATAGATCAGGAAGGCGGGCGGGTGGAGCGT
>WFNH01000030.1 GCA_015488685.1 Marinosulfonomonas sp.
GCTGCATGTCTTTCCTTATTCCCCCCGCGCCGGCACGCCCGCCGCCCGTATCCCGCCAGTCAACGGCAACATCATCAAAGCCCGCGCCGCCACCCTGCGTAAAGAGGGCGAAAAACAGGTCGCCAAACACCTTGCGGCGCAGATCGGCCAGACCCACAATGTGCTGATGGAAAACCCCCACATGGGCCGCACCGAACAGTTCGCCGAGGTGATTTTTGACAGAGAGCAGCCAGAAGGGCATATTGTAAGGGCATTGATCATCGGGTACGAAGGAAATCAGCTGACCGCCCGCCCGACCTAGGGGGACATATGCGCGAGGATGAAAAGAAACTCGCCCGCACCGCCAGACGCAGTGCCGGAAACGAGGCCACACTGGTCTGGGCGCTGTTTGGCAGCTTTTTGTCCATTGCCCTGATCCTGTCCGACCCGATCCTTTTGTTCATCGGTTTTGGCCTGCCAATGTGGGTTTTGATCAGCTTCGCCTTGTCTTCCCTCGCCGCATTGGTCTGGTATCTGAATGCTCAAAATGTAATTGAGCAGGCAAAACTGGATTATAACGAAATCATGAAAGCCAAAAAGGCCGAGATGAACAAAGAACACCTTGAAACCCTGCGTAGACGAAGCGAATAGCCCTCTTATCTTTGTTCTATAAATACCCCTGCCGGAGGCCTGAATCTCTTTGACCTACCCTATCCTCTATTCCTTTCGCCGCTGCCCCTATGCCATGCGGGCCCGCCTTGCGCTGGCCAGTGCGTGCATCCCTTGCGAGCTGCGTGAAATCCTGTTGCGTGATAAAGCACCGGAACTGCTGCAAGCTTTGCCCAAAGGTACCGTTCCTGTGCTTGTCACGGATACCAAAGTGATTGACGAAAGCCTCGACATCATGCTGTGGGCGCTGCAGCGCAATGATCCCGAAGGCTGGTTGGACATGCCCGACAGCGGCCACAGCCTGATCACCCGAACGGACGGCGAATTCAAACCGGACCTCGATGCCTATAAATATAAAGGCGACGAATCCGCCCGCAACCGTGCCGCGGCTTTTCTGCATGAACTCGATGCACAACTTTCCCCAAATCTGTTCGGGGCAAGCCCCACGCTGGCCGATATGGCCATCCTCACCTTCGTGCGCCAGTTCGCCTTTGTCGACAAACCGTGGTTTGATGCGCAGGATTGGCCCAATCTATCGTTTTGGTTACAAACCTTCATCACATCCCCCCGTTTTTCAGCCGTTATGAGGAAATATCCGAAATGGCAAACCGGTGACGCAATCACCTTGTTTCCGGATGGTAATATTCACTAACGCGAATGTGTTTTCTCTGGCATTTGCCATCGAGCAGTCGTAAAGTGGGATTCCAACCTTTCCCTTTCGGGTTTTCTAATATGCAAATCTATCTTCCCATAGCCGAAGTTTCGGTAAACCTATATTTGCTACTGGGCCTTGGTGGCATGGTTGGCATCCTGTCCGGTATGTTCGGTGTCGGCGGCGGGTTTATCCTGACGCCGTTTTTGTTCTTTATCGGCATTCCGCCCGCTGTGGCCGTGGCAACTGGCGCAAACCAGATTGTCGCCTCGTCTCTGTCTGGCGTGCTGGCACATTTCAAACGCAAAACCGTTGATCTGAAGATGGGCATGATCCTGCTTGTTGGTGGCCTTGTCGGGGCAGCATTGGGGGTGCAGGTGTTCACTTGGCTGAAAAGCCTTGGCCAGGTCGAACTGATGGTAAACCTTTGCTATGTTCTGTTTCTGGGGTTGATCGGCGGCCTGATGCTGGTTGAAAGCCTGAACACCATGCGACGGGCCAAAAGCAACAAACCGCGCAAGGTGAAACGCCGCCATTCGCGCCTGCAGGAACTGCCATTCAAAACCCGTTTCCGCACATCCCGCCTGTATATCAGCGTTATTCCCCCGATCGCCACCGGCCTGATCGTCGGGGTTTTGTCCGCAATCATGGGCGTTGGTGGCGGCTTTATCATGGTGCCCGCGATGATCTACATTCTAGGAATGCCAACCAAGGTTGTGGTCGGAACCTCTCTGTTCCAGATCATCTTTGTTGCGGCCTTTGCCACGATGATGCACGCGATCGAAAGCCAGACGGTGGATGTTGTGCTGGCCGTTTGCCTGCTGATCAGCGGTGTGATTGGGGCACAGATCGGTACCAAACTGGGGCTGAAATTGAAGGCCGAACAATTGCGCATCCTGCTGGCACTGATGGTTCTGGCGATTTGCATCAAAATCGCACTGGGTCTGGTCCTGATGCCGACGGAATTGTATAGCATAGGATAAGGCTTGTATCGATACAGGCTTTGACTTGATTTTCCACACGGCTTGCCCCAATCCTGAGGCTGTCTAGTCAGGATTTGAAAATGCATCCCAACCCCGCCTTTCGCAAAACACCTGCGCAAACCAATCTTGATTTTGCCCGTGAACGCGGCTTTGGCACTCTGTCGATCAACGGCGACCCCGCTCCACTGATCGCCCATATCCCCTTTGCCCTGTCCGAAGACGGCAAAACCGCCGATCTGCACCTTGTGCGCTCCAACCCGATTGCGCGCGCCTGCACCGGCACAATGCCCGCCGTGATCGCCGTTTCCGGCCCCGATAGCTATATCTCGCCCGATTGGTATGGCGTGGAGGATCTGGTGCCCACATGGAACTATACCGCCATCCACCTGCGCGGCACCCTGACCCAATTGCCACCAGAAGAGCTGCGCACCAGCCTCGATACCCTCGCCGCCCAGTTCGAAAACCGCCTGTTGCCCAAACCCGCTTGGAGCAATGCCAAAATGCCGCCCGAGGCTTTGGCCAGAATGATGCGCATGATCACTCCGTTCCGGTTTGACGTCGAAACCGTGGATGGCACCTGGAAACTGGGCCAGAACAAACCCGATTCCGCCCGCCTGTCCGCCGCGCAAAACGTCAAGGCCTATGGCATCGGTATGGAAACCGCCCTGCTTGCCGCCCTGATGATGGCGCCCGAACCAGAGTAGCGTTCATCATCGTTCCATAAATATCCCCGCGCGGAGCGCATTGAATCTTATGCCCCCGAAACCCGAAAAATTGGACAAAATCCCCGCAAATACCTACATATAGAACAGATGCACTGTCAGGGAGGACATCAAATGCCCCTACCGCTTGCCCCTATCGCCGGTATCGCGTTGCGCTATGGCACCGTGGCACTGGCCACTTACGCGATGACCCGCAAGGTTGCCATCGGCCGCCGTGACCAGCGGGCCGAGGACGCAATGGATGACCTGGACGAAGGCCTGTCTGTGCGCCGCGAACCCGGCCAGACCAATACAACCGCCAAATTCCACCGCACAATCCGGCTGGGCGAAAACGGCCCCGGTTTGGAAATCGACATTTCGGCGCTTGGGCGCTTTTCAATCAGGAAACTCTGAAATCATGCAGCTATATTACGCTTCCGCCTCGCCCTTTGCCCGCAAGGTTATGGTCACCCTGCACGAAACCGGCCAACTGGATGACGTGGAGCTGCTATCAGCCACCGGCACCCCGCTGGACGCCACCGACATGCCCACCGCCCATAACCCGCTAGGCAAACTGCCGGCCCTTACACGCCCCGATGGTCCCGCGATTTACGACAGCCGCGTGATCTGCCGCTATCTGGATGCCCGTGCCGATGCGGGGCTGTATCCGGATCGCACCCTGTGGGAGACCCTGACACTCGAGGCCACCGCCGACGGCATCATGGATGCCGCTGTGCTGATGGTTTACGAGGGGCGCTGCCGCCCCGAAAACCTGCAATCCGCTGATTGGGTGAACGGGCAATGGGATAAAATCAGCCGCGCGCTGGACGCGCTGACCACCCGCTGGATGAGTCACCTTGCCGGGCCTGTGGACATGAGCCATATCGCGATTGGTTGCGCGCTGGGCTATCTGGATTTCCGCCATGACGATCGGAACTGGCGCAAAGGGCGCGATACGCTGGATGACTGGTTCGCCGCCTTTGCCGAACGCCCTGCGATGAAAGCTACCCGCCCCGTTGTCGTCTAATTGTTGCACACGCGCAATTTCACAGGAAAAATAACCAAATTAACTGCGCTTAAATGTCCTCTTTGCATTGTAATGCTGGACGCGCCCTGATTCCAGAGCTAAACACCGCGCCAAGGAGCGCTGTTAACAGCCGCGGCCAAACCTATGGGCGTGGCTTAATTGCAGATAAATATGCAGAGAGAGGAGGGATTTCCAGTGTCCCACACAGATGATCACTCAGGCAGCCGCAGGGATTTCCTGTATTATGCTACCGCAGGTACCGGCATTGTTGCCACGGGCGCCGCGGTATGGCCGCTTGTCAACCAGATGAACGCCAGCGCGGATGTCCGCGCGCTGTCATCTATCCTTGTCGATGTTGCCGATGTTGAAACCGGCACACAGATCACAGTGAAATGGCGCGGCAAGCCCGTGTTCATCCGTCGCCGTGACGAAACCGATATCAAACTGGCCCGCGAAACCCCTCTGGAAGATCTGCGCGATCAGGAAAGCCGCAACAAAAACAAGCCGGATACCGATGCATCCGACCAGAACCGTACGCTGGACGAAAATGGTGAATGGCTGGTGATGATGGGCGTTTGCACCCACCTTGGCTGTGTGCCGCTGGGCGGTGCATCCGGTGATTTTCATGGCTGGTTCTGCCCCTGCCACGGCTCGCACTACGACAGTGCCGGCCGTATCCGCAAAGGCCCCGCGCCACGGAATCTGGATGTTCCGATTTCCGCATGGCACGACGACACAACAATCAAGCTCGGTTAAAGGGAGTTAGTAATGTCCGGTATTCCTCACGATCATTACGAGCCCAAGACGGGCTTTGAAAAATGGCTACACAGCCGCCTGCCCATTGTCGGGCTGGTTTACGATACAATCATGATCCCCACCCCGAAAAACCTGAACTGGATGTGGATTTGGGGCATCGTGCTGGCGTTCTGTCTGGTACTGCAAATCGTTACCGGCATCGTGCTGGCCATGCACTATACACCGCATGTCGATCTGGCTTTTGCCTCGGTTGAACATATTATGCGCGATGTGAACGGCGGGCATATGCTGCGTTATCTGCACGCAAACGGCGCATCCCTGTTCTTTATCGCCGTTTATATCCACATCTTCCGTGGCCTGTACTACGGCTCTTACAAAGCCCCGCGCGAAGTGACATGGATCATCGGTATGCTGATCTATCTGGCCATGATGGCGACGGCCTTCATGGGATATGTGCTGCCTTGGGGGCAAATGTCCTTCTGGGGTGCCACCGTGATCACCGGTCTGTTTGGCGCAATCCCGTTCATTGGCGAAAGCATCCAGCATTGGCTGCTGGGTGGGCCCGCCGTGGACAACGCCACGCTGAACCGCTTTTTCTCGCTACACTACCTGCTACCGTTCGTGATTGCCGCGCTTGTCGCCATTCACATCTGGGCTTTCCACACCACAGGAAACGGCAACCCGACCGGGGTTGAAGTGCGCCGCGGATCAAAAGAAGAAGCCGAAAAAGATACACTGCCCTTCTGGCCCTACTTTGTGATCAAGGATTTGTTCGCGCTGGCCGTTGTGTTGCTGGTATTCTTTGCCATCGTTGGTTTCATGCCCAACTATCTGGGCGAACCCGACAACTACATCGAGGCCAACCCGCTGGCGACACCGGCACACATTGTACCTGAATGGTATTTCCTGCCCTTCTACGCCATCCTGCGCGCCTTTACGGCGGATGTCTGGGTTGTGCAATTGGCCAACTGGGTATCCTTCGGTATCATCGACGCCAAATTCTTTGGTGTGATTGCGATGTTCGGGGCGATCGCGGTAATGGCTCTGGTGCCATGGCTTGACACATCCTCCATGCGCTCGGGCCGTTTCCGCCCGATGTTCAAATGGTGGTTCGCCCTGCTTGTCATCGACTTCCTTGTGCTGATGTGGGGTGGTTCAAGACCAACCACAGGCATCTATCCAATCATCTCGCTGATCGGCGCGGCCTACTGGTTCGGCTATTTTCTGGTCATCCTGCCGCTATTGGGCGTGTTCGAGAAACCGGACACACCGCCGGCCACAATCGAAGACGATTTCAATGCCCACTACGGCCACCATTAAGAAAGGAAACGGGACAATGTTTAAGAAACTCGCGATCACCGCAGTCGCCGCCCTGACCCTTTCGGTCGGGGGCGCCATCGCCAATGAGGAGACCCATACCGAAGATGTGGATTTCTCTTTCGAAGGCCCATTTGGTACCTATGACCAGAACCAGCTGCAACGCGGCCTTCAGGTCTATACCGAGGTTTGCGCATCCTGCCATGGTATGAAATTCGTGCCCATTCGCACCCTTGGCGACGAAGGCGGACCAAACCTGCCCGCTGATCAGGTGCGTGCCTATGCAAAACAGTTCGAAATCTATGATGCCGAAAAGGATGAAATGGTTCCGCGTAAACCGTCCGACCATTTCCCGGAAGGCACCTATGATGGCGCGCCTGACCTGTCGCTGATGGCCAAAGCCCGTAAAGGCTATGAAGGCCCTTATGGTACCGGCATGAACCAGTTATTCCGCGGCATTGGCGGACCCGAGCATATCGTTTCCATCCTGACCGGTTTTACCGGTGAGGAAAAAGAGGAAGCGGGGAAAACATTCTATGAGAACCATGCCTTTTCGACAGGCTGGATTTCCATGCCCCCACCCCTTTCCGGTGAAGATGTGGAATTTGCCGATGGGTCCAGCAACGATATGAGGCACGAAGCCGAAGATGTGACGGCTTTCCTGATGTGGGCCGCAGAACCCAAGATGATGGACCGCAAGAAAGCCGGTTTCATCGCGGTTATCCTGCTGACCATGTTGTCGGTTCTGCTTTATGCAACCAACAAGCGCCTCTGGGCACCCGTCAAGCAGCGCGCCAAGGATGAGACATCCGGCGAAAGCTGATCTTCGGACATGATAAAACAAAGAAACCCCGCCCATATCCGGCGGGGTTTTTATTTGCCCAAGTAGGCTTGTAATGCCTCGGGCGGGTTTGCAAAGATTTCCGTCGTTTCCACCGGTGCCAGCGCCTCTCCATCCGCGACCAATACCGTCCGCTGCGCAATCCGTTTCGCATCCTCGGGATCATGGCTGACCATCATCAAGGTGGCCCCGGTTTCGCCCATCAGATCGCGCACCAGGTCCAGCATTTCCACCTTCAGCGCCGGACCCAGCGCCGCAAAGGGTTCGTCCAGTAACACCAGCGGATTGCCCCGCAACAGCATCCGTGCCAGCGCCACGCGGCTTGCTTGCCCACCCGACAGCGCCGCCGGTTTGCGCGCCCCAAAACCGGCCAACCCGACCCGTTCCAGCGCCGCTTCAACCTGCGTTTTCTGCTGTGCGGACAGACGCAAATCCGGCCGCAACCCCAGGCCCACATTCTGCGCCACGCTCATATGCGGGAACAGGTTGTTATCCTGAAACAGAATGCTGACAGGCCGCTTGCCGGGCACGGTTCCGGCCAAGTCCTGCCCATCCCACAACACCCGCCCCGAAGTCGGCTCCAAAAAACCCGCAACCACATTCAGCAGGGTAGATTTTCCCCCGCCCGAGGGGCCAATCACCGCCAGCATTTCGCCATCCCGCACCGTGAAATCCGCGTGCAGGCTGAACCCGTCCTGCGTATAGCGCATATCCTCAAACGTCAGCATCCGCGCGTCCTCCGCGATCAAAAATCCAGAACAATAACAGTGACATGCCCAGTAACAAAACTGCCGCACCCGCCGCCTGATCCATCCGGTAAGCAGCCATCAGACGATACATCTGCAACGGCAATGTCGCGCCGTTCGGGTCGGAAAACAAGGCAATCACCCCCAAATCCCCCATCGACAGTGCCGCCGCCAGCCCCGCCGAAAACCCCAGCGGACGACGCAGGCGCGGCCACAGCACCAGCCGCATCCGCACCCAGCCACCCATCGCCAGACTATCGGCCAAGCGCCCGTAAGTGCCCTCGACCTCGCGCACCGCCGGCACAAGGGTGCGCAGGGCAAAAGGCAGGCTCATCACCGCGTTGACCAAGGCCGTGACAGGTAACGCCAGCGCCACCGGATCGGTCAGCGGGAACAGCACAATGAACAACCCCGCCCCGATCACCAATGGCGAAGCGGCCAGTGTTATGTACCCGATACTTTCCACCAGCACCCCACCGCGCCGCAACCGCACCACCAGCAGCGCCAGCAACAGTGCCAGTCCGGTGCTGATGACCATCGACACCAGCGCCACCCCCAATGAGCGTCCTGCCGCCGCATATACGCTTGCAGGCAGGGAAAACACATAAGGCAGCCCGTCAATCAGGATCATCCCTAGCGGTACAATCAAAAACAACGCCACCGCCGCCAGCAACAGCCCATCCCGCCAGCCCGCGGTGATGTCCCAGCGTTCCACCGTCCGGTCCAGCCCGCCGCCCATCGTTGAAGGCACCGAAACCCGCAACATCACCCCTGCGGCAATGGCCCCCAAGGTGAATTGTAACCCCGCCAAAAGTGCCGCGCGGCCAAGGTCGAAATCGAACCGGAACGCCTGATAGATCGCCAGTTCCACCGTGGTTGATTTCGGCCCGCCGCCCAGTGCCAAAGCCACTGCAAAGCTGGTCATGCAGATCAGAAAGATCACCATGAACGCGCCCGGTAGGGTGCTGCGCAACATCGGGTATTCCAGCACCCGCGCCACATCGCGCGGGCCAAAGTCAAGTGACGCGGCCAGCCGGAAACGTTCCGCCGGTATCGCCAGCCATCCCTGCAGAATTAGGCGCGTGGCCAGTGGCAGGTTGAAAAACACATGCGCCAGCACCACACCGTGCAAGCCATAAATATGCACCGGCGGCAGGCCGACCCAGCCTAAAACTGTGCTGAGGATTCCGCTGCGCCCGAACACCGCCAGCAGGCCCAGAACGGCCACAATCACCGGCAGGATAAACGGCGCGCCCAGCAGGGTGATCAACAGGCCCCGCCCGACAAACCGCCGCCGTGCGAGCGCGCGTGCAACCGGCACAGCCAACCCAACACTGATGCCCGCCGAAAGCGTGGCTTGCAGCAGGGTGAACCGCACCGCAGCCCAATCCGCCGCGCCCAGTACGGCAGGCGTTTCCGCCCGCCACAACAGGGCCGCAAGCGGCGCAATGATCAGGGCCAGCAAGAGCAGAACCGCCCCGAAACCGGCCCGGATCAAAGGGGTTATTTTGAAAGCGCGGTCAGCCATTCTGCCAGCGCCACATCCCGCAACGCATCCGCCTGATCGGCCGGAACCAACAGCGATTTCGCCGGTGTGATCAGGGTTTCAAAACCCTCCGGCAAACCGTCTGCCGGCGTGATGGCCGGATACATCCAGTTGGTCGTCGGGATGATCGACTGGAATGCGTCCGACACCATGAACTGCAGGAATTTATCCGCCAGTTCCGGCTGATCGGTTCCGGCCAGTTTGGCGGCGACCTCGACCTGCATGTAATGGCCCTCGGCAAAGGGGGCGGCGGCCTTGGTGTCATCCTGTTCCGCAATCAGGTGATAGGCGGGCGATGTGGTGTAGGACAGCACCATATCAGCCTCGCCCTCAAGGAACATGCCATAGGCTTCGGACCAACCCTTGGTGACGGTAACGATGTTGTCCGACAGGACTTCCCATATCATCGGTGCCTCGTCCCCGTAAGCGTCTTTCACCCACAGCAACAGCCCCAGACCTGGGGTCGAAGAGCGCGGGTCTTGGATCACGATCTTCAGATCAGACGCCGCCAGCGCTTTGAAATCGGCGGGCGGTGTGTCCAGTTTGGTTTTGTCATAGACAAAGGCGAAATAGCCCCAGTCATAGGGCACGAATGTCGCGTCATCCCATGCCACGGGCAGGTCGTATTTGGCGCTGATGCCGGATGGCGCAAACAGGTCGGTTTCAGCCGCCGTTGCCGTCAGGTTGGTGTCCAGCCCCAGCACCACATCGGCCTTGGTGCGCGCGCCTTCCAGCCGGATGCGGGCCAGCAATGCGGCGCCATCGCCTGTGCCGACGAATTGTAGATCGCAGCCGCAAGTGGCCTCGAACGCCTTTTCCACTGCCGGGCCGGGGCCCCAATCGGATACAAAACTGTCGTATGTATATACTGTCAAAACGGGGGTTTCTGCGGCGGCAACGCTGGCCATTACGCAAAATCCCGCAGCAAATATGGATGTCTTCATCTTTCATTCTCCATCTATGCAGGCGGGCGGGGCAAAGGTGGAGAATTCCAAAACCTTCCCTCCGCCGGTCCTAACCGGTTCAGGTTCAACGGGTCCGCAAATTCGCGTCTCAGCCAAGGATGGCCCCCCGAGGTAATCCCACATCTATGCCCCGTTTTCCCCTGTGACAAGCCAAAATCCCTTGAGGCAGGGCCATACGGGCGTTACACGCTTATGGGCATAAGGAGCATCATTGATGAGCATCAACACTTTCGGCCATCTGTTTCGCGTCACCACATGGGGCGAAAGCCACGGTCCCGCGCTGGGGGCGACGGTGGACGGTTGCCCACCGAATGTGCCGGTGGACGAGGCAATGTTGCAGCACTGGATGGATATGCGCAAACCGGGGCAGAACAAGTATACCACCCAGCGGCGCGAGCCAGATATGGTGCGGATCCTGTCAGGGGTGTTTGAGGGCAAGACCACCGGAACGCCGGTGCAGTTGATGATCGAAAACACCGATCAACGGTCCAAGGATTACGGCGACATTGCCGAAAAATTCCGCCCCGGCCACGCCGATATTACCTATTGGCAGAAATACGGCATCCGCGATTATCGCGGCGGCGGGCGGTCCTCGGCGCGGGAAACGGCGGCGCGGGTGGCGGCGGGTGGATTGGCCCGCGCGGCGCTGGCCACTTTGGTACCAAACGTACAAATCACCGGCTATATGGTACAAATGGGGCCACTGGCGATTGACCGGACAAAATTTGATTGGGACGAAATTTCGCGCAACCCGTTCTGGGTGCCCGATGCTGTGGCCGCCCAAGATTGGGCCACCTATCTGGACGGTTTGCGCAAATCCGGCAGTTCTGTTGGCGCGGTGGTCGAGGTGGTCGCCCGCGGCCTGCCCGCCGGTCTGGGCGCGCCGGTTTATGGCAAGCTGGACACCGATCTGGCTGCTGCGATGATGTCGATCAATGCCGTTAAGGGGGTCGAGATTGGCGAAGGCATGGGGGCCGCTGTTCTGACCGGCGAGGAAAATGCCGACGAGATCACTATGGGGCCGGACGGGCCGGTTTTCAGCTCCAACCACGCAGGCGGTATTCTGGGCGGTATTTCCACCGGACAGGACGTGGTGGTGCGCTTTGCGGTGAAACCCACATCCTCGATCCTGACCCCGCGCAAGACAATCACCAAATCCGGCGAGGGTACCGAGATCATCACCAAAGGCCGCCACGACCCCTGCGTCGGCATCCGCGCCGTACCGGTGGGCGAGGCAATGATGGCCTGCGTACTGCTGGACCATCTGTTGCTGCACCGTGGTCAGGTGGGTGAAGGTGGCGGGCAGATTGGCTGACAGCGCCCTTCAGACACAGTTGCAAACGGCGCTGTTGGCGCATCTGGACGGCTGCGACACTGCCCATGATCTGGCCCATATCCAACGCGTCTGGGCCAATGCCCGCGTGATTGCCGACAAAGAGGGGCGCGGGGATTTACGCATACTAATCGCCGCCGCCTATCTGCACGATCTGGTCAGCCTGCCAAAGGACCACCCGCAACGGCACACGTCTTCGGCCCTGTCGGCAAAGGCGGCCAAACCCATCCTTGCCACACTGGGCTATTCGCCGGATGAAACCGCACAGGTGGCCCACGCCATCACAGCGCACAGCTATTCGGCCAATATCCCGCCCGAAACACCCGAGGCTGAAATCCTGCAAGACGCCGATCGTCTGGATGCGCTGGGGGCCATCGGCATCGCCCGCACCTTTGCCGTATCAGGAGCTTTGGGGCGACCTATCTATGATCCGGCTGATCCGTTTGCCAAACAGCGCAGCCTGAATGATAAAAAATTCGCAATTGACCACTGGCCACAAAAGCTGCTGCGTTTGCCACAGCTTATGAATACCGAAACAGGCAAGGCGCTGGCGGTTGAACGGCTGAAACTGATGCAGGGTTTCCTGAAACAGCTCGCCAATGAATTGGATACAACTGTGCCGACCGATTGGCTGACCTAAGGTCAGGTTTTGCCTACCTGTTCCAAATTTCCTTATCTGCTAAGCCATTACCTGAAAGTTTATTTTCAGGAGTTCTTTTATGGCTGATTTTTCCTTTGGTGTGTCGATGCGTCTGATGCGCAAAACCCTTCCCTTTATAGTTTTTCGCATGGCCGTCTATTTTGGCATCGCTGCCGCCTATGTAATCGTCACCGGTGCCGGTGCCGGTATTGGCTGGGGTGTTGGCGCGATGGGGGATCAGGATTTTCGGGCCTCGGCCACCCTGTGGGGCGGCGGGCTGGGCTTTGCCCTGACGGCTGGCGTGATCTATTTCCTGCGCGAATATATCCTTTATATGGTCAAGGCCGGTCATATCGCGGTGATGGTGGAATTGCTGGAAGGGCGTGATTTGCCCGATGGCAAGGGGCAGATCGCCTATGCACAGACGATGGTCAAGGAACGGTTTGGTCAATCCTCGATCCTGTTTGCGGTCGATCAACTGGTCAAAGGCGTGGTGCGGGCGATTACCGGATTGGTTCAGGGCATCGCATCCTTCCTGCCGATTCCGGGGCTGGACAATATTATGGGTGTTGTGCGGGCGTTCCTGCGGGTTGCCGTGGGGCTGATTGACGAGGTGATCCTTGCGCAGATATTTCGCACCCGTTCGGATAACCCGTGGGAAACCGCGCGGGATTCCGTGGTGCTGTATGGGCAAAACGCCAAGCCGATGTTGATCAATGCCGTATGGATTACGATCATTTCCTATGCGCTGGCCTTTGTTGTGTTCCTGCTGATGCTGGCCCCTGCCGGTGCCATCGTCTACCTGATGCCCGGCGCGGTTTCGGCGGGCGGGTTTGTCTTTGCCATCCTGTTTGCATGGGCCGCCAAGGTGGCCCTGATCGAACCCTTTGCAATTGCCTGCCTGTTGCAGGCATTCTTCAAGGTCACCGAAGGACAGGAGCCCAAACCCGAATGGACTGCAAAACTGGACGGGGCCTCCAAGAAGTTCGGTAAGCTGGCCGAGAAAGCGGCAGGCTGGGTCGGGGGCGGGAAAAAGCC
>WFNH01000031.1 GCA_015488685.1 Marinosulfonomonas sp.
CATAGGGGCCGTAGAAATCCTCGCCTGCCGAATTTTTTCCGGGGCCAGCATGGTCGCGGCCAACAATGAAATGGGTGCAGCCGTGGTTTTTACGGATCAACCCGTGCCATACGGCCTCGCGCGGGCCGGCCATGCGCATGGCAAGGTTCAGCAGACTCATCGTGGTGGTCGAGGCCTGATACTGATCCAGCACCGCCTCGTAGCAACGCACGCGGGTGAAATGGTCGATGTCACCCGGTTTGGTCATGCCAACGATCGGGTGGATCAACAGGTTGGCCTGTGCTTCGCGTGCGGCGCGAAAGGTCAGTTCCTGATGGGCGCGGTGCAATGGGTTGCGGGTTTGGAATGCCACCACCTTGCGCCAGCCCAGCTTGCGGAAATAGGCGCGCAATTCGTTCGGGGTGTCGCGGCGGGCCTTGAAATCGTAATGCACGGGGGGCTGGATGCCGGTGACGGGGCCGCCCAGATAGATTTTACCAGCAGTGTTGTGCAGATAATTCACAGCGGGGTGGGCAACATCATCGGCGCCGAATACTTTTTCGGCCTCATTCGATTTGTTGGGTTCCCATTTGTCGGTTACCGACAGGATCGCCAGAATAACACCTTCGGCGTCGCGCAGGGCTATGTCCTGCCCTTCCTTGATCCCTTCGGCGAATTTTTCATCCACATCCAGTGTGATCGGCATGGGCCATAGGGTGCCATCGGCCAGACGCATGTTTTCGACAACGCCGTCGTAATCTTCTTGGCCCAAAAAACCCTTGAGCGGATTGAAGCCGCCATTCATCAATAGTTCCAGATCACATATCTGGCGGGGTGTCAGATCCCACGAAGGCAGATCACCGGCCTCGACCTTTAGTTTTTGCGCGCTTTCATAAGAAACATACAGCTCGGGGATGGGGGCAAGGATGGGCATGGACATTGGGAACTCTCAGGTAAAAAGGTTTGAACGCAGGTCTACTACAACGATTTTCTGCCAATAATCCTTGAATACGGCAAAAATCAAGCAGATCTGGGCAGGTTTAGAGAATAAAGGCGGATATTCACAGAATTGGTGCCGTGGTGGGACAGTTTTGTAGTCCGCACGAGTTTCTAAAGTATGAATTCTTGCGGTGTGGTGGCGCGGACCTGTGCGTGTCCCGCCGTATTCCAGTGAAACAGAACAAGATGCCAACGCAAACGGGGTTTTCTGCGACACGTATATATCATGCCATCCATGCCCGATGCGCGCACCGCATCGCTGGCTTGCCAACTTGTTGCGGGGATACCATTGGCGCGTTGGGACATCCAGGGGATTGAGGGGGTGTCCATTTGGATGCCAAGGGCGGCGCAGGTTTCTGGTTTGCGCAAATCGCAAATGCGGGCATTGGTGACATCCAGCGGGATAATGACGCGAGGCGGGTCATCGGGCTTGGCGTATACTTTAACAGCCGCAGTTGCGGCTTCGGGGGTAGGCGAACAATAAAACGCGGGTTGATCGTTGTGATGAAACCGCCCCTCTGGGTGGATCACTCCGCCCAGAACGCGGTGGGCGTCTGTGGCAAAAGTGATCCGGTAAAAGCGCCCCGAAAGGGATACCTCTTCAGGCATCATCCTGTTCGGCCAGAAAATGCTCGGCCTCAAGTGCTGCCATACAACCCATACCGGCAGAGGTGACCGCCTGACGGAATTTGTAATCGGTCAGATCACCCGCCGCAAATACACCGGGAACCGAGGTGGCCGTGCTGTCGGGTTTGGTCACAACATAGCCGCCCATGTGGGTTTCCAGCGTGTCCTTTACCAATTCATTGGCCGGCGCATGGCCGATGGCGATGAACACGCCTTTGGCCGGAATTTCGGTGATTTCGCCGGTTTTGACATTTTTGGCGCGCACACCGGTGACACCTTTAGGGTCTTCGTCGCCCACGACCTCGACCAGTTCGTTATCCCACAGCGGCACGATTTTGTCATTCTTCATCAGCCGGTTGATCAGGATCTTTTCGGCCCGCAATTCGTCGCGGCGGTGGATCAGGGTTACTTTACTGGCGAAGTTGGTCAGGAACAGTGCCTCTTCCACGGCCGTGTTGCCGCCGCCGACCACGACAATTTCCATGCCGCGATAAAAGAAGCCGTCACAGGTGGCACAGGCGGAAACGCCAAAGCCTTTGAACTCTTCTTCAGATGGCAGGCCCAGCCATTTTGCCCGTGCACCGGTGGCCATAATAACGGCATCGGCGGTGTAGGTGGTGCCGCTGTCGCCTTTGGCGGTGAAGGGGCGTTTGGAGATGTCCAGATCAGTGATGATGTCGCTGATGATCTCGGTGCCCATCGCAGCCGCATGTTCCTGCATTTTCATCATCAGTTCGGGGCCCTGGACCTCGGTGAAGCCGGGGAAGTTTTCTACCTCGGTGGTGGTGGTCAACTGTCCGCCCGGCTCGATCCCTTGCACCAGAATGGGTTCCAGCATGGCACGGCTGGCGTAGATTCCAGCGGTGTATCCGGTCGGGCCGGAGCCGATGATCAGAACTTTGGTATGGCGTGTCTCGGACATGATTGCCCCCTTGTAAAACTATGGTTGGGACAGATATAGGCGCAGGCGGCAGGCAGGAAAACCCCTCGTAACACCCATCGCGAGCAATTGACGCGGGAATTGCCGGTTTGGCAAGAAAATTACGCTTTTGTGAAATATTGTTGCGCCTGAATGTTAGCGCGCATACAATCCGCGAAAATACCGATAGAGGAATATGATGGCAAATTCGAAACTGGATCCGATTGACCGGATGATTTTGGCCGAACTTCAGGCCGACGGGCGGATGACCAATGTGGAATTGGCCAAACGGGTCGGCATATCGGCCCCGCCCTGCCTGCGCCGTGTGCGTACGCTTGAGGAAAACGGATATATTCGCGGCTATCATGCTGACGTGGACGCCCGCCAACTGGGGTTCGAAGTGCAGGTGTTTGCGATGGTTGGCTTGCAAAGCCAGGCCGAGGTTGATCTGTCCGCATTTGAAGCCAAATGTCAGGACTGGCCGCTGGTACGCGAATGCCACATGCTGAACGGCGAAGTGGATTTTATCCTGAAATGCGTGGCCCCCGATTTGTCCACCTTTCAGCGGTTTCTGACCGAAGACCTGACCTCGGCCGATAATGTGGCCAGTGTGAAAACATCACTGGTGATCCGTTGTGCCAAGGATCTGCCGGGTGTGCCGTTTGAAGTGCTGGAAAAGCGCCTGAACAAATCTGCCTGAACCGACAGGTAAGACAAACAAAAAGGCCACCCGTGATGGGTGGCCGTTTTTGTTCTCGACAGGTGTTGCCTTATGCGTTGGCAGTTTTTGCAGACATAGATTGCATGGCCCGTTTGGCGATCCATTCGGCACGACGTGCGCCGCGGGCCCAAGGCAGGGCAATTTCGTTCTTGGCTGTTTCGGCGATAATGTTGCCAATCAGGCTTTTCTGCTTTTTCATGTCGCACACTTTCAATTGTTAACCGTTTGATATCTGGTTCGCTGGTGAACCGTTAAAGATAATATGAATGGATATTGGGGCAGCAGAATGGCTGATTGCGGGAAATGTTGGGTGTGGTTCGAATTTTAGTAGTTTTGTTTGTCACCTGCATAAAATCCTGAAAAATCTTGTGAAAACAAGCGATTAAATGTCTGGAATGCGCCTGCCATATGTTAAAAATCGTAGATTTGGGCCAAAATTAGGCGAAAACCGCCATGTTCACGGCAGATTTTGACAAATGGGGCTAGATACGGATTACCGAAATCAGGCGGCCATAATCGGCCTCTTTTTGATGCACGCTGCGGCGGTAGGAATAGAAACGATCTGGATCCGAATAGGTGCAATAGCGGGTCCATTCGGCATCACCAATTCCGGCCTCGCGCAGGCGGTGCAGGGCGAACAGGGGCAGATCAAATTGCACGCGATCCTCGTTGCCGCCTGCAAAGAATCGGGCATATTCAGGATCATGGGCGATGAAGGTGTCCATGAATTCCGGCCCGACTTCGTAAGCGGCCTGACTGATGCAAGGGCCAATCACCGCAACAGTGTTGCCGCGATTTGCGCCAAGGGCCTCCATCGCGGCCAGCGTGTTTTCCAGCACGCCCCCCAGCGCCCCTTTCCATCCGGCGTGGGCCGCTCCGACAACGCCAGCTTCGGCATCCGCAAACAGCACCGGTGCACAATCGGCGGTCAGGATTCCCAGCGCCAGACCGGGGGTGGCGGTAACCATTGCATCGGCCTTGGGGCGCTGCCCATGCGGTGCTTGGGTCAAGGCCAGAACTTCAGCGGAATGGTATTGGAACACGGTGGCCAGATCGTCGGGCGCCACCTCCATCGCCTCGGCCACGCGGGTGCGATTCAGGGTGACGGCCTCGGTCTGGTCGGTTGATCCGAATCCACAGTTCAGCCCCTGATAAATGCCGCTGGACGCACCGCCACGGCGGGTAAAAAACCCGTGGCGGGTATCGGACAGGCTGTCGGCGGTCAGGATTTCAAGGGTCATGCGCTGAATCCGGCTGGGGGTGTGTGGCCATTGGGGTAGAGGGCGATTGCCTTGAACAGGGTCCCCATTTCGGTGGGGTCGGTCAAGCGTTTCAAGGCGCTCATGTGGGTTTCAAGCTGATCACCGCTTAACCCCTGCGCCAGAACCTCGGCGCGCTGGGCAATGCCAAGGCGGGCCAGCAATTCGCCCTGCGGGATCAGTTTACTGACCGGTGTGTGCGAAACGGCGGCCACCGCAAGGGCCTCGAAATCCACATGCGCGGTGATGTCTGCCTCGCCGGGGTGGGCAAGGACGCTATCAAATTCATGGCCACGCAGGGCTTGTAATGTGTCGCCCAGCGAGCGCCAGTCGCCATAGTCGATGAATATTGCCGCCCCGCCGAAACGGGCGATCTGTTTGGCGATGTCTTCGGAAATGGCACCGGCGGCGGCGCAAACCTCGACCAGATCGCCTTCGCGGCAATCCTTGACGCGGTGGGTCAGGGCAGGGACATCGGCGGCATCGCCCGCGCCGAACACAAGCGCGCCATCCTCGACCCCGACGCGGCGTTCGCGCCAGCCGGTATCGCCGGCAAAGATGAACTGGCGGATCGGCAGGGCGTCAAAGAATTCATTGGCCAGCAGGTAAAGCGGGCCATCGGGCAGGTTGCCACTGGTCTGCACCCAGTTTACGTCATAGCCGTCGAGCGTTTTGCGCTGGATATCGATCAGGGCGGGGGAGGCCTCGACCAGCGTGATTTTGGCCGCCGCGTGAAAGCCGGACACGCCCTGGGTGGCACGCAAAACATCGGCCATCAAAGTGCCGCGACCCGGGCCAAGTTCGGCCAGCACGAATTCCTTGGGCGATCCTTGCTCCAGCCACGCTTGCGCCAGACACAGGCCCAGCAGTTCGCCGAACATCTGGCTGATTTCCGGTGCCGTGGTGAAATCACCATCCGCGCCGAACGGGTCGCGGGTGGTGTAATAGCCGTGTTTCGGGTGCAGCAGACATTCCGCCATATAGTCGGCAATGCTGATAGGGCCGGTGTTGGTGATGCGCTCAATCAGGATTTTGGCCAGTGGCGTCGTCATGTACGTTTCCTTGCATAAAGGATGAATATCAGGCCGATGGCGATCATGGGCAGGGACAATTGCTGGCCTTTGGTCAGACCGAAATCGCCAATTTGCATGACATAACCCATCGGGTTGGTGGCGGTAATGAATTGTGCATCAGCCTGCCGGAAGAATTCAACGATAAATCGCGACACACCGTAACCGGCGATGAACAGACCCATCAATTGCCCCGGCTTTTTAAGCCAGTCACGACGCCATGCAAGGAACAGCACCAGTGCGCCCAAAATCAGGCCTTCCATCGTGGCTTCGTAGAGTTGCGAGGGGTGGCGGGCGCAGGCGCCGATCACACCGGGGCAATCCTGTGCTGCGCGCCCGGGGAAAATAACGGCCCAGGGCAGGGTCGAGGGGCGGCCCCATAATTCGGCGCTGTTGAAGTTGGCCAGACGCCCAAGCAGCAGGCCAATTGGCGCGGCCATTGCCATCAGATCGCCAAAGGACAGCATTTTGATGCCGTGTTTTTTGCAAAAGATCAGACCGGCGATCACGACACCCAGAAATCCACCGTGGAACGACATGCCGCCATTCCACACTTGCAGGATTTCGGCGGGGTTTTGCAGGTAATAGGCGGGCTGGTAAAACAGCACAAACCCGATACGGCCCCCAAGGATGATGCCAAGGATTGCCCATGTCAGGAATGCCTCTAGAAGCTCCGGCGTGGTGGGCGGTGTTTCATCGCGCCACAGGTGCGGCGCACGCACGGCCCGCAGCACGATGCGATAGCCGATGACGATGCCGACGATATAGGCCAGCGCATACCAGCGCAGGGCGAAATCGAAACCACCGATGTCGATGGAAAAGATTTCATTGCCGATGCCGGGGAAAGGGATAACTGCTTGCATGTTTGTTTCCTGCCTGTTGTTTTATGGCGAAGTCAACCTTGTGATTTGCCGATTGTCACCTCATATATGCGTTAACAGCAAAATTTGGAGGCCTCCATGCAAACCCGTAACAAAGTACTTGATGATATTTCCCATTTGTTCACCAACGCCATGGGTGTGGCGCAGGGGGCCAAGGACGAAGCAAACACGGCGATGAAAAGCTGGGTTGACCGCTGGATGGCGGATCGCGATTTCGTTTCGCGCGAGGAATTCGATGCGGTGCGGGCGATGGCGCAAAAGGCGCGTGAGGAAAACGAAGCGCTAAAGGCCCGGCTGGATGCACTGGAGGCCAAGGCGGCCCCGAAAAAGAAAAAGCCTGCTGCACGCACGAAGAAAGCCTGATCCGGCGGAGTGGGCTGACGCCCACGCTCTGACATTGGTAAAACCCCCTCTGGTCCCCCTGAAGGGGGAGGCGTCGGGGGATGGGTCTGTTTTCGGATTTGCCGATGTTGTGTCCGGTTTAGCCGCAGATGCCTCCGGCGGGGATATTTTCACAAAAGAGAAGTGTCAGACGGATTGCCACCAGCGGCTTGTGGATGTGGTTTGGCCCAGTGTGACGCGTTCACCGATTTGCGGGGTGAGCAGGGGGGTGTTTTCCTGTTCGGCCAGTTCGGTGATCCGGTCCAGCGGTTCCTTCCACGGATGAAATGCCAGTTTGAAGGTGGAATTGTGGATCGGCATCAGGGTTTTGCCGCGCATATCCTTGTGGGCCTGAAAGCTTTGATCCGGTGTCATATGCACATAGGGCCACAGTGCACTGTAGGCGCCGGTTTCCATCAGGGTTATGTCGAAGCCGCCGAAATGTTGGCCGATTTGTTTGAAGCCGTCGAAATAGCCTGAATCCGAGCCAAAGAAGATCTGTTTGCCGTTGTGTTGGAATACAAAGGACGCCCAAAGCGATTTATTGCTGTCAAACAGCCCGCGCCCCGAAAAATGCTGTGTCGGGGTGGCGGTTAAGGTGGTTTCGCCGTGGTTATGGGATTGCCACCAGCCCAGTTCAGTGACGCGGGTTTCGGCCACGCCCCAGCGATTCAGGTATTTGCCGGTGCCGCGGGTGGTGATGAAATGCTCGACCTTGCCATTCAACTGTTTGATCGCGGATTTATCCAGATGGTCATAGTGGTTGTGCGAGATGATCACACCTTTGATATCGGGCAGATCGGCAATGGCAATCGGCGTGTTGTGAAACCGTTTCGGTCCGGCAAACCGGCTGGGGGAAACACGGTTGGAAAAGACCGGATCGGTTAGCCAGTAATCCGCACCCAATTTTAGCAGCACGGTGGAATGACCCATCCGGTAGAGGTGGATTTCATCGTTCTCGCGCTGGGTTTCAAGGTCTTGCCGGTTCAGCGGGACAATCGGGATATTGCCAACGGGCACAGCATTCGGGGTGCGTTTGAACAGGAATTGCCTGATTTGCGCGGCGCGCCCCATTGGATTACGCAGTTGGGCAAAAGGCGGAGCGTTGTGATAGCTGCCGTTTTTATGGATTTCGGTATCGTTTATTGGGGGCATTGGGCGCTTTCTGGTTCAAGTCGGTTCTGAACAGATGTGGGGTGGTCGGTCGCCTTTCAACATGCACAACCGGAATTAATCTGGGGATAACCTGAAGAAAAATCTTTACAGGGTCGCCCCTATGCACCACCATATCTAGTAAGAACAGGCGGTAACATCCACCGGTTCTGGTATCGAGGCCTAATTGTTGTGGGCTGCCACCCGCAGGAATTGAAGCAGTAGAGGTCAGGCACATGTCGCTATCCGAGCAGTTTCTGGATGCAGATGATCTGCATCCGATTGACATCGTTGAAACACTGGCTGAACACCACGCATGGGATTTCGACCGTGTGGCCGATGACCAGATCGCAATGGCGGTCGAGGGGCAGTGGCGCACCTATTCCATCACGCTGGCGTGGTCGGATGCGGACGAGGCTTTGCGCCTGATCTGCACATTCGAAATGGAGCCACCCGACGAAAAACTGCCACAGCTTTACGAGGCGCTGAACGCGGTGAATGATCGTTGCTGGTCGGGCGCCTTTACCTATTGGCGCGAACAGCGGCTGATGGTGTATCGTTACGGGCTGGTGCTGTCGGGCGGGCAGATGGCAGGGGCCGAACAAATCTCGACCCTGATCAACGCCGCTGTACTGTCGGCCGAACGGTTCTATCCGGCGTTCCAACTGGTCGTCTGGGGTGATCAACCGGTTGAAGACGCGATGCAGGTTGCCATTGCAGAGGCTTACGGTCGGGCCTAACCTGTTTTCCAAACTCGGATAACAGGGACGAACCTAATGGATATGAATGACGTAAAGAATCGCGGGCTGGTGATGCTGGGCTGTGGCAAGATGGGATCGGCCATGTTGCAGGGCTGGTTGGGGCAGGGGCTGCCTGTTGGGTCGGTCTGGGTGCTGGACCCGCATCCAAGCGATTGGGTGCAGGGGCTGGCGGGTGAAGGGCTGCATCTGAATACGGATTTGCCTGATGATCCGGCGATTGTTCTGATTGCTGTCAAACCGCAGATGATGGAAGAAGCCCTGCCGGTGCTGACCCCGCTGGGCAATGGCAAGACGCTGTTTATCTCGGTCGCGGCTGGCAAATCGCTGTCGTTTTACGAACAGGCGCTGGGCAGCAACACCCCGATTGTCCGCGCTATGCCGAACACACCTGCCGCCATTTCGCGCGGCATTACGGCGCTGGTTGGTAATGGCAATACCGGTGATGCGGAACTGGCATTGGCGGAAACGCTGTTGCAGGCTGTGGGGCAGACTGTCCGACTGGATGATGAGGCGCAGATTGATGCGGTGACGGGCGTTTCCGGTTCTGGCCCCGCTTATGTGTTCCTGATGATCGAGGCCTTGGCAGCCGCGGGTGTGGAGCAGGGATTGCCCGCCGATATGGCGATGCAACTGGCCAAGGCGACGGTTTCGGGTGCGGGGCAACTGGCTGAAACGGCGGAGGAGGACCCCGCGCAACTGCGTGTGAACGTGACCAGCCCGCAAGGCACCACAGCCGCCGCGCTGGAGGTTCTGATGGACCCAGAAAACGGATTGCCCCCTTTGATGAAACGCGCTGTGGCGGCGTCAACCGACCGGTCAAAGGAGTTGTCAAAATGAGCAATGATCTGGACTTTGATGATTTCCTGAAGGTGGATATCCGGGTTGGCACCGTGCTGCGGGCCGAACCCTATCCCGAGGCACGCAAACCGGCGATCAAGTTGTGGGTGGATTTTGGCGGCGAGATTGGCGAGCGCAAGACCTCGGCCCAGATCGCCTACCATTACACGCCGGAAACCCTGATCGGGCGGCAGGTGATTGCGGTGGTGAATTTCCCGCCGCGCCAGATCGGTAAATTCATGTCCGAGGTTCTGGTGCTGGGCGTGCCGGATGATGACGGTGCGATTGTGCTGCTGGCGCCGGATCAGGCGGTGCCAAATGGCGGAAGGATGCACTGATGAAACGCTTGCTTGTCTCCCGCGCGCTGCCTGATTCCGTGATGCAGGTTTTGCGGGCGGAATTTGATGTCACCCTGCGCCCCACTACACAGCCGATGAGCGAGGATGAAGCCTCGGCTGCATTGATGGGCTATGACGCGGTGTTGCCGACGCTGGGGGACGGGTTTACGGCGGATGCAATCGGGCGGGTTGATGAACCGCGTTGCAAGATATTGGCGAATTTCGGGGTGGGGTATAACCACATCGACGTAGGCGCGGCTGCGGCCAAAGGTATTACCGTGACCAACACACCGGGGGCTTTGACCGACGCCACTGCCGATATTGCCATGATGCTGATCCTGATGGCGGCGCGGCGGGCGGGCGAAGGCGAACGGATGGTGCGCTCGGGTCAATGGACCGGCTGGCATCCGGTGCAGATGCTGGGGATGCACATCGGCGGCAAAACCGTGGGGATCATCGGCATGGGGCGGATCGGCAAGGCGATTGCCAAGCGGTGCCATGACGGGTTCGGCATGGATGTGGTATTTCACAACCGCTCGAACGTGGCGGATGCGGGGGTGCCTGCAAAACAGTTGGGATCTTTGGCCGATGTGATGACGATTGCGGATGTGATTGTTGTGGCCGTGCCGGGCAGCCCTGAAACGTATCACCTGATTGATGCGGCTGCGCTAAAGGCGATGCAGCCGCACGCCTATCTGGTCAACATCTCGCGCGGGGATGTGATTGACGAAGCGGCGCTGATTGCCACCTTGCAGGCTGGTGAAATTGCCGGTGCGGGGCTGGATGTTTACGAGCAGGAACCGCATGTGCCGGATACCTTAAAGGCGCTGGATAACGTGGTGCTGCTGCCGCATCTGGGCACCAACGCCGAAGAGGTGCGCGCGAATATGGGGATGATGGCGGTTGAAAACCTGCGCGCTTTCTTTAACGGCGCACAGGTTCCCAACAGGGTTTAAGCGGCTGTTAAGGCCGTTCTGCGTTTAATTTGCAGCAGGATGATCGGCAACAACAGCACCAGACCAACGCCCATTGTAGCCAGACCCGGTGCGATGAACAGGAGCGACGTGAGGGCGATCCACCAGCGTTCCGGCTTGGTCAACGGGGCGATAAAGTAGCCCGCAAAGGCGGTACCCATGCTGCCGATCCCCAATATCGCGCCAACCAATGTGACAAAGAAGGCCTGCCAAGTGAACCCGTCTGCCACCAGCAACAAGGACGGTGAATAGACAAACACGAACGGCACCAGTGCCTTGGCAATCCCCAGCCGGAAAGCGGTGTTGCCGGTCTTGAACGGGTTTGATCCGGCAATCCCTGCCGCCGCGTAGGCGGCCAATGCCACAGGCGGGGTAATATCCGCCAAAACCCCGTAGTAGAAGACAAAGAAATGCGACACCAACGGTTGCACCTGCAAAACGGCCAGCGCGGGTGCTGCGACGGCCACAAGGATGATATAGGTCGCGGTGGTCGGGATGCCTGCCCCCATGATGATGCAGGAAAACGCGATCAGGATCAGGGATACAAACAGCGCCCATTGCCCGACCGTGAAATAACTGAACGGGTAGATCGTGCTAATGTTCTGGCCAATATCCGTGGCCGTTTGCACAACAACATAGCCCAGACGAAAACCCACACCTGTCAGGGTGACGACGCCAACAATGATGCCGACACAGGCCGCAGCTGCCCCAACGGCCAAAGTGTTCTTGGCACCGGCGGCCAGCGTATTCCACAGGTCTGTGATTGTCAGGCGGTTAACCGGATTAAGAACGCCGACAACCACGCAGGCGATGATACCATAAACAGCGGCAAAATCGGGGGTGCGGCCGGACATGATCAGGTAAACCAGAATACCCAGCGGGATGATCGACAGCCAGTGCTGTTTCAGCACGATACCCATTTTCGGCAGCTCTTCTGCTTTCAGGCCACGCAGGCCCAGTTTTTTCGCCTCGAGGTGAACCATAGTGAAGATGCCGAAATAATGCAGCATGGCTGGAAACAGCGCCGCTGCCAGAACATCGCGCAGCGGGATTTCAAGGTATTCCACCATGATAAACGCCGCCGCCCCCAGAATGGGCGGGGTGATCTGGCCACCGGTCGAAGATGTGGCCTCGACCGCGCCTGCGAAATGGGCGGGGTAGCCGACCTTTTTCATTGCCGGAATGGTCAGCGCGCCGGTTGTCACTGTGTTGGCGATGGAGGAGCCGGAAATGGTGCCCATAAATGCGGACGAGAAAATCGCCACCTTGGCGGGGCCACCGGAATAGCGGCCAGCAATCACCATCGCGATGTCGATGAACAATTGCCCAAGGCCGATCCGTGTGGCCAGCACGCCGAACAGGATGAACAGGAACACATATTGCGCCATCACGCCGATTGCGACGCCATAGATGCCCTGATTGGTCATATAAAGATGGTTGATCAGCCCCAGCCAACTGGTGCCGCCATGTTTCAATGCACCTGGCGCATAGGGGCCAAAGATGGCGAAGGCGATAAAGATCATGGCGATGATCGGCAGGGTCGGGCCGACAGACCGGCGTGCGGCCTCCAGCACCAGAACCAGCAGGGCGGTACCCATAAAGATATCGCCTTGTGACGGGTTGCCAACACGTTCTGACACCACTTCTGGCGGAAGTAACGGCAGGTATAGCGATGCCCCGACGGCCAGAACGGACAGGATAATATCAATGACTGTCACTCCGCCAAACCGATACCACGCTGGCGGGGCAAGTTTGTTAGCGCCGGATTTGCGCCATGAAAACAGCAGGAAAACCAGCCCCAAAACAAAGGACAGGTGAATCCCGCGGTGCAACAGTTCACGCACCAGGCCAAAGCCAGCGGCATAGAAATGGTAAATCGACATCGCCACCAGAACGGCGGTGATGAACATGGCAAGGCCTTTTCCGGTTTGGCGGAAGGCCATTTCGGGATCATACTCCCGTTCGATTGCGGCAAGCTGCTCGGGCGTTAGCTCGGGCATGTTATCAGACGACATTATTCGGCTCCGGCATATGTAAAAAGCCCGGACACAATGTTGCGCCCGGGCCGGTATTTTGCTTGAAACAGGCTTATTTGATCAGCCCGGCTTCTTTGTAGAAACGCTCGGCGCCCGGATGCAGCGGAATGCCGATCCCGTCCAGCGCGGTTTCCAGTGTGATGGTTTTGCCTTTGGCATGACCCACATCCAGAAGCTTGCGTGTTTTGTCGTTCCACAGCGCTTTGGTGATCTGGTAAATCAGTTCATCATCTTCCTTGGCGCTTGTCAGCCATTGGGCGCCTACGGCCACGGTGGTAACCGCACCAACGTCTTTGTAGGTGCCTGCCGGAATGTCGCTGCTGGCAAAAAAGCCGTATTTGTCAGTCAGCGCTTTGGCTGCTGCGCCATCGATCGGCACCAGTTTAACCGGCACGGCCGAGGCCAGCTCAACCAACGATCCAGTCGGGTAACCGGCAACAACAAAGAAGGCGTCGATTTTGCCGTTGCGCAGCGCTTCGGATGCTGCGCCACCTTTCAGGGCTTCGGCCTGGACGTCATCAGCGCTTAGACCTGCGGATTCCAGAATCAGGTTTGCATCCACATAGGTGCCCGAGCCAGGCTCGTCCAATGAAACGCGCTTGCCTTTCAGATCAGCAACCGAGTTGATGCCGCTGTCGGCAAGAGCAACCAGATGGATATGCTCGGGGAACAGGGCGGCGATGGCACGCAGGTCTTCTGCAGGCGGTTTGCCTTCACGGGTGCCGGTGCCGGTATAGGCCCAATAGGCCACGTCAGATTGGGCAAACCCACTATTGCGCAGGCCGGAAATGATAGCGTTGATGTTGTCAACGGAACCGCGCGACGACACAGCAGATGCAATCAGACCATCCACACCACAGCTGCCGCCTTCTTCGCAGGGGCGCGATCCGGGGGGCTTGGAAATTGCATTCGCGATGACGCCGCCAACCGGATAATAGGTATAGGCGGTGCCGCCTGTGCCGATGGTAAAGAATTTCAGGTCTTGTGCTGCGGCCATTGTGGCGGCCCCTGCAACAAGCACCGCACCCAAAAGGGCGGCTTTGATGCCTTTGGTAAATTTCATGTCTCTCTCCCGTAGATAGTTTCGTGGTTTTGTCCGCGTTTTTCACAAGGCGGTGGCAGGAATACGTTTAACCAGTCCACCCAGTGAATTATTCGTTTCGAGATTGCAGTAAAGCGACCTTTGCCTGAATTGCCAAGGGGCAACTGTCGCAAAAGGCTAATTTCCTGTCGCAAGACGCCAATGTTTGCGGCACAGCGACAAATAGCTTTCGTTGCCACCGATCTGCACCTGATCGCCGTCGGTGATCACATTGCCATCCCCGTCCATCCGCACAACCATCGTTGCCTTCTTGCCGCAATGGCAAATTGTGCGGGCCTCGCGCATCTCGTCCGCCAAAGCCAGCAATGCGGCAGAGCCGGGAAACAACTCGCCCTGAAAATCGACCCGCAGCCCGTAACACATCACCGGCACATTCAGATCATCGACGGCACGGGCCAGTTGCCAAACCTGTTCTTTGGTCAGAAATTGTGATTCGTCGATAAAGACGCAGGCGCAGGGGCCTTGCTCCAGCCGTGTCTGGATCTTGGCATAAAGGTCTTCGCCGGATTCGAATGTGTCGGCATCATCATCAATACCGATTCGCGATGCGATCTTTGCCTCGCCAGCGCGATTGTCCAGACGGGCCGTGATAAGATAGGTCTGCATTCCGCGTTCGCGATAGTTGTATGAGGCCTGCAGCAAAATCGTCGATTTGCCAGCATTCATCGTCGAGTAATGGAAATATAGTTTAGCCATAAGCGCAGTTTTGCCGTAACCGCAATAAATGTGCAAGACGGGTTTGTTTTACGGTGTTTCTGAAAAGGAAAGCCGTTGAAAAAGTCGGCAAAAAAGCCAATGAATAAAGGTATTCAGGGAAATAAGAGGTCCGGAACTGGCTTACGCCTGGGGAAGAACCGGACCTCTGCACCTGATACAAACAGAAAAGGGTTTTCGCGTCGCTGCCGGATTGCTCCGGCTCTGCCACTCCCACACAACAGAAACACGAAGAACCCCACCCAATACCGGCGCCGGGTACGCCAGCCACTCACTGCAATCCCAAAACGCGGGACTGGATTTCTATATGACAAATCTGTTCGAAATGATTAATGGGAAAAGAAAAGGGCATTTCCCCCTAAATCGGGAATCCCGCAAGGAGTCGTAAATGGTTGATGTGAAGAACTACCTGAAGAAGCACACCGAAGCTTTGGTCAAGGATGTGGGTATCGAAAATGCTTGCCGGCTGACGGGCAAGTCAAAAGCAACGCTTGGGCGATACTATTCGGATGCCATTGAACACGCAGATCGTTTTATGCCGCTTGATGCCGCTGCTGCGCTTGAGCAGGAGGCGGGCTATCCGCATGTAACTTCGGCATTGGCAGATCTGGCTGGGGTGACAATTTCCTTTCATGTGGAAAAACGTAACATGCCTGATGGTGGCGGGGTGAATGCGGATGTGGTGGCTCTGTCGCAACGGTTCGCGATGTTGATGACAGAATACGGTCAGGCCATCGAAGATGGGGTTATAACAATCAATGAGGCCAAACGCTTGTTGCGCGAGACACTGGCGCTACAGCATGTGCTGATGGACATGAAACTGCATCTGGAAGATGATGCAGTATAATGGTTTGAATCCGAATGTCTGATTCAAAACCGGATCGCGATGCAGCCTATGCGTTGAAAACCCCCGAGGATTCGATCGAATTGTATCGTAAGTGGGCAAAAACCTATGACCAGGATTTTGCCAAGGCCAATGATTACCGCAATCCTCAACTGATAGCCGCCTTGTTTGCCAAGAGTAGTGACGGGAATGTGCCCATTCTGGATGTGGGGGCTGGAACAGGCTTGGTTGGAGAAGCCCTTGCCATGCATGGTCTGGCGCCCACGGATGCGTTGGATATTTCATCCGAGATGCTGGCCGTCGCAAAAACCAAAGGGTGTTATCGTGATACTATTCAGGCGGATTTGACCAAGCCGGTCAATATTGCGGATTCGGTCTATGGTGGCGTCATTTCTGTCGGGGCTTTCACTCATGGCCATGTCGGTCCCGAAGCGATAGACGAATTGCTGCGGGTTGCCCGGTCGGGCGCATTATTCGCTTTGGGAATCAATGCCGGGGTTTATGAGGCTGGGGGATTTGCAGAAAAATTTATCTTGCTGAAAGATAAGATAAAGAATTTCGAGATTGATGAAACCTTCGGCTATGGCAAGAAAGCACAGGCCGAATTGCAAAAGACGCGTTCAATAGTTGCACTGTTTCGCAAGCGCTAGTGGCGCACCCTGAAAATAGAGGGCGCGCCAGCAAAATCAGCAGCAGCTGCCTTCGGAAGGTTTGAAGCCCAGTTTCTGGAAAATTTTGCCAGCCGGACAAAAGCCGGTGAATGCTGATTGAAACAGGTTTGCCCCGACAAAGATTGTCAGCCACATAAAGCCCGGGTGAACATAGTTTGTCAGGATCACGGACAGGATGACCATAAAGCCGGCAAAGGCCAGCACAGCGCGTTCAGAAGTCATATTTCATTCCTTTCGGTTGAGCAGGCACATTGGTGCCGGTTAAGAACATATTCATATTTAGGAATATGAATGGCTGTATGCAAGCATTTATTACAAATACGGGTGCGACAATTCCGATGTGTTGATATTCGCATCGGTATTCGCCAATCGTTGTTGACTCTGGCGGGCCCGCCCCCTAGAAGCGCCAAGTTCCCAGCCCTCACCGGCTGGGGCATTCATTTGGTGTTGGTGGCCCTTGCAAAAGGATGCCTGTCGCCCGAACCGGTTTAAGGGGAGGGAAAGGACAACGCCCTTCCCGCGCTTATGGCGCACATAGACCGAAGGAGATCAGCCGTGACCAAACGCACAGCTGCCAAGCACAAACTAGATCGCCGCATGGGCGAAAACATTTGGGGCCGCCCCAAATCCCCCGTTAACCGTCGCGAATATGGCCCCGGCCAGCACGGTCAGCGCCGCAAGCAAAAACTGTCGGATTTCGGCATCCAGCTGCGCGCCAAGCAAAAGCTGAAGGGGTACTACGGCGACCTGACCGAAAAACAGTTCCGCCGCATCTATGGTGAAGCCGAACGTGTAAAAGGCGATACAGGTGAAAATCTGATCGGTCTGCTGGAGCGTCGTCTGGACGCTGTTGTTTACCGCGCCAAGTTCGTGGCAACCGTATTTGCCGCCCGCCAGTTCGTAAACCACGGCCACGTCCGTGTGAACGGCAAAAAAGTGAACATCCCGTCCTACCGCGTTAAAGAAGGCGACGTGATCGAAGTGCGTGACCGCTCCAAACAGCTGGCTGTTCTGCTTGAGGCCACTCAGCTGGCCGAACGCGATGTGCCCGAGTACATCGAAGTAGATCACTCGAAAATGACCGCGACGTTCCTGCGTACACCGACATTGGGCGATGTGCCTTATCCGGTAATGATGGAACCGAACCTGGTGGTGGAATTCTACGCCAAGAACTAATCTTGGCCGCACCGTATTGGTTAACAGAGGGCTGCCTGTATTGGTGGCCCTTTTTGTTTGTGCAGAAAATATATCGCAGGATGTAGATTTCAGAATGTAAATCATATTAACATAAAAGAATCGGAACCAACTCGGTCAATTCAATGGGGGCACGAATGGAAGACAAAAAAACGACCAAACTGATTTTGCTTTCGGTTGCTGTGATGCTATTTCTGGCCGCGCTTGATCAAACCATTGTCTCAACCGCATTGCCGACCATCGTAGCGGAATTAAGAGGTGTCGATCATCTAAGTTGGGTGGTTACCTCGTACCTGTTAACATCAACTGTGTCCGCGCCGATGTATGGCAAACTCGGGGACCTTTACGGGCGTAAACTGCTGATGCAGATTGCCGTCTCTATTTTTCTGATTGGATCGATCTTGTCGGGTATGGCGCATTCTATGGGCTTCCTGATCGGGGCGCGTGCGATTCAAGGCCTGGGTGGTGGCGGATTGTTTGTATTGGCCTTTACGGTTGTCGGGGATGTCGTTGCGCCACGCGAACGCGGAAAAATCCAGGGGCTTTTCGGGGCCGTTTTCGGACTTTCAAGCGTGGCAGGCCCTCTTTTGGGAGGATTCTTTGTTGACCAGTTAAGCTGGCGTTGGGTGTTCTATGTGAACTTGCCGATCGGCGTTTTGGCCCTTGGAATTTTCGCCTTGGCCTTCCACTCGACGGGACGCAGGGTTTCCCACAAGATTGATTACCTTGGCGCCCTTTTCTTAACTATGGCCCTGACAGGATTGGTCCTTTTCACAAGTCTAGGGGGGAGCAGTTTCGAGCGCACATCGCCTTTCATGCTTTCAATGGCCGGTGTTGCTGTGGTTGCCAGTTTGGCTTTTGTCCGGATCGAGTTTCGGGCAGTCGAACCCGTGTTGCCGATGAGCCTGTTTCGTTTCAACAATTTCACGGTTATGACCAGCGTGGGCTTTGTCAGCGGTGTGGCAATGTTCGGGGCGTTGGTTTTCTTGCCGCTTTACCTGCAAACCGTTAAAGGTGTTAGCCCGACAGTATCAGGGCTTTTATTGGTTCCAATGATGTTTGGGATTTTATCGGGATCAATCAGTTCGGGGCGCTATATGGGGCGCACAGGACGATACAGACGCCTGCCGATGATTGGTATGGCTGTGATGACTCTGGGCTTGTTATTGTTTACGCAATTACAAGTGGATACCAGCAGTTGGGTAATTTCGATCAGTATGTTTATCGTCGGCATCGGGCTGGGGCCAACAATGTCAGTGGGCACGACATCAATCCAGAATTCGGTTCCCAAGGCTCAAATGGGGGCGGCAACAGCTGGATTTACCTTGTTTCGCCAAATTGGTGGTTTGATTGGTGTTTCGATCTTTGGATCTTTGTTTACCAATAGTCTGACAAACACGCTGGGCAGTCATGGTATGACGGGCGGGAATATACACAGTCTTGGTTCGGAAATGATGTCGGCTTTACCTCCTGAAGTGCAGATTTTGATCAAAGAAGCGATAACCAATGCGCTGCATCCGGTTTTTCTATTGGCGGCGGCTGCTGCTTTTGTGGCCAGTCTTATCGGGTGGTTTTTGAAAGGGGTTCCCTTAAGAAGCCATATACCAAGTGAAGGTGAATAACACATTGTTTGGGGCGGTTTGCTAGATTGGCAGCGGGCGTCCTTCGGCGATCGATTCCATCGCGAAATAGGATGTAACTGAATCCAGTTCGACCTTTTCAATCAGCCGCTGGTAAACGTGGTCATAGCTGGCCATGTCTTCAGTCACCACCTTTAGCTGATAGTCGTAATCGCCACCGATCCGGTGGAAATCCACCACTTCGGGGATGGTCAGCACATGGCGGCGAAACTGCGCCAGCCAATCTGCCGAATGGTGCCGCGTGCGCAGCATCACAAACACCACCAGCCCCAAGCCCAGTTGTTGCCGGTCCAGCCGTGCAGTGGCGCCGCGCAACACCCCCGCCGCCGTCAACGCCTGCAACCGCCGCCAACAGGCGTTTTGCGAAATGCCGATCCGGTCGGCCAATTCGCGTTGCGACAGGTCGGCGTTTTCCTGTAGCTGTTTCAATAGCTGTCGGTCTATATGATCTACAATTCCTTGTTTCATGTGGTCATATGACAACCAAATCTAACTAATATCAAGTGAAGTAAGAGTAAAATTGCAAATTTTCGGGTGTATTATTGGATAAACAACAGGAATAATCCCATGCCCCTGAACAATTTCAAATCCATGATATCCAGCGAAACCCCGATTGCCGACCTGCGCGCCGGTTTGATCGGCGAAGGCGCGATGATCCCCGGTGCCGATGGCTCCGTGCCGCTGGTTTACGCCGATTACGTCGCCTCGGGTCGTGCCCTGCGGCAGGTCGAGGATTTCATTTCCGAACAGGTGCTGCCCTATTACGCCAACAGCCACACCGAGGCGTCCTATTGCGGCGGCTACATGACCCGCCTGCGCGAACAGGCCCGCAGCGAGATCGCCCGCGTCACCAAGGCAGGCGAGGATTGTGCGGTGATCTACACAGGGTCAGGCGCAACGGCGGGGTTGAACCGGCTTGTAGCCTTGCTGGGTGTGAACGAGGCAAAAAATCCAGTGGTGTTCATCGGCCCGTACGAGCATCACTCGAACATGCTGCCGTGGCGCGAGTGCAAGGCCGAGGTGGTGGAAATCCCCGAAAGTGCCACAGGCGGGCCGGATATGGATGTGCTGGAGCAGGCCCTTCGGGATCACGCGGGCGCGGACCTGATGATCGGCAGTTTCTCGGCCGCCTCCAACGTCACCGGCATTATCACGGACCCGGATCCTGTCACGAGGTTGCTAAAGAAACACGGCGCCCTGTCGGTTTGGGATTACGCCGGTGGCGGGCCGTATTTGCCGATTGACATGTGCAACGGCGCGGATGTTGAAAAAGATGCGGTTGTGGTCTCGGCCCATAAATTCCCCGGTGGGCCTGCGGCCTCGGGCGTGTTGATTCTGCGCAAATCCGTGGTGCACCGCAATGTGCCCACTGCGCCGGGCGGCGGCACCGTCTGTTTCGTTTCCCCGTGGAACCATGATTACACCGGCAACCTGTCCGAGCGCGAAGAGGCCGGCACTCCAAACGTGATCGGTGATATCCGCGCGGCACTGGTGTTCCTGATTAAAGAAGCGATCGGAGAAGACCGCATCGCCGCCCGCGAAGCCGAATTCGTGCAAATGGCCCGTCGAGGCTGGTCAAACAACCCGCGTTTGACCCTGCTCGGGCACCCAACCGCCCACCGCCTGCCGATTTTTTCCTTTCTGGTGCGCGACAGCGCCGGTAAACCGGTGTCCGAACAGGTATTCACCCGCCTGCTAAGCGACATTTACGGTATTCAGGCCCGCGGCGGCTGTGCCTGCGCCGGTCCCTATGGCCACCGGCTGTTGAACATCGACCATGACTATTCCGACCAGTTGCGGCATGAAATTCTGGCCGGTAACGAGGTGCATAAACCCGGCTGGGTGCGCCTGAATTTCGGTTACCTGATGACGGATCAAACCGTGCATTACATCATCGATTCCGTGAACATTCTGGCCAACACTTTTGATCAGGCCGTCGCCCGCTACGCCGCATAAGCGCAACGGTTGCAAAATGCACGGCTAATGCGTCTGGCATTGCCCCACCTGCTCGGTTAGAACCCTTCTTAACAGGAGTGTTGTAGCTATGACGGCCAAGATTACCCCGCAGCCCGGGATCATGCAGATTGACCTTTACCAAAGCGGCAAGGCCACAGTTAATGGCGTGTCGGATGTGGTGAAACTGTCCTCGAACGAAAACCCTTTTGGCCCCTCCGAGGCCGCGCAAGAGGCCTATGTGCGCGCTGCACATGAATTGCATCGCTACCCGTCAACTGACCACGCCGAATTGCGTCAGGCAATTGCCGAGGTACACAATTTGGACCCCGAGCGGATCATCTGCGGGGCGGGGTCGGATGAAATCATCGCCTTTCTGTGTCAGGCCTTCGCCGGTGTTGGCGACGAGGTGTTGTTTACCGAACACGGCTTTTCCATGTATCGCATTTCCGCACTGGCGGCAGGGGCGACCCCGGTCGAGGCCAAAGAACGCGAGCGGGTCACCGATGTTGACGCCCTGCTGGATGCCTGCACCGACAAAACCCGTCTGGTGTTTGTCGCCAACCCGAACAATCCGACCGGCACCATGATCGGCGGCAATGAAATTGCCCGCCTTGCCGATGGCCTGCCGCCCAAGGCACTGCTGGTGCTGGACGGGGCCTATGCCGAATATGTCGAAGGCTTTGACGGCGGTGCAGGGTTGGTGGGTAGCCGCGACAACGTGGTGATGACCCGCACCTTTTCCAAAATCTACGGGCTGGGCGGCCTGCGGATTGGCTGGGGCTATGGTCCGAAACCATTGATTGATATCCTGAACCGCGTGCGCGGGCCGTTCAACCTGTCGCAGGCGCAGATGGCGGCGGCGATTGCCGCTGTGCGTGATCAGGAATACGTCACCAAATGCCGCGCGGAAAACACCCGTTTGCGGGCGTGGCTGGCCGAAGCCTTGGCCGAACTGGGCGTGCCCTCGGACACCTCGACCGCCAACTTCATTCTGGCCCGTTTCGCCAGCGAGGAAGAAGCCGTGGCCTGTGATGCCTATTTGAAATCCCAAGGCCTGATTGTGCGGTTGGTAAAGGGGTATAAATTGCCCAATTGTCTGCGTATCACGGTCGGTGATGAATCCTCGTGCCGCCGTGTCGCCCATGCGGTCGCAGGCTTCAAGGAGGCGCGGTAATGGCGCAGATTTACGAACGTGTCGCCCTGATCGGGCTGGGGTTGATCGCCGGTTCCATGGCCCATGCCATGCGCCGCGACGGGCTGGCAGGCGAGATCACGGGCTATGCCCGTTCCGAAGAAACCCGCAAGGTCGCGGCTGAAATCGGGCTGGTGGACCGTGTGTGTGACAGCGCGGCCGAGGCTGTGAAGGGCGCCGATCTGGTGGTGCTTTGCGTGCCGGTTGGTGCGATGGGGGCCGTGGCCGCCGAAATCGCCCCGCATCTGGACAAGGGCGCAACAGTTTCCGACGTTGGCTCGGTCAAGCGGGCGGTGATTGACACGGTGGGGCCGCATATCCCCGAGGGGGTGCATTTCATTCCGGCGCATCCGCTGGCGGGGACTGAAAAATCGGGGCCGCGGTCAGGCTTTGCCGAATTGTTTGATGACCGCTGGTGTCTGATCGTGCCGGTTGAGGGCACGGATGAGGCCGCAACAGCACGTTTGCGCCAACTCTGGGAAGGCATGGGCGCGATTGTGGATGAAATGGAAGCCGAGCACCACGATCTGGTGCTGGCCGTCACCAGCCACGCACCGCATCTGATCGCCTATACGATGGTTGGTGTGGCCGATGATCTGCAACGTGTCACGCAAAAAGAGGTGGTCAACTTCTCCGCCACCGGTTTTCGTGATTTCACGCGGATTGCGGCGTCGGACCCGACCATGTGGCGCGATGTGTTTCTGAACAACAAGGACGCCACGCTGGAAATTCTGGGCCGCTTTACCGAGGAACTGTTTGCCCTGCAACGGGCAATCCGCACCGGTGACGGGGATCACCTGCATGATTATTTCACCCGCACCCGCGCCATTCGTCGCGGAATTATCGAGGCAGGGCAAGACACCGATGCCCCCGATTTCGGGCGGGTGAAATCCTGATGTTGCGGTTGTTCGGGTTCCTGCTGGCATTCGTTTTGTCAGGACAAGTGGCACTGGCCAATGCCCCTTCACGATCATTACGCCCGCTAGCGCGGCCCGTGACGCAGACCTATGTCCCGCGCGAAACCACCGTTCCGGTTTACTACAACGCCCGTATTCGCCCCGTGCCGCGCCCCTATATGACGCGCACCACCCAGCCAATGATCGCCCCCGATTTGCGCCCCGATGTTGCGGTCTTTATCGGCCCGCCGGGCCTTGCCGAATCCTTGCGCCCACTGCCGCGCCCCCGCAACATGCGCCGGATCATTGCGCGGGCGAATACGGCGCCTGAAATGGTGACACCGGCACGCGTTGGCCGCGAAGTGCGCGGTCCGCGCCGTGGGTCGGTTTGCGGTGATCGCGCCATTCGCGGGCAGGCGATTGCGCCGGTACGCGGGCGTGGTGCTTGCGGAATTCCCAATCCGGTCAAGGTGACTGCGGTGGACGGCGTGACCCTGACAACCCCCGCAACCATCGACTGTAATACGGCCAAGGCGCTGAAACGCTGGGTCCATACTGGTGCAAAACCGGCTGTAGGACGCATGGGCGGCGGAATCAAATCACTGCGGATTGTCGCCAGCTATGCCTGCCGCACCCGTAACAGTCAGCCGGGCGCCAAGATATCCGAACATGCCTATGGCCACGCGGTGGATATTGCTGCGATCAACCTGAAAAACGGCACTTCTCTTACTGTCCTGCGCGGCTGGCGGGATCGCCGCCAAGGGCCGATCCTGAAACGCATGCACCGCGCCGCCTGTGGCACGTTCGGCACCGTTCTGGGACCAAATGCCAACCGTTATCATCAGGACCACTTCCATTTCGACACGGCGCGATACCGCAGCGGATCCTATTGCAGGTAACTTTAATACAAACGCGGTGCGGGTCCGATCGGGAATGGTCCCAGCGACATCTGGCCATCGGCGAAATTCAACGCGATTTCGATCACGTCCTCGCCCTCGGACATACCGGCCAGCACCTTTAGCCCGTTCTGGATGGTCGGAGCGAATTCCGGATCAACCGCGCCGCTTTGGTCCGCCAGTTCATACATTTTCTGCCAGTTGATCGCCGTCAGGTCCAGCTTGCCCACCGGATAGCCATCCGTGCCGACCTGCAATGTGCCCTTTGCCAGAAAGCGGATGTCGTCCCAGTGGATGGTCAGATCCTTCACCTCGATTTCGGTCACCTTGGGGTGTTCGCCACGATCCGCGGTCAGGTCCAGCGGGTGGGACAGGCCCAGCGTGCTGTCCAGTTTGAAACTGTCAAACAGCGCTGATTGCTGATGCGCAGGGTCGATCAGGGCACGCAATTGATCCGGTAAATCAATGTCCTGCGCCGAAATGGCAAAATCGTAAAACAGCGGTTTCGTCGGGGTCTGGCGCAGGGCCACGTTCCCTGCCTTGATCGTGGTTGCCCAGCCCTTGTTCGAGGATGCAGTCACATTCACCATCTCGAAACTGCTGCGATCAATGATCACATCGCCGCTGAACAGGGGTTTGGGCAGGAACACAACACTGCCCCTTATCATCTCGCTGCGGATGTTGAATTCCTGTTTGGGCAGGGTCACAACCTGCTCTGGCGCCAAGGCGGCGATGATGTGGTAGGGTTTGTAGCTGAGCGCGTAAATCTGGAAAAACGGTGCCCGCCAGCGGATGCCGTTGATCGTATTGGTCAGGTCAATATCCGTGATGCGGGTGTCAAAGCGATTGGGGAACCCCTGCACCGTCAAGTCGGAATAAGACAGGTGGATGGGATCATCCGGCCCCAGTTCCTGTGCCAGATAGTCCTTGAATCCCTTTTCCAGCTGACTGGAGCCAACAAACCAGTAACCGCCCCAAAGCCCCGCCATCACCACAATCAGGCTGATCAGTTTGCGCATTTTTCGGCCTTTCTTTCCTGTCCGGTATTGGTGTTTATAAAGGCTGAGACAAAAAGGACCAGACGCATGACAGATTCCCCGATGTGGGTGTTCGGATACGGATCATTGATGTGGAATCCGGGGTTTGATTATATCGACAGGCAGATCGCGACGCTAAACGGTTATCACCGCTCGTTCTGTATGCGCTCGATCCACCACCGCGGCACAGATGCGCATCCGGGTCTTGTGCTGGCGCTGGATGCTTTGTCGGGGGCGTGTTGCGACGGACTGGCGTTGAAGGTGTCCGCAGACAAAGCTGAAAGCGTTCTGAACTATCTGCGTGAACGCGAGCTGATATCCTCGGCCTATGTCGAGGCGGTGCTGCCCGTCACCCTGCGGGACGGACGGCAGGTTCAGGCTGTGACCTATGTGGTGGATGCGGATCATGTGCAATATTGCGGTGGTCTTCCACTAGCAGAACAGGCAGGGATTATTGCGACAGCCGTTGGCGGGCGCGGGCCGAATGACGAATACCTGCACAACACCGCAGATCACCTGCACGAGTTGGGTATTTCGGATGATGATCTCGACTGGTTATCTGCGCGAGTGAAAACCCTGACAACCGTGCGCTAAATTGCAGGTTGGCAACTTGGCCTCATCGCACTATCGTGCATGAAAACAACAATCAGGTCAGGGAATGTCCAGATGGACCAGCCAGATCAACAGGCCAAAGTACATTTCACCCAGCCGGTAAGCCAGTTTTTAACGATGCTTGCGGTTGTTGGTGCGGTGAGCTTCGGGGCCTATATGACATTTTCACGGGTCGAGGCTTTCTATGATGCCAACCCCGTTTTGAACGGACTTATCCTGACGGTGTTCGCCATCGGCGTGCTGGCCTGTTTTTGGCAGGTGCTGCAACTTGTGTCCTCGGTGAAGTGGATCGAAGGGTTCGCACTGAACCAGGATGATAGTGAAATGCCCAAGGCACCGCGCCTGCTGGCCCCATTGGCTGCGCTGCTTCGTACTCGTGGGGCGCGGATGCAGATCGGAGCGTCATCCTCGCGATCTATCCTTGATTCTGTTGCCACACGGATTGACGAAGCCCGTGATATTACCCGCTATATTGTTAACCTGTTGATCTTTTTGGGTCTGCTGGGCACGTTCTATGGGTTGGCCACAACCGTGCCTGCGCTGGTTGATACAATCCGGTCACTGGCCACTGACAACACAGGCGATGCAGCTACCGGCTTCACCCGATTGATGACCGGGCTGGAAAAACAGCTGGGTGGTATGGGCACGGCATTCTCATCCTCCCTATTGGGTTTGGCAGGATCGCTGTTGGTGGGTCTGCTGGAGCTGTTTGCCAGCCATGGCCAGAACCGGTTTTATCGTGATCTGGAAGAATGGCTATCCACCATCACCCGCGTTGGATTCTCCGATGGCGAAGGCGGCGAGCAAAGCGTTGTTGCCGGTGTGCTGGATCACATGTCCGAACAAATGGAAACCATGCGCGAATTGTTTATCAAAAGCGATGCCGGTCGTGCTGTAATTGATGAAAAACTGGGCGCATTGGCGGGGTCGGTTGAACGGTTGACCGATCGTATGGCCAAGGATGCCAATGTGTCGGATTCACTGTTGAAGGTGTCCGAGGGGCAGGATGCTTTGGTGCAATTACTGGCCACACAGGCCGAAGAGGGCGCAAGCGGTGTCGATGCCGAAAGCCGGATGCGCTTGCGCTCGATCGATGTGCAATTACTGCGCGTGCTTGAGGAAATGTCGGCAGGTCGTCAGGAGGTCACCGCCGAATTGCGTGGTGAAATGGCCGCGCTGACGCAGGCGCTGCGCGACATCACCCCCAAAGGGCGGAGGCAGGGCTAATGGCGCTTAGCCGTCGATCAGGACAACGGTTTCAGGCCTCGATCTGGCCGGGGTTCGTGGATGCGATGACGGCGCTTTTGCTGGTGCTGATGTTCGTGCTGACCATTTTCATGGTGATCCAGTTTTTCCTGCGCGAAACCATCACCGGGCAGGCCACCGAACTGGATGATCTGAATGCACAAATCGTCAGTCTGGCCGATTCTCTGGGGCTGGAGCGCCAGCGGGCAACCGCCCTCGAACAGGATGTGGCACGGTTGGACAGCACGCTTGAACAGGCCCGAAAGGATGCCGATAGCCAATCGGCGCTGATTGCGACCCTGACCTCGCAGCGGGATGCGCAGGCGACGGAGCTGGAACAGCAGCGCGCTTCAATCACCAGTTTCGAGGCACAAGTGGCAACCCTATTGGCCGAACGCGATGCTGCCCGCAACGAAGGCGCCGCGCTGACCGCCGAACTGGATGCTGCCAAGGCAGAACAGGCCAAGCTGATTTCGGATCAGGAAGCCTTGAACCTGGCGCTGGCCACCGCGCGGGATGAGGTGGACGCACAGGCGGAAATTGCGCGTCTGGCAGCGGCTCGTAAAGAGGCGCTGGAAGCATTGATCGCTGATCTGCGCACCAAAAACGCCGGACAGGAATCTACCATAGCTCAGACACAGGCACAGCTGGAGGCCCAAGCCGCACGCCAGAATGAACTGGAAGCGCAATTAAGCGAGGCCGAGAAGGAAAAGCTGGCAGATGCAGCGGCAGCAGAAGCATTGCGCGAGCGTTTGAAAAATGCCGATACAGAATTGACGGCAATGACGCTGGCCCTTGAAAAAGAACGCAAGCGTGCCGAGGAAACTCTGACCCTTCTGGCCGCAGCCAAAGCCGCCAAAAGCGATCTGAACGCCAAACTGGCCGCTGCGGTTCTGGCGGCAAGCAATGTCAAGGGCACACAAGAAGAAATTCAGGCGCAATTGTCCAAGGCACTAGCCGAGAAACTGGCCGCCGAAGAGCGCGCCAAAGAACAGATGTCGGTGGCCGAGGAGCGGGCAATCCTGCTGATTTCGGCGCAAAATTCTTTGGCCGATCAGAAAGAACAATCTGCCGAGGCGCAGCGCAAACTGGCCTTGCTGAATGCGCAGGTTGCCGAATTGCGCAAGCAATTGGCATCGCTGCAATCCCTGCTGGATCAATCGACGGCCAAGGATGTGCAGGCAAATGTCCAGATTCAAACCTTGGGAACACAGTTGAACACGGCTTTGGCCCGTGTCGCATCAGAAGAAAAGCGCCGCCGCGAGTTGGAAGAGGCCGAGCGTAAACGGCTGGAAGAAGAACGTGCCCGACTGGCGGCCGAGGCACAGGATCTGGAGCATTATAAATCCGAATTCTTTGGCCGGCTGCGGGATTTGCTGGCCACCCAAGAGGGCGTGCGGGTAGTCGGGGACCGCTTTGTGTTCTCGTCCGAGGTTCTGTTTGAACCGGCTTCGGCAGTCTTGTCTGCCGAGGGCAAGGCGCAGATTGCCAAGATTGCAGGGATTCTGCGTCAGGTTGCCGATAAAATACCGCCGGAAATAAACTGGATCGTTCGCGTTGACGGTCACACCGATAATGTTCCGCTTTCAGGAACGGGGCGTTACCATGACAATTGGGAGCTAAGTCAGGGCCGCGCCCTGTCGGTTGTGCGTTATATGGTGGACCAGCTGGGCTTTCCGCCGAACCGTTTGGCCGCAAACGGGTTCGGGGAATATCAGCCGATCAATCCGGCCAATACACCCGAAGCCCGCGCCCAGAACCGGCGGATCGAGTTGAAACTGACCGAGCGTTAGGCCGGTCTATTCGGCGGTCAGCAACGGGGGTTTGTTGCCCGACAGGCGGGGTTTTCCAACTGGCAGGATTTCGATATTCAGTTTGCCAGCCTTGACGCCAACCTTGACCAAACCGCCTTTCGCCAGTTTGCCGAACAACAGTTCTTCGGCCAGTGGCTTCTTGACGTGTTCCTGAATGACACGGGCCAACGGGCGGGCGCCCATCTTGTTGTCATACCCCTTGTCGCCCAGCCAGTCGGCCGCCGCTTTGGTCAGTTCGATCGAAACATTGCGGTCCATCAATTGTGCTTCCAGTTGCAGCACGAATTTTTCGACCACCTGCGCAATTACATCCTTGCCCAGCGGGGCAAAGCTGACCACCGCGTCCAGACGGTTGCGGAATTCCGGTGTGAAGGTGCGTTCAATCGCGGCGGTATCTTCTCCCTCGCGACGCTCACGGCCAAAGCCGATCGCCTCTTTCGCCATTTCGGATGCACCGGCGTTGGTTGTCATGATCAGGATCACATTGCGAAAATCCACCGTGCGCCCGTTATGGTCGGTCAGTTTGCCGTGGTCCATCACTTGCAACAGGATGTTGTAAACATCCGGGTGCGCCTTTTCCATTTCGTCCAGCAGCAGAACGCAATGGGGGTGTTGGTCCACACCATCGGTCAGCATACCGCCCTGATCGAAGCCGACATAGCCCGGAGGCGCGCCGATCAGGCGTGAAACTGCGTGTTTTTCCATATATTCCGACATATCGAAACGCAGCATTTCCACGCCCAGAACATCGGCTAATTGTTTTGCAACCTCGGTCTTGCCCACACCTGTCGGGCCGGCGAACAGATAGTTGCCGATGGGTTTTTCCGGTTCACGCAGACCCGCACGGGACAGTTTGATGGCCGAGGCCAGCGCCTCGATCGCCGGATCCTGTCCGAACACCACGCGTTTCAGGGATTTCTCCAGATCGCGCAGGATTTCGGTGTCATCCTTGGAGACGTTTTTCGCCGGAATCCGCGCCAGTTTCGAAACGACGGCCTCGATTTCTTTCACGCCAATCGTCTTGCGCCGTTTGCTTTCGATCACCAGATGCTGCGCCGCACCGGCCTCGTCGATCACGTCGATGGCTTTGTCGGGCAGCTTGCGGTCGGTCATATAGCGGGCCGACAGTTCCACGGCGGTTTTGATCGCATCCATCGTGTAACGGATGCCGTGGTGTTCCTCGAAATAGCTTTTCACGCCTTTCAGGATTTTGATCGTATCCTCGACAGAAGGCTCGTTCACGTCGATCTTCTGGAACCGGCGCGACAGGGCGCGGTCCTTTTCGAAATGCTGGCGGAATTCCTTGTAGGTGGTTGATCCCATGCAGCGCAGCTTGCCGCCCTGCAAGGCCGGTTTCAGCAGGTTAGAGGCATCCATCGCCCCGCCGGATGTGGCACCGGCACCGATGATGGTGTGGATTTCGTCGATGAATAGAACCGCGTTCTCGTGTTCTTCAAGTTCGGTCATCACCGCCTTTAGCCGTTCTTCGAAATCGCCACGGTAACGGGTGCCGGCCAGCAGCGCGCCCATATCAAGCGAATAGATCGTGGTGTGGGCCAGAACCTCGGGTGTTTCGCCATGCACGATTTTGCGCGCCAGACCTTCGGCAATCGCGGTTTTGCCAACGCCGGGGTCGCCCACCAGCAGCGGGTTGTTTTTGCGGCGGCGGCACAGCACCTGAATGCAACGCTCGACCTCGTGATTGCGGCCGATCAACGGATCAATATCGCCCTTGGCGGACTTTTCGTTCAGATCGACGCAGTATTTTGACAGCGCGGTTTCTTTCTCGCCTTCGCCATCGATTTCAAACGCTTCTTCGCCGAATTCATCCGCGCCGGTCAGCGGGCGGGATTCGCTGAAATCCTCGTTCTTGGCCACGCCGTGGGCGATGAAATTCACCGCGTCATAGCGGGTCATCTCCTGTTCTTGCAAAAAGAACGCCGCATTGGATTCGCGTTCGGCAAAGATGGCAACCAGCACGTTGGCCCCCGTCACTTCGGTCCGGCCCGAGGATTGCACATGGATCGCCGCGCGCTGGATCACCCGCTGGAAGGCGGCCGTTGGAACCGCTTCAGAACCTTCGATCGTGGTTTCCAGCGTGGCCAGATCATCGTCGATGAATTCGATCAGGGATTTGCGCAATGCCTCAAGATCGACATTGCAGGCCTGCATCACTTTGGCGGCGTCCGGTTCGTCAATCAGGGACAGCAACAGATGTTCCAGCGTCGCCAGTTCATGGCGGCGGGCATTGGCCAAGGCCAGTGCAGAATGGATTGCCTGTTCGAGGGTATTTGAAAATGACGGCACGCGCTTTGTTCCTTTGCAGTTCAGGCGGATGATCCACCTATGACCTGATATCCTTAAAGTTCGGTGTGATTGGCAGCAACTTCAAGTGCTTTTTGATCACTCATAGGCACAATTGCATGGTTCTTCCGTGATATCAGGCATTTCTTTGCCTGTGAAATTATCTTTGCGGCGGCGAATCTCGGCAAATACTTCGGCATCAGTGGCTGATTCCATCCCCAGACGTTGCCGGATTTCGGGACTTTGGGGGCGCAAAAAGGGGTTTGTGGCCAACTCGTCGGTCAAAAGCGACGGTACGGTTGGCATCTTTTGCGCGCGGGCCTCGATGATTTGCAGGATGCGATCCTTTAGCGCCGCATTGCCTGGCTCGATCGTATAGGCGAATGTCGCGTTGGCAGCGGTGTATTCGTGGCCGGAATAGACAATTGTCATTTCGGGCAGGGCGGCGATTTTCGACAGACTCTTCCACATCTGGTCCGGCGTGCCTTCGAACAGGCGACCACACCCCAGTGCCATCAGGCTGTCTCCGGTGAATACGGCACAGCTGCGGGGGAAGTGAAAGGCAAGGTGATTTTGGCAATGGCCGGAAACATCCAGCACGGCGCCCTCGTTTTCGCCGATTTTAATGGTGTCGCCCTCGCTTACGGCAATATCCAGCGCGGGCAGGCGGTCGGCGTCAGCTTTGGCGCCAACCACCTTGGCCCCGTATTTCGTGCGCAGTTCTTCCACCCCGTCGATATGGTCATAATGGTGATGGGTGATCAGGATATGCGTCAGGGTCCAGCCACGGCTTTCCAGCACCTCGATGATTGGCGCGGCTTCTGGCGCATCGACCAGCGCGGTTTCGCCGCTGTCCTTGTCGTGTAGCAGAAAGGCGTAGTTGTCTTCGCGGCAGGGGATGGTGGCGATTTGCAGAGACATGGCGAGTCCTTTTGGTAATGTGTTCGCACCACTCTTGCCGATTGCGCAGGTGGGCGCAATATTGGCTTATGAACAGGACAGGTGCAAAATGACACAGCCCAAGCTGAAATTACCTGATACAGCGCCGAGCAGCCATGCTTTGCCTGACGGGCGGCTGTCTGCCCCTTCGGCCGAACGCAACGCCGCCCCGATATTCGAACGGCTGGCGGATTATGTGCCCGATTGCGGCATGGTGCTGGAGCTGGCCAGCGGCACGGGGCAGCATATTGCGGCGCTGGCCAGAATGTATCCGGATGTGGCGTGGCAACCCAGTGATGCGTCGGGTGATCGGATGGACAGTATCACCGCATGGCGGGCGCATACGGGGGCGGGTAACCTGCGCGACCCTGTGTTGCTGGATGCCAGCGGGGTGTGGCCAAAATTGCCCGATTTGCGGCTGGTCTATGTGGTCAACCTGTTCCACCTGATCCCGCAAAAGGACGCCGTGGCGGTGATCCGCGGCGCGGCGGGGGCACTGGCCGCTGGCGGGCATTTCTTTGTCTACGGACCGTTTCGAACCGATGGCGCCTTTCGCAGCGAAGGGGATGCCAAGTTCCACGCCAGCCTGAATGCGCAAAACCCGTTGATCGGCTATAAAGATCTGGAATGGATGGAGGCCGAACTGTGTGCCGCCGGTCTGTCCCTTGCTGCTGTTCACGAAATGCCCGCGAATAATCTGGTGATCGTGGCGCAGAGACCGGCCTAAAGTAAAATGCACAGATGCTGTGCGACAGCCGCCCTTGTGTGCATCCCTGTTTTGCCACATCCTGAGCGCCACAGGATAAGGAACAACGCGACATGACACAGTTTAACCTTTTGGGAATATCGGGATCCTTGCGACAGGGATCCTTCAACCGCCACCTGATCCGCGAGGCCGGACGGTTGATGGAAGGTGCCACATTTACCGAAGCCGATATCGACCTGCCGCTGTATAACGGCGATGTCGAGGATACCGAGGGCATTCCCGCCAAGGTGCAGGTGCTGGCCGACCAGATTGGCGCGGCTGATGCCGTGGTGATTTCCACACCGGAATACAATCAATCCTTTTCCGGCGTGCTGAAAAACGCGCTGGACTGGGTCAGCCGCACCGAAGGCGCGCCTTGGAAAGGCAAGCCGGTAGCGCTGATATCCGCTGCTGCCGGACGGGCAGGGGGCGCGCGGGCGCAATATGCGTTGCGGTTGGCGATGACACCGTTTCGGCCACGGCTGTTGACGGGGCCGGAGGTGATGGTGGCAACGGCACAGGACCAGTTCACAAATGGAAAACTGGCCGAGGACGAAGTTTACGAGCGTTCCCTGAGGGTGTTGATGAAACTGCTAAAGGCCGAGGCCGCGCTGATCGCATAAGCCGTGGCATTTTCGTGCAAATCGGCTATGGTCTGATCAACAACACCAACACGAGTTCCCGCATATGCACCTTGATGTGCTTGACCTGAAGGCTTTTTATTACCGCTCGGCGCTGGGCCGTGCGGCGCAGCGGGCGGTGCGCGAGCGCGTGGTCGAACTGTGGCCCGAGGCCAAGGGGCAAACCGTTGTCGGTTTCGGCTTTGCCGTGCCATTGCTGCGCCCGTTTCTAAAGGATGCCCGCCGTGTGACCGGATTGATGCCGGGGCCGCAGGGGGTGATGGCCTGGCCTGTGGGGATGAAAAACGTCGCCGTTCTTAGCGAAGAAACCATGTGGCCGCTGGAAACCGGATCGGTGGACAAACTGGTGGTGATGCACGGGCTGGAAACCAGCGAACACCCGTGGGAGCTGCTACAGGAATGTTACCGCGTGCTGGGGCCGGGGGGGCGTGGGCTGTTTGTGGTGCCCAACCGCGTAGGGCTGTGGGCGCGTAGCGACCGCACGCCGTTCGGCTATGGCCACCCTTACAGTCTGAGTCAGCTCGAGGCGCAGTTGAAAAGCCACGGGTTGATCCCAGAACGCCACGTCGGCGCGCTCTATACCCCGCCGTCGCAAAAACGGTTCTGGCTGCGGACGGGGAATTTCTGGGAAAAGGCGGGGCGGCGGATTCCAACCATGGTGGCAGGCGGCGTGCTGCTGGTCGAGGTCAGCAAACAGATACCGGCCCCCAAACGCCCGGGGCTAAGCGAGGCGGTTCGTCGGCCCTTGCGAATACTGGAGGGGGTGCGGGCGCCCGAGGCAAAGCCGGTTTAGTGGGAGGTTTGATCGGCGTCTGGAAGGTGGAGTTGCAGGCCATCGCCACCGTGCACTCCGGCCGCCGCAGTATAGCGCCGGGTGTGGCTGTGGCGGGGGTGTTGGCGCTGTTGGGAGAGGACCTGCCGCCCGCATGGCTGTCGCCGCCGTCAGGGGTGAATTATGCGGTGGTTTTGATGGGGGAGAGTGGCCGCAGGATCGGGGTGGTGCATTTGGGGCAAGGTGTGGGGGATGGGATGGTTTTTGGGGTAAATTAGAGAAAAGTGTTTGCTTCCACGCAACAAGTATATCCGTTTTTTAATCAGTAGAAGATTGCCAGACCTGTTTGAAATCAATTCCGCGCAAATCATTTTCTTTAACCTTATCAACAAACCGCTGACTAACGTACGTGATATACGGAAAATTTGGGAGATGGAAAACATCAATACCTTTTAATTTCTCTTTAATGAATACGGGTTGTTTGATGACCATTATTCGACCAGAGCTTGGGAACCTGACAATATTCGACTGACTTTCATTAAGTGCATCAATGGATTGTGAATTGAAAACAAAAAGCTCTTCGCCGCTTTCTTCAATTAGTGGGAGCATTTCCCCGTTGGCATTCCATATCTCACTCAAGGCCACAACAGCACGCTTACGCATAATTAGAGGTGTTGCTCCGATTGTATGAAAATCACCCCGTTTCAGTTTTCGCCCAAGATTCGAGCGCTCCAATAACACTAATACAGGCCTCCAGTTTTCCCGCTGTTTTTTTCCATTAAATCCGCGGAATACACTTCTCGTTTCTTGATTGGATGGGTTTACAAACTCGTATCCTTCAGTAATTCTGATTTTGTAAATGATCATGGCCATCGCTCTCCTGATAGAAGTGTTTGCCGGTGACCTGAGACTCAAGTTTCCTCCACTTGGTGAAGAATCTTTGGGTTTGAATTGATGCCCCATGCGGGCGCCAGAAATCGGGGCTGTGGCTGGCGGGATCGGTCAGATCAACCTGCAATGTGTCAAACCCCATCGCGGTCAGCCGACGGGTATCACGGGCGCAAGCCAGCACCTTGTGGCCCGCATCGCGCAGGGCGATGGTGATGTGCTGGCCGATGAAACCAGCGGCGCCAAGGACCAGCACATTGCCCATGTTATTTGGTGTTTTCGATCATGCTTTGCGTAACGCGAAACAACAGCGTATCGGCGGGGGCCCTGCGGCATTCAACCACCGAGGCTTCTGCAATCTTGTTTCCGCCAGCGCTTTCGACGACATCGACAAAACCGGCCTCGCGCTGAAAGGTGGCCGCTGACCAGAACCCCATAAACCAGCCGAACAGCTCGCCTTTTTCGCTCGGGGTGCCCTTTTCGTAGACCCGGATAACTTCTTCACAAGGCCAACGACCCGCGCCCAGAACATATCCATCGGCAATGGCCTGTGCGGGAAGGGAAAGCGCAAGTAGCAATAATATGTGTTTCACAATTTTCTCCTGTATTTTCAATGCAGCGGTTATAGCACCCGCTCCGCCACGGCGTCCAGTTTCGCCACCAATGCCGGATCGCGGGCTTCGGGGGCTGTCAGGATGGCGTATTCCAGCGCGCGGTCGCAGTGGTGTTCGCACGGCGCGCGGTCCGTTCCCAGCAGCGCGGGCAGGCGGGAGACCAGATTGCGGGCCTTGTCGGCGTTGCCCATCAGGGTTTTGATAATCTCGGTCACGTCCACTTCGCCATGATCAGGGTGCCAACTGTCGTAATCGGTGATCATGGCGACCGAGGCATAGCAAAGCTCGGCCTCGCGGGCCAGTTTGGCTTCGGGCATGTTGGTCATGCCGATCACATCGCAGTTCCAGACCTCGCGATACATTCTGCTTTCGGCCAAGGTGGAAAACTGCGGCCCTTCCATCGCCAGATAGGTGCCGCCCTTGTGCACGGTGATCCCGGCATCGCGCGCGGCCACTTCGCAGGCATCGGACAGGCGCGGGCAGGTGGGGTGGGCGACGGACACATGCGCCACGCAGCCGGTGCCGAAAAACGATTTCTCGCGAGCGATGGTACGGTCGATGAACTGATCCACGATGACGAAATCGCCCGGCGCCATTTCCTCGCGAAAAGACCCGCAGGCGGAAACCGAGATCACATCGGTGACCCCCAGCCGTTTCAGCGCATCAATATTGGCGCGGTAGGGGACTGTGGTGGGGGAATGGACATGCCCGCGCCCGTGACGGGGCAGGAACGCCATTTTCACACCGTCCAGCGTGCCGGTCAGAATATCGTCCGAGGGCTTGCCCCACGGGCTGTCTACGCTTTGCCAAGTGGCGTCTTGCAGCCCGTCAATATCATATACGCCCGAGCCGCCGATGATGCCGATTATTGTGTCTGTCATGGGATCCCCCTTGTTGGTGCTTGCAGGGGAATATGCACGAGAGGGGGGAG
>WFNH01000032.1 GCA_015488685.1 Marinosulfonomonas sp.
TAGGCCCCCACGACAAGAGTCGCAACCCCTTTTTGTAAAAAATCAAAAGTTTTTTCAAAAAATTCAATTTCCTCAGGAAACAACGATTATCCAAGAAAAACACCCAAACATGCCCAGGAAAAACCGGCAAGATTTAACACAATCAAAGACAGTTTCAGCAACTATTGAAAAGGGACGAAGAAAGAACCCAAAATCAGGCAGAATCAAACCGAACGCTTTGGGGGATTCGGACCTGAAAACATTCTCAAATGTTGAAATGGTGACCCCGACTGGATTCGAACCAGTAACCTGCCCCTTAGGAGGGGGCTGCTCTATCCAGTTGAGCCACGGGGCCACAACCCAGTGAATACGCATATTCAGAATGAATTTCCAGCGCCAATCAAAAGCGACTACAGGGGAATGAATTCCAGCACGTCCCCTTTGGACACACCTTCGCTATCCGCAGGGATCACCGCCAGCCCGTCGGCCAGCGACAACAACGCCACGCGGCCGGAAAATTCGGGTGACATCAGTTCCACTTCACTTGTCTCTGTCAGCGGGTTGTCAACATAACGGGCCGGGCGGAATTCGATCCGGCCGGGGCGGCGTTTGGCATCACCCGCCGCCCGCACCAGCATTCGGCCAGCGCGGCGGGCCGTTAGCCCTGCGCGTTTTCCCAGCACCGGCGCACCGATCACCATCCATGTCACAAAGGCCGACACGGGATTGCCCGGCAGACCAACGAAAATCGCACGGTCCAATGTGCCGAAGGCAATCGGTTTACCCGGTTTGATCGCCACTTTCATCACCTGCATCTTGCCGCCCGCCTCTTCAAACAGGCGCGGCATGTGGTCTTCGTCACCGACCGACACGCCGCCGGTGGTGATGACCATGTCACATGTGGTGCAGGCATTGACCAACGCGGCTTTCAGCAGATCGGGTTTGTCGGGGATCGCACCCAGATCGACCACCTCGATCCAGCCCTTTTTCAGCAAGGACAGCAGAGTATACCGGTTCGAGTTCCAGATTTGCCCTGCCCCCAGCGGCTTGCCAGGTTGCACCAACTCGCTTCCGGTCGAAAAGATTGCCACGCGCACTTTGCGCCGCACCTTAACGGTGCCAGCACCGATTGCAGCCAGCGCGCCAGTTTGGCGGGGCCCGATTTCGGCACCGGCGGGGACAACGACCTGCCCTTTGGCGGCATCTCCACCACTGGGACGGATATGTTGGCCCACGGCGGGTTTGCGGGAAAAGGTGATGGTGTCGCCCGAAACCTCGCAATCCTCTTGCATCACAACGGCATCAAAACCTGCAGGCACAGGGGCGCCCGTCAGAATACGTAGCGCAGTGCCCGATTGCGGTTTGTCTTGCCCTGCGTCACCGGCTGCAATACGGCCAATCACCTGCAGGGTCCATGGACTGTCCCCCGCCAGATCGGCGGTTTGCACCAGATAGCCGTCCATCGCCGAGTTATCAAAAGGCGGTAGCGGAATGGGCGAGGTCGCATCAAACGCCAGCACGCGGCCGATCGCATCGGTCAGGGCGACGTCCTCGACATCATCAACGGCCGAGGCCAGCGCCAGCCCGCGTTCAATCGCGACATCCAGCGGGGTCAACTTGTGGGCATGGCTGTCACAGCCACAGGCGGCGACGGTCGGTTCAACAGGTGCGTTCATGAAGGAGCCTCGTCAGAAAAAATAGGCGGGCACCACTTTGGGAGGACAGAGCGGTGCCCGCACGATCGGCTATCCCGTCCATTGTGACAACAGGGATTCAGGCGCGGGACGTGCGTTGCGCCTTGGGGCCGATGTGGGTGTTCCGATGGCGATGAAACACAGGAAGGTTTCATCGTCATCCAGTTTCAATGCATTCCGAAAGGCCTGCGTGCGCACCGCCTGCCCGCTAAGGGCACGCGCGCCAAAGCCCATCGCATGGGCCGCGAGCAACACATTCTGCAACGCCGCCCCGCCTGAGGCCAACTGGTCATCTACATGCGGCACATCGGCAGTGCGGTTCAGGCGCAGCACCAGACCCAGCAACAGCGGGGCGCGGCTGGCTTTTTCACGCGCGCGCGACAGGGCCTCGGTATCGGCATTGGGCAGACGTTCGCGCAGTGCGGTTTCGAACACATCCGCAAGGGCGGACCGACTGCTTTCGGGGAATTCGATAAAGCGCCACGGGCGCAGTTTGCCGTGATCCGGCGCGGCAGCGGCAGTGGCCATCAGGGTTTTCACCTGCTCGGGTGTCGGGCCGGGTTTGGCAACTTTCTTAGGGGAAACGGAATGGCGGGTCAGAATGGCCTCGATCACATCATTTTCCATCCCATCCCCCTCGGGGGTCTCAAACGGATGGATGATATTGGACATACGGATCACTCCTTTGGCGGGCACTATGCGCTGCCTATTCGCACAAACCCTATTCCCGCGATGTTTCGGCAGGATTTAGGCACAGTTACATTACATGTCGTGTTGTAAATAATTGTAACGGGTCAGCCTTGACTTTGGTCAATTGTAAGCCGCATCGCATGGGCCAGAACGGCCATATTCACCGGCTTTTGCACCGTGACCACATCTTTCAGATCATCAGGAAGCGACCCTTCGACCATATAGCTGGAAATCACCATCGCCGGCAGTTCTGGGCGGATTTCATGCAGCGCGGTGATCAGTTCGGCGCCATTCATTCCCGGCATCATCATATCCGTCACCACCGCATCATAACTGCCCGGATTGGTGCGGAAAGCATGTAGCGCCAATGCCGGATTCGAGAACGCCTCGACCCGATACCCCAGCCGCGCCATCATCCGACGGATGGTATAAAGCAGGTCTTCTTCGTCATCGACCAGCAGGATATGTTCGTGCCCCATCTGTGGGCGTGCTTGTTGTTCAATATGACTCTCGGTGACTTCGAATTCGGGGAATAGCAAGGTAAAACAAGTGCCGGTTTCCCGACGGCTTTGCAAATGAACCTTGCCGCCCGCCTCTTCCACCCAGTTACGCACAATCGCCAGCCCAAGGCCGGTGCCCTTGCCGACAGGTTTGGTAGAAAAGAACGGCTCGAATATCTTTTCCTGAATGTCCTGCGGGATGCCGGGTCCGTTATCGTCGATTTCCAGCTTGATCGTTCCCAGCGCCCCTTTGGGCAGCTTTTTCAACCCTCCTTTGGTGCCGCGGTTAATCCGCTCAAGGCGCAGTTCGATCTGCCCGCCATTGTCTCCGATCGCTTCAACCGCGTTGTGGCATAGGTTCATCACGATCTGGAAAAAGGCCGTCGGGTCAATATCCGTCGCAACACGGTCAACGACCGGTTTGAATTCAATCTGCACCGTCGGCGGGGTTGAAACACGGATCAGTTCCAGTGCCTCGTCCACTGCATGATGCAATTCCAGCCGCCGCGCCTGCCCCGGCTGCTGGCGCGCAAAGGTCAGCAACTGCTGGATCAGCGCCCGTGCCCGCCGCGAGGCAATCTCGATATGTTCGATTGAGGCGCGCACATCCTCAGGCGCGTCCATATCTTCGGATTCCAGTTTGATCAGTTCTGTATTGCCGATGATCGTCATTAGGACATTGTTAAAATCATGGGCAACCGAACCAGCCAAAATTCCCACCGCCTCCATCTTTTGCACTTGCGCAATTTGTTCATCCACGTGGCGCTTTTCAGTAATATCCTCGCCCATGCCGATATAGTTGGTGATCTCGCCTTCTTCGTTCAGCAGGGGCAACAGGCTTGTCGCCGCCCAATAATGGCTGCCATCCTTGCGCAGGTTCTTGAATACACCACGCCATGGCTCGCCTTTACTCAAACGTCTCCAGATATCTTTATAAGCCCCTTCCGGCGTGTGGCCGGATTTCAGAATGCTGGGGGATTTGCCAACCAGCTCCTCTTCGGTATACCCCGTCATTTCCAACAATTTGCGGTTCGCAAACTCGATCGTTCCGTGTGTGTCAGTGATCATAATCGAAGCCGGGCTTTGCTGCACCACCCACGCAAGCTTGCGTTCTGCCATTTGCGCTGATTTGCGCGCCTCCAGCTCTTTCAACTGTGCCGCGTTCGACCGTAATGCGCTGCCAACCAGCGCAAAAATCATCAGCGCGATCAGCCCCACCAGCGCCGTCAGCAACACCATAACACCGGCCAAAGACCGAACCAAAGCATCCCCGTCTGACAGGGCTGCAACGATGGTATCCAGATTGCGTTGTCGCTGGTCCAGCCAATGGCGTTCCAACACCGCCAGCGCCCGCAATGCATCCGAGTCATCAACACGCACCATCGTGTCAATCTCCTCGGCGCTTTTATGGTCCGCAATTCCCTGTTTGATAATCTCGATATTGCGGGAATATTCCTCGACCACGCGCTTGATCCGCTTCAGTGCGTCCTGTTCTACCGGATCGGGGTTGGCGGCCTGATATGTCGCAATCGCATCCAGCAACAAACGGCTTTGGGCCCGCAGGGTTTGTTCATATTTTTCATCCTGCCGCAGCACATAATTTTTGAAGTTGTGGATCATCCCGCCATAGCCGAAATACCCGCGTATTTCGGAGATCCAAAGGCCTCTGGGATCGGCGGCATGTGAATATTCTTCCCACCCGGTCTTGATCTTGCGGAATCGCGAACTGGTTTCGTTACTTAGCGCCAGCATCACCGCTAAAATCAGCAACAGCACAGCCGCACCTGTAACCGCAATCGGCATCAACCGGCGGCGGCGTTTGGGTGGCGATATGGATTGATTGCCTTGCATAGCTGAAATTATCGTGCCCCTTCCCTGACTTATATGCCAATCCACGGCGGTTTTCCATTGCCACAGGCGTGAAAAACGCGGAAAACAGAAGATAGATTATAGCTTTATTGCTAGACTGAACAAACAAGACCCTAACGTAGTGAAGGAAGCCTGTGCAAAAAGAACTGATCCTAGTTGTCGATGACGATCCCCAGATCACTTCTTTTCTAAAGCGGTATCTGGAAAAACAGGGATACAACGTCGAATGTGCCTCGGACGGACGCGAAATGCAGGCGGTGCTGGATCGGCAAAAGGTGGATCTGGTTATTCTGGATATCGGCCTGCCGGGCAAAAGCGGACTGGACATCACCCGTGATATCCGGCGGGATTCAAACCTGCCTATTCTTGTTCTCTCCGGCAGCTCGGAAACCTTTGATCGCGTTGTCGGACTGGAATTCGGCGCCGACGACTATATGGTCAAGCCTTACGAGCCGCGCGAATTACTGGCCCGCGTGCGCACCATTTTGCGGCGTGCAAAACCGGCCGAACAGGTTTCGACCAAAGCGGTTTTATACCAGTTCGACAATTGGTCGGTGAACCAGAACGAACGGTCACTATCGCGGATTGACAGCGGTGAAGTTGAACCACTGACCACCACCGAATTCGAAATCCTTTATATGTTCGTCACCAACCCGCACACGGTGTTCAACCGCAATCAATTGCTGGACGCCGCCCGTGGCCGCGAGAGTTTCGCAGGGGATCGGGCGATAGACGTGCATATCATGCGGTTGCGTAAAAAGTTGGAGTCCGAACCGGATGGAGGGGAGTATATCAAAACCATCCATGGCATCGGTTACAGCTTCATTGCCACTGTAAACAAGGTCAGCGCATAGCCTGCTTTGTGCTGTTCTTTTCGTCAGGTGAAACCATCAGGCTTTCTGTAATGTTCTTGGCAATATCCAGCGCCGACTTAATGCAGTTGGCCACTGAAACCCCATTGGTGTAGTTTCCGGTCAGATACAGCCCTTCAACCCGCCGCGGGGTTTGGGCAAACAGTTTTTGCCGTGCCATATGACCCAGCGTGTATTGTGGCAACCCCAGCGGCCAACGGCGCAAACGTGTGACAGCCGGCCCGCCCTTGATGCCCAGAACTTCGGATAGCTCTGCATGCATTTGTGCCATCAGATCAATGCCCGACATCTGCGCCAGTTCAGGATTGCGCACCCCACCAGCATAGGCCGAAATCGCCACGAACCCATCAGGTGCTCGGCGCGGATACATGGTTGAGGCGAATTGCGAACCAGAAAGGATGCGCCCATCATCTCTGGTCGATAAAAAACCCAACCCGTCCAGCGGGTGTGCCACCTGTTCGCGCCGGTAACCAAAAAACCCGACATTCACCTGCGGCGCCTGAATGGAACCGGTCGCATCGGCCCCGACCGGGTCAATCCGTTCCAGTAATTGCGCAGCAACATGTGGCTGCACAGCCAGCACCACAGCACGGGCATTGCGGGTGCCCTTGCTGGTTTTCACAGCAAACCCTTGTGCGGCTCTGCTCAGGCCGGAAACGGTAATGCCGGTGTGAACCCGACTACCCAATTGTTTGGCCAACACATGCGGAATTGCCCCGATCCCGTCATCCCACGAATACAGATGCCGCCCCGGTTCACTGCCCCGTTTGGCACGCAGCACGCCACGGGTGATCGAGCCAAGTGCCCGTTCCATCTCTGCCAGTTTGGGAAAGGCGCCATTAACCGACAGTTCCCGTGAATCCCCCATAAAGATACCGGCGGCCATCGGGTCCATCACCTTGTCGGCAAATTCGCGACCAAAGCGACGGCTGGCAAAAGCGTGGATGCTTTCTTCGTCCCCCATATATCGCGGAATCAGCCCTTCTATCAGGATGCGGGCACGGGCACGGGCCGACAGATAATTCGAGGTAAAAAAGCCGGTCAATGAGGCCGGAATCCCAGCCAGTTTCCCGTTATCTCGCAAATAGCGGCGTTTGACTTCCGGCCCCAGATCATGCGCCTGATCCAGCAGGCCAAGGGCCGTGATCTGCGCAACCGCCTGCGGCACCGAGGCGTTGAAGGTGGTCGGCCCGTGTTCCATTAGAAACCCATCAAAGCGTTCGGAAATTGCATTGCCACCGGTGCGCACTTGCCGTTCCAGCAGTTGCACATCAATCCCGCGCAACATCAAGTTATAGGCCGTCGCCAGCCCCGAAATCCCGCCGCCAATGACAATCACATCACGCATCATTTACGCCCTCTCTTGATGAACGAAGGTGGTCCGGCATCGCCGAAACGGCGTTTGGCCAGCAGGGTCAGATCGTCTTTGGTCACCTCGGTACGGCCTTCGCCGCGCACATAGTCCTCGGCCCGTTTGCGCACCATACGGCGCACGAAACCGGGGATGCGGGCAAGGTGTGTTTCGGCATCAGATGCCCAGCGCATTGTCGTGCCCGCCGGAACCAGCGGCGTGATCACGGCACCGCCTTGGGGCTGATAGCTGCACAGGCTGTCTTCGCCCATCATGTTGCCATCCATCGCCAAGGGGCGGGCGCGGCATCCGCCACACAGGATCTGGAATTCACAAGCACCACAGCGCCCTTCCAGTTCGGGTGCGCGCAATGCGTTCAGCACCGGTGCGTCCTGCCAGATTTCGGCAAAGTTCTGATCCTTTACCGACCCCGCCGAATTTTCCATATAGGGGCACGGGGTAACATCGCCCGTGGGGGTGATCCGCGCGTAACGGGTGGCGGCGATACAGCCGCCCGCGTCATAGCCATGCGCGGCGGTGATGGGCCAATCAGGGTCCATTTCCAGCGCGATCCGTTTGAAATGCGGCGCGCATTTGGCCCGCACCATCAGGCGCTTTTCCTCTTTCGCCGCCTTGGCCACACGGCGCAGAACGCGGTCGTATTTTTGGGGTGAAATGCCTGAATATTTCTCGCCCCTGCCGGTGCAGACCATGAAAAACACATTCAGCACCATCGCGCCTGCATCACGGGCAAAGGCGACCATATCGTCAATTTCATCCGCCGTTTCGTCGGTGGCAGAAAAATGGATCTGGAACGGCATTTCGGCCGCTTTGCAGGCATCAATCCCCTGCATGGTTTTGATCCATGCGCCTTTCTTGCCGCGAAAATCATCGTGGTGGTCGGGGTTCAGGGAATCGACAGAAATGCCGATACCCGCCACACCCGCATCCTGCAATTCACGAATACGATCAGGGCGCAGCAACATGCCGTTGGTTCCCACCACCACCATCAGGCCAAGGCCGGACGCATGTCGCGCCAGTTCCGGCAGATCACGGCGTAACATCGGCTCGCCGCCGGTCAGAACCACCATGGCTTCGGGGCCGACCTCGGCGATTTCACCCAGCACCCGTTTCAGATCATCGGTGCCCAGTTCATCCACCGCCCCTTCTTTCAGAACCTTGGCATCCAGATAGCAATGCTCGCAAGCAAGGTTGCATCTTTCGGTCAGGTTCAGGGCAATCAGATAGGGGGCATCGGCCATGATTTACCCCTTATCCTCGGGGCACATCGCCAGACGGGCGTTGGCAAAGGCCTCATCCTCGATTGCAGCATCTACCACCGAAACCCCGCGCTTTTTGGCGAAATTTTCGATGCTGGTTTTCACCTGATCGCGGAAGGCCTCGGGAACCCGTTGCAAGCGGGCCAAAGACGCCGCGCGCCATTCAATGCCGCTTTCCTGACGACTGGCGGGTTCCAGCACGGCTTCGGCCATGAAAGGCTCAATATGTGCAACCGTCACCTGCCCCGCCGCATCGCGCCGTGCCGATTTCTCGGCCCGCAGGCAGATGTTTTCACGCACCTGTTCATCCGTGATGCTGTCCAGCAGCGCGCGGGCATCGGCAGCCCAATCCAGCCGCTCGAAACTTTGCTGCGGGGCGTCTTTGTCGCCACCACCACTGGGCATCATTTTGCTCATCACCTGTTCGACGAATTTTGTGGTGATAAAAGTGTGCCCCTCTTTTTGCGCCTGCCGGATCACGCCGGTGCGGGCCATGCCGCGCACAAACTCGGGCGCGCGGTTGATCATCTCGCTGGCCTCGTCCGACCACATGATCGTTTCCTCGGCCACCACATCGGAGGGCGGGAAATGTTCGACCATGCCGATCCAGATATGGCACGGCACCATCCGCAGCAGGTTTTCGGTATTGCCGCCAATATCCAGCCCGTCATCGGCATGAACGCCGGTTTTCCCGACCAGCAACAGCGATGCGACGTGTTTTTCGACATATTTCCTGATCGCCTGATAGGGTTTGCCGGCAACCAGTTCGGTAACCACTTCCATACCGGCATCCTGCGCAACAGTTTCGGCCACGTTCAGATGTGCCTGATAGATTTTGGCGATGCCGTCATCAATCAGTTCTTCGTGCAACTGTTCCTGTTCCTTGAACCGGAAAACCTTGCCCGCTTCCTCGTCCAGAACGGTCGATATTTTGTTGAAAGCAACGTAGTGATAATAGGGATCATAAGCCGCCACCACATGAACCGGCACATCCAGACGCTTGCCTATATCCAGCGCGGTCATCAGCACGCCGAATGATTTGGGCGAGCCATCCATCCCCACCACGATCGGGCCATCACCGATGTTCATCCGCCGGTCTTTGGCCACAAACACATCCATATTGGTGCGCCGCACAACCCGTTCGCAAACGGTGCCGATGGTAGACCCGGCCACAGCGCCAAGCCCCAGCGCGCCGATGAACAACACGTCATGGTCACCCTTGTTCATCGCATCAATCAGACAGCTGTAATTCTTGCCCTCGGGCGACAGACGATCAAAGGGCACGCCCGCCTTTTTAGCCACATCCGCAGCAGCATCGTGGTAACTGTCGGAAATCAGACCCAGCCCCATGCCGATCAGATCCTCGTGCACCTCGCGCTGATGCTCCATCTCGCTTTCGCGTTGATAGCGTTCGGGAAGGCCACCTTCCATCTGTTTGAAACGGCGGTCGTGCAGACGGGCGGCATAGGCGTGGATGCCGGTGATTTTGCCATCACACAGGCGGGTTGCCTGCTTCATCGCGTTGTTGGCATAATCGGATTGATCCAGCGCCACCAGAATACGTTTCAGCGACACGGGGGCGTCGCCTGCGGCGCCTTCCACCCCTTCGTCAATCGCCAGATTTACAACCATGTTTCTTCTCCAGATTTATCGGCCCCTGTTTTGGCCGGTGTCTACTTGTCTTTGGCGCAGCGAAAGCCCACAAATTCGGCATAAGCATTCGTGTAATCCCACAACCGGTTGCTGGCGACGGTCATATGTGGGCGGCCGTTCCAGTTGTTCCCTTTGATATAGGCGCAAGGCTCGCTGGGGACGCTTTCGTCCAGCGGATCGGGGGTGGAGCAGAATGCAGGCAGAACCCCGCCATTATCAGCCTTTAATTGCGCCAGCAGCTTTAGCATCTCGGGCGTTGCATCGCGGGTGTCAACGTGACTGTCGCGGCATTGGCCCGCGCGGGCCTCGCGTGTGTCAGACACCCATTCCGAAACGTTCCCAGCCATGCCGCGCACGCCGTAGGGGCTGATGTCCCCCTCGTATTCGGTGACGGCAACGGGGGCTTCACCGCTGATGTGGGCGCGGCTCAGATCCTCGTCATTGCCCCACGGGTAAATCCGCCCGTCCGTGCCCCGCGCGGCCTTTTCCCATTCGACTTCGGTGGGCAGGCGTTTGCCCTTCCATGCGCAATAGGCAATGGCATCTTCGTGCAGAACACCTGTCACGGGCTGATCGGACTGGTTCAAATCGTCCTCGTCCACAAAGGCCGAAGGCGCATGATCCGTAGCTTTGACGAACGTAGAATATTCGGCGTTCGTCACCTCAAATTTATCAATCCAGAAATCATCCACCTGATAGGGCATCGGCCCGTAAAGGCCGGTGTAATAGACATAGCCCAGCGTGGCTTCGCCCGCCGGAACAAATGCCATGCCTTTGGGACCAAAAGGGGAGAGAGCCGCATAAGCCCCCACCCCGATTGCGACCGCCCCAGCGGCAGCAAGCAATGTGGTTTTCAGTTGAATAGCCAATACCCCAACAGCAGCAGCACAACAGCCACATTCACAAGGGCGCCGGCCAGAACGAAGACGTCAAAGGCATTTATTCTTTTGCGTTTTGCCATCTGGCCGGTCTCCTTGATCAGTGTTTAGTAGGACAGGTCCATGCTGACTTCTCCGCCAGCATCGACAGTGATTTCACCGACTTTCTTTTCGCCAAGGAAACCATGCCACATCATAACCTTGTATGTGCCAGCCGGAATATCGGTGATCGAAAACGCCCCGTTTTCATCCACAACTGAAAAGTAAGGCGTTTTGGCGACGTAAACAAAGCCATGCATGAAATCATGGGCGTCACATTCCACTTTCATACCGTTCCCGCGGCGCAGTTTGATCACTTTGGTCAGAACGTCGCCTTTATTGGGTTGTGAAACATTCAGAACAGTTTTGCGCGCTTTGCCGATCTGTTCGTATGTGTGGATGTTGTGAAGCGTTCCGTCATTGTTCACCGCTGTCAGTTCGCCTGTATTGGCCATCACACCAAATGCCGGCGAAAACTCGCAATGTTCCTGATTGATTGTCAATTTCATTAAATCTTCGGGCATGGCTTTGCCCTCTTCGATGTTAGACAGGAACACGACTGCACCTTTCAGCGTGCCGTTTTCGTTGATCTCGACAAACGGAACTTCGCGAGAGCCTTCGCCACAGATCTTCGGGTCTTTCGAGATGGTGTAGGTGCGGGTGTCAGCCTTGGCGTCGCCAGCAGCAACAGTGCCGACAAAACTACCACCGTCAGTGACTTCGATTTCCTTATATCCCTTGGCACTTGCTGCAGTGGCCATCCCCAACATTGCCAACGCAATAGCAGACTTTTTCATTATGTTTTTCATTTTGCTTCCTTTCGGGTGAGTAATAATTACGCGACTTTCAAAGCCTCTTCTCGAGGTCGTTGTTGAAACAGTTCGGCCAGCGCATCAATCGCAACCAGCCAGCGTGCTTTCTGGCTTTCGTCCGACAACAGTTCCAACAAACGGGCGGCACCGGCCTTTGGGGCGAATTCCCCCAGCAGTTTGCCGATATCGCGGCGATATGTGCCGTCATGGCTGACAGCAAACAACACCAACGCATCTACGGACGCATCACCATAGAGACGCGCCAATGCGCGGGCAGCTGCAATTCCAACGCCCAGATAGTCATCATCCAGTGCGTCAATCATTTCCTTGCCTGCCAGATTGCGGTGGTCCATTGCACGGATGGCCTCGACACGAACCAGCGGATCGGGATTTTGCAGCATGTCGAGAAGGGCCGCATCGATATCGGCCCCTTTGATCCACCCCATCGCCCGCGCCGCTAGAACACGGGTTTCCGATGTTTCGCTCTCCAGCAGGTTTTTCAGCGGCTCCAACGCAGCATCAGGCAATGCACCCGTTTGTTCGCCATGTTTGGCCAGCGAAAACAATACGCCGTGAAGCACGTCGTCCTCGACATCCTTGTCCAACACCTTGATCAGAGTATCGGTAACCTCGCTATTTACAACGCCCCCTAGCAAACGGGCCGAAAACCGCCGCACATCCTCGTGTGGTGCTGCCGCTGTCTCCCATGAAATCTTGCGTTTGGCGTGCTTGCGCTTTTTGGTCATATCCAGAAAACGCTGATCCACCTCGTTTAGAATTACCTCTTCAGGCTCTTCCTGCGGGACATCCGGCCGGTTTGTCTTGATTGCTTCCAATGTTGAAACTGCCGGGGTGCGTTTCTCGGCGACCAGCGGCAGGTCCTCGTCTATTTCTCTGGCAATTTCTTCGGTAATTTCAGGAAGCGGCTCTTCTTCAACCTCTTCTTCAGGCTCTTCAGGCGACAATACCAATTCACCATTCAAACCTGCAATCAGCCCAATACCGGCATCATTTGGCCATTTAGGATCGTTTGCCGCAATTTCAGCTAAAGCCGTGAGCGCAGCAAGCCGCAGATGGCGGTCCGCATCGCCAGCAGCATGTAACAATGCAGGTACAGCAACATCACCAGCACCCTGAACCGCCTCGATCACACCGACACGGAACTCCTGCGGAATGGATTGGTCCCCCAGAACATGCAACAGCCCTTTGGCGGCTTCCGCCCCCCTAAGGGCCATAAGTGCAAGGGCAGCCTGTTTGGCGGCCTTGGGTTCACCCGCGATTGCCTTTTGCACTGCGTTTCCCAGATCGTCATCCTGAAACTTGTCCGGGTTTGCTGCAATTATGCGGAACACCTCGATACGCACTTCCGGTGCAGGATCCTTGATCAAATCCCACAGCAAAAGATCATTTTGCAAACCGGCATGCTTTACAACTGCGGCCCGAACACTTGCATCCTTGTCTCCGAAAAGGGGTTTCAAACGATCATCAGACGGTTCAAGGTTCTCAAGGGCAAGGCGGCGGATTTCCGGCTTTACATCCTCGATCATCCCTCCACGCAGGGCATCCAGTGCCGGGTTGTCGGATTTACCAACGGCCTTTACTATGCGGCGACACATGCGTGTATCACCCTTGGCATAAAGATCAATAATTGCATGTGCACCCGGTTCGCCCATTTTTGACAGGGCTGCCAAAACCGGCTCTGTCAGATCCTGAGCTTCTTCGTCCAGCATCGCCCCAACGATTTCGGGCACTGCGTCCTGAGGCGCAAATACGGCCAGCCCTTCGATGGCCGACATCTGGATATCCACCCAGTCATCCCAGCCGGAAACATAAAACTCGTCCTCGTCCCAAGCGACTTCGTCATTGCTGCGGGAAACGGCCAATTTACGCAACAACGGCACAACAGGTTCGTAGCGCATGGCGATAAGCGCCTTGATTGCAGCGCGTTTTACGTCAGCCTCGGGGTCACCGATCAGGTTCTCCATCAGTTTTTCGGCTGTAGTCGGATCGTTCAGCTGCTCCAACGCCGTGGCTGCATCAACGCGAACATCCGGGTCTTCATCCAGCAATGCCTTGACCAGAGATTCTGCTGTTTCCGGCATCCCCATACTACCCAACGCCCGCGCAGCGGCACAGCGATGGACATCAATTCCCTTGTCCAGAATTTCGGTTAATCTATCGCGCGCTTTGGTTTTCATTGTCCTACCACCTTTATTCAGTCGTGGTAGCCTATCGATTCCGGTTTTTCGGCGCATTGACGTGCGTCAAGCATTAGGTCGCCGACCCCCGTTTTCACAAGGGTCGGCGATTTGTCACAATTTTGTGGGCGGGCACCTGTAAACAGATGCCCATTCCGTAAGCCTAGATTACGATGTCACGCGGCGCAAAGGACATCGACCGGAAACTATGTTTGTATGGTGATTCACCGATCTTGGTGACCTTCGCCACACCCATTTTATAGTTATAGTTCCCGCTGATCCAGTCAACCACACGTCCGGCCAGTGCATTTGCCGGTTGGCTTGTATGCAGGAAGTCCATGTACATGACCCCCTTCTTGACTGCCCGTGTTACAATCGCAACCGCGGTTACCGATGCTTCTGAAAGCTCGACGTTCCCATTGGCCATTTGTCCGGCAAAGGAATAGTCAGATCCTTCAACACCCAGAATGATGTCTTTTAATGCCGGCACACGATCGTTGGACAACAGAACCATATCACCGCTTTCAATGCCGCGTGCTGCTGCATCATCTTCGTTGATCTCGACCCAGTTGTCCGGCCAACGCTGGACAATATAAGGACGGCGCGTGTCATCAAAACCTGACTGCCAACGTTCGTTGGCGCGGCCGGATGTGCACCATAGTTCGTCGCCCTTTGGCTTCATCCATTCCCAATAATCCGAGAACAGAGACCAAGGTGATTTCTGGATGTTACACTTACCGGTTTGCGAATTGAAATGCGTCAGCTTTTTGTTGAACATATTCGCAGCAGTCGGGCCATCAGCAGGCAGTTTGCGCGTTGTGTCATGCAGACGAACGGTGCCCATCAAAGACCCATCAGCATTCATATACACAGGTGCCTGGATACCATTGGTCCCCATTTCGCGGAACTTCTCATGCAGGGTTTTGCCTTCACGGTGTGCAGCGATCTTGACCATATTAAAGTCTTTGCGGCTACCACGAGTGAATTTGGCTGCTTCTTCCGCGACATCATTGGAAGTCTCCCAATCATATCCGTCAAAGCCCATTTTCTTGGCAAGTTGCGAAATGATCCACCAGTCCGGTTTTGCTTCGCCGGGTGCATCATAGAACTTTTGATACAGACGAACACGACGTTCACCATTAGCCCGCAAGAAATCTTCTTCGCCCCAAGTTGCGGCCGGGAAGATGATATCTGCAAACTGGTTACCGATTGGATCAACCAGATAAATGTCCTGATTGACAATAACCATGCCACCGCTATCAACACGCGCCTTAAGGGTCTCAAGGATTTTGTCGCGGTTGATCGACTGGATCTGGTGCGGGTTGCCACGGGTCAGTTCATGGAACCGTTGCGACAATTGCTGGGAACCCAACATCGACTGAATCCATGTCGTGCCGATAACATGGGCCATACGGGTGTGACCCGATACCGTCCAAGTATCCGTATCAAGTGCACGACGACGACGACCAGGCAGCTTCATTGGTGATTTATTACGGGGATAGCTACCACCCGAAACACCACCACGCTGGTGACCACCGGCGCGACCGATCATCTGACCGGGACGACCGCCGGCACCTACAGTAATGCCCAAGGCTGCAATCGCCTCTGTATTGCCTGTGTTATTGGACCAGTAAAAGCCTTTTTCGATCATGATCGAGGTCTTCGGACGTGATCCGTCTTCTTTTGGCTTGGCCATCATCTCGGCAGCCAGTTTGATTTTTGCAGCATCTACACCAGTCACTTCGGATGCAGCGTCAAGGGCAAACTCATCCTGACCCAGCAACCATTTGCTCCAATCATCAAACCCTTTGGTCTGGAATTTGCCCCATGTGGTGCGCCACTGCCAAGGCGTGTTCCGTGTGCCCTGACCAAAGCCCGAGGACGAACCCCACTTGTCATTGACCCACTTCTCGATCCACTCTTTGTCTTGCCAGCCGTTTTCAACGATAACCCGTGCGATCGCATTCACAAGCAGCAAATCCGTGCCCGGATTGACATCCAGCCATAAGCCGCCATTTTGCTCGGCAAAGGCAACACCAGCGGTTTTGCGCGGAACCATAAAGATGGCTTTCTGACCACCCTGAATTGCCGGCATGATCCACTGTGTAAACATGATAGTTTTGGTTTCATAGGGATCAGTGCCGCAAATCAGCAGTGTTTCTGCATCTTTCCAGTCCTGATATGAAGGCCCAAAATTATCAAACCCTGCATCACGGAAACCCGGTGTCGCGCCAACATTGGACGGCGCATCATGGTTGGCGAAATTCGCAGTGTTAACCGAACGCAGTGCATATTTGCGAATTGCATAGGTGTTTTCGATGTACTGATAGCTATAGCTTTTAACGCCATAAGCATTTGCCCCGAATTTCGCGATGACATATTTTGCCATTTCAGCCGCAATATCCAGCGCGAAGTCCCATGTGACCGGCTGAAGCATACCATAGATACGCATCATTGGCGACTTCAGGCGATCGCGTGTCGGTGTTTCAGGGTTATAGCATTTCTGCGCAATACAACCACCACGAAGCGACGAGTCACCATTTACGTTTACGGCTTCTGCCGCTTTGTCGGGGATGATCACAACGTGATGAGGTTCACCGTCATGCAGCACGATATTGTGCTGGTTGGGGGCAACCCACGGGCCAAGCGCCTGAACGGGGAAATCCTCGCCAAATGCATTCTGGTCCGCCATTGCGCCACCGTTCTTGCCGCCCTTAACGGGCCAACGGTAGACTTTGTAGCCACAGGCCACGATGCAGTAATCGCAGGCTGTGGTGATAACTTCCGCATCTGCCGGGGGCAGAGGGACGTTCTCGTCTGGGATATAATATGGAGTTGACATGTTCTTCCTCTCCTTAACCGTGCAGGTTGTCTTTGCGGCCGAAAATCAGGCCGAAGATTCCGGTGGCGTAGATATCGTCACCATCGAGTTCCAGCAGAACCTGCGGAAGGCTTTGGTAAGCCTGGCCGGAAATCAGGATGCCGTGGCGCGTCAAGTCATAGGTCGACAGATGCAACGGACAGGCGCCCAGTGATTTCGTATCGGGTTTATAGCTGTCGTAAAGCGAACCACCCTGGTGGGTGCAGGCATAGTTGAAGGCAACAACGTCCTGGCCTTCGCCAATACCGCCGCCCGCTTTCACGCCCATTTTAACGATCATCGAGTCGGCATGTTCGCCTTCATCGGGGTAGGAGAAATCGAACGGTTTATCCAATTCCAGTTCCGACATTTTCGCGATCAGTTTACGCGGGAATTCGGTGATCTGCGCTGGCACTTCTTCGGCCATCGGGGTCCCCGGATTCATCGTGATCATGATCGTTGTTGTGACACCGGTGCTGATCAGGAAGTTGCGGCGGGAAACCAGGCATTTGTGCCCGATTGCTTTGGCAATCTCCTTACGGCGTTCACCGGTCGGTTTTTGTAGTTCATGTGACATATTAAAAATCCTCTCCTGAAGGCTTACTCGGCAGCCCGCGCTTCATAGGGTGGCAATTCGGGTGGATCGACGCGCAGCTCGTCGCCGCTAAATGCCTCAAGGAAGGCAACCAGCTGATCCATTTCCTCGTCAGTCAGGCCCAGAGGCTTGATCTTGTCGGATTTGGTCGAGGCCATCGTGCCATCGGTGAAGTCATTTTCACCACCACCGGCGTTATAGAACTCTACAACTTCGCGCAGATCCCAGAACGAGCCGTTGTGCATGTAGGGCGCCGTATACAACGTGTAGCGCAGAGGCGGCGTACGGAATTTACCCATATGCTCAGGCTCTTTGGTGCGGAAATACAGGCCCGGATCGTCTTTCAGCTTACGATACATCTCCTGCGGCACACCTTTTGCATACAGCTCGTAACGGAAGGAAACCTGCGCAAGGCCATCATCCTCCCAACGCTCTGCAGGTGGAACACCAAGGTTATAGTAGTTCTCATCTGTTGCTTGCGGTCCATTGTGGCACTGAATGCAACCCGCCTTGCCGTTGAACAGCTTCATACCGGCAACCTGTTCATCCGTCAGTGCGGATTTGTCACCAGCCAGATACTTGTCAACAGGTGTGTCGTTCACAATCAGGGTGCGTTCAAAAGCAGCAATTGCGCGCCAAGCATCACCGATCAAAGGATAATCCGTTCCAAATGCTTCTTTGAAGCGCTTGCGATATTCAGGAATAAACGCCATGCGCGTTTCCATCACATCGTTTTCACCGTTACCGGCGACCGCACCTTTGGCAGCACTTGGCGCCTGCTTTTCAAGCGAAGCAGCGGCACCCGCCCAGAACAACTGTCCCAGATAGGCCGAGTTGATTACTGACTGCGAGTTACGCCAGTGAACCGTGCCGGGATATCCGCGCGACAGTGAATCACTAAATGCCCAACCTTGATCAGGTTCATGGCAGGTGACACAGGCTGTGGACGCATCACCGCCGATACGAGGGTCCCAAAACAGAATTTTTCCAAGTTCGATTTTGGCTTCCGACTGCTTGTTATCAAGCGGGATAGGCGGTTCACCAAGCGGTGCCAGTGGCGGGTATTTCGCCATTTCTCCAGCATTGACCATGGCCGCCGAAACTGCAACAGCAGCCACCCCAGCCATTAATGTAAGTGTTTTCTTCATCGTTTTCATCAATCCTCTCCCGTCCTAGTTCGGCACTTCGCGCCAGTTTTCGATGGCGGGATAGTTGGTTGGAATTTCATCTTCCCAGACATATTCGGGACCGGTGAGCGGATCACCGGAAAGAGCCTCAAGGAAAGCCACGAGATCTTGCTCTTCCATAAACGTCAGACCCAAAGGACGTACTTTGGGGTCAAGGTTCGGGGTGCCTTCACCACCTGCGTTATAGAAAGAAACGATATCGGACAGGTTCTTGAACATACCATTATGCATGTACGGCGCAGTATACTTCAGCTCGCGCAATGTTGGTGTTACGAACTTGCCAATATCGCTGCCATCTGCGGGATGGCGAATAATCTGCGCGCCAACATCTTGACTGATGTTCTGATAGTTCTGAACGCCCATAAACATAGCAAAAGCCGCATATGTCATATTGCGCATTGGATCGGACCAGATATCAGGGTTCTCGGGAACCCCCATGTTGTGAGCCTTGCCATCTGTAAAACGCGGGCCATAGTGGCAATCAATACAACCGGCTTTGCCTTCAAACAGAGCCCGACCACGTTTTGCCGCATCCGACATAGTACCTGTATCAAAAGGTGAACCTTTTGAAATCAGGGTCTTCAAATATTCAGGAATTGCCTTGCGCACAGAGCCGTTCGAAGGTTCGCCATAACCGGCATCCGCAAACATCTTTACATAAACCGGATCCTGCTTGATGCGTTCCTGCATCAGGCGCATGTCCAGATTCATGCTATAATCTTCGGTGATGCTTTCACGGGTTACATCATTCAGGTTCGTACCCAAACGCCCGTCATGGAACCAGTTATCTGCAAGTGCGGTGTTGACCAGTGTTGGCGTATTACGGAAGCCTTTCGAACCCGGATAAGCCTGCGAAAGAGCCAGACCGTCTGTAAAGGCTTTGTCTGGCTGGTGACATGTTGAACACGAGATAGCAGCATCGCCAGACAGACGCGGATCGAAAAACAAACGCTTGCCAAGCGCCGCTTTGGCCTCGTTGAATTCGGGGCCTACGACAGGCCCGATTGCCATGTCTTCAGCCGTTACCGGACCGGAAAGCACCGTGGCACACATCAATGCTGCCCCCAGCGTTACCGAACCGCTTTTGAACCGAGATATCTTCATCGATCTCCCTTTCTTATTGGAAATTAAATCCGACTCGTGGAGTGCGAGCCGAACGTTGTCTTGGACACAACGTCGCAGGGCGGGTGCCCTGCGTCATTGATAGCCATCAAGATTCCGTGATTTCGGGAATATTTTTTGAAATGTTACCCGCGTTCCAGCCAACTATTGTTGACTGAAACGCTTTCTTGCCCGCCAGGCGATGACCAGAAACAGCAGCCCGGCAAGCAGCGCAGCAGCAATCGCAATCCCCATGATTTTGGTCGGGTTTTCGGTGGGTTCCAGCAAAATCCAGTACCATGCAGTAAAGCTGTTCTGGATACCTTTTTCGCCATTCACCCCATCCCATGCCGCAAAAGCAATTGGCGTATAGACACCTTCACTGAATTGCAGATCTTTGGCGGATTCGGTTTCTAACGGGCGGTTAAAGACCACTTGCCACTGTCCATCGGCCCATTTGCCTTTGGCACTAAGGGCGGAACTGTCTTCGCGTGGTTTAGGCGCTTTGTCCAAACCGACCGCATCCATGATGACAGCTGTTTCATCGGCGGCAGGTTCAACCGAAGGCGCGGTCCAGACCCACATATTGACGGGGTTCTTTTTGTCCCCCTGACGAAAGTAGGGTTTTTCGTTGGTGCCCGACAGAGCCGCCGGAATCTGCACTGCAATTGCATCGCGGGTCGCCTCGACACCATCAACAGCATAGGCTTTCTCCAGATCCGAACCGGGGACCGAATAGGTGCGGTCATCGACATCAACCCGCATGGAAATGTCCTTGTCATTATAAAGGGCACGCACGGTGACGAATTCGGTCAGAGTTGTGAACAGGCGGGGTTCCTTGATAATGTTCGGAGCAACATTGAAGGTCATCGCAGGGGCAGTATCCCACAGCGGATCGGCCGGATCGGTTGGCAGATCGCCATCCACGCGGATCGCTTTGATCACAGATTCGCCTTTGGAAACCGGTACAGCGGCATCGCGCAGTGTCATCACATAATTGGCCACAGCCCAACGGGTTTTGATGTCCAGCGCTGTGGTGTGCTCGGGCATTGGCGACGACGGAATCCCGACAGACAACCGCTGGAACACATCCTCGACATCGCGCGTCACACGCCAGCTTTCGGGGTGGGTCAGGTTGCGGGGCCAGATACGGTTGCCCGCGTCATCGGCCAGACGTTTGCCCGATGTAATGTTCCCGCGCCCTTTCATGCCATGACAGGCCGCACAAATGCTTTCGAATTTCTCTTTGCCCAGCGCCAGCAATTCGGGCGTGACTTCGGGCTTTGTTCCCAGATCAATCGGACTTAACTCGTCCGGCTCGACATCGTCCCAGTATCCAAACACCTTGATCTTCTGGATCAATCCATCAATTTCGGCATCAGACAGGATTTCGCCCCAAGCTGGCATCGCCGTGCCGGTCAGACCGTTCTTGATGGTATTGCGCAAATCATCATCAGACGGGAATTCCGAGTTGTTATCGGTGGTTTTGTATTTGAACAGGCCAAGGGTGAAATCACGCGGCTTGGGATACATCCGTTCCGCCGCCACCCCCAGACCGTCACCATCCACACCGTGGCACTGCGAACAGCGTTTCATGTAAACGGCGTCGATCTGTTCTTCTGTCAGCGCGGCGTTGGGATCGACCGGCGCAGGCGCGACCGCATCGGCAGATTTTTCTTCCAGCTCCCATGAACGCGGCTCGTATCCGGTATAGTCATAGAGGAACGAAATGATCTTCCAGACTTCGTCCTCTTTTAGCATTTCTTCCCAGACCGGCATCGCCGAGGCCCAGGGCGTGCCCTCGCGTGGCAGGCCGGGGCCGCCTTGGGTGATGCGCCAGAACAGGAAGGATTCCTGCAACTGTGCGATCATCCCGACGTCCTGAAAGTTGATCGGGCGCGGGGTGAAGGTTTTGGCAAAATGGCCTTCGCCGTTCAGCAAATCACCGTGGCAGTAGACGCAGTTCTTATAATAAAGCTGCGCCCCTTCGGCGACAATCGCCTGATATTCATCTGACGTTTTATCAAACTGTTCGCGGTATGGGTTTTGCAATTTAAGCAGATCATATGTCTTGCCATAAGCATGCAGGCTGGACGGTGGCGCGGGGTGAACCGTGCGCAATTCCAGCGGCGATGTGACGGACGGCTTGACCATGTCATACGTCAAATAGCCAACACCGCCAACCACCGCCGCAAAAGCAGCAATGCGGGGCAGTAACATTTTCGGCGAACCAAACAACGCCATCAACGGCGCAAAGAATCTGGCCGCCATTTTGTTGTCGAACGTCACAACCAACAGCACAGCAACCGTGCAGATGATCATATACTGGATCAGCAGGGACGCCGGCACAGGCGGGTTCAGCACATAGGCGAAGACCACATAAAGCGCTGTCAAAAGAAGAACCGACAGGAACAGGGGGTGTTTGAAAAAGCGCATCATATTCATCCCTTATTCAGGCAGGTTCATGAGGTAATCGACAATCAATGACAGTTCGCTGTCATCCATCTGGTCGGCAAAGTCGTCCGGCATCATATCAGCCTCGAATCCATCGGCGATCGTATCGTTGGGATTCAGAATTGCGGTTTTGATCTGATCCGCAGACATCCGCTTGCCAATCCCGTTCAGTTTAGGTCCGACATCGGCTTCGGACCCGTCCAGATCGTGGCAACCGGCGCAGCCGAATTTGTCGATCACTTCCAACGCAGTTGTTGCCAGTGGCTCTTCTTCCCCATCATCTGTCGCGGGGGGTGTATCCGGCAAGGACATCAAATAATCCGCAAGAACCAACAGTTCAGACCCCCGCAAGGATTCGCCGAAATCAGCGGGCATCACATCCGCATCAAAGCCATCGGCAATCACCGCATTCGGCGCGATGATGGATTCGATCACACCAGCACGATCCATCCGTTTGCCGATACCGTATAATGACGGGCCAATATCCGCCCCGCTTCCGTTCAGATCATGACAGGCTGCACAGCCATATTCGCCGATAATATTTTCACCCGATGTCAGCAGGGGCGCGGGTTCACCGCCTCCATCACCGGAATCATCCGAAACCGGCGTATCTTCTGCGCTTGGCAGAGGCACTGTTGGTTCCAGCCCAGCAAGATCTTGTAAAAATGCCGTGACAGCATTCATTTCGACCGCAGACAATTCAATCGGCGCCTTATCAACCACCGGCATCGGCGATTCCGTATCGTTGGTGCCTTTTTTACCAAAGCCCGCAACAACATAAGCAGACGGGTCTTTCATTGATTCAAGGATATAATCCTCAATCGCCTTGGCGCCCTCTTTACCCGCAGCAACACCTGTGTAACGCGGATCAGCCAAACGTTCGGGGAACGTCGCCGCCATATCCATTTCCAGCGTATCAGGTGCGCGGCCCATGCCGTTGTGGCACAGGGTGCAAGTGCCTTTGCCCTTATAGATCGTTTCACCAAGGGCGATCATGCCATCCATATCCAGACCATCGGTCGAGACCTCGACCGGTTCGGAAGTATCCGGCACCACTTGCGGCAACAAATGGGAAATTCCCATGAACGCCAGCAACATGACAACACTGAAACCGATAACGCGAAGGAAATTCATGCTGCGTCCTCCGTCCCTTTTTGCTTGGTCTGGCCCAGCCGTGACAGCCAGAACACAAATACCATGATCGCCATGAACCCAAGGGTGATTGCAGTAATCACATTGCCCGCATCCCCCAGTGTCGGGATATAATTTTCAGGCGAGTTGTCCTTCATGATCGTATAAACATGCCAGTTGGTGCGCAGGCTGGAGCGGATATACCCCATCAGCCCCATCAGCCATGTAAACGCCACCGGCAGCACGAACAGCGCGTATTGCGACCTGTTGGTCATTCGGCCCCAGTAAACCTTTTCGGGCTTTGAGCCGCGTAGACGGAAGACATCAATCAACACCGAACCGATGATAATCGTCAGTGTGCTAACCACCTGCGGAACCGAGGCACCGACCTTGTAAACAGTCGGGGTAATATAGCCGTAAATACCGGCACTGACGATGTTGGTTATCCCCACCACATACAGCGCAACCACAATCATATTGCCCGATTTTGCCCAGCTAACCGTTGGTATACGGGACGAGCGATAGAACAGCTGGAACGACAGGAACGTCATCACCAGCATCAGGTTCACAGCCGTATTTTTGGCTGGCATGATCCCCAGTGGGCCAAGGATTTTGTGGTGCGTTCCGCCAAGGTTCTGGATTTCATTTGCCGTCAGGATCAACGTGTGCGGCGTCAGCCAGACAAGGAAACCGCCAACCACGACAACCGCGATGTATTTCACATATTTTGCATACTCCGCCCCGCGATCTGTGCGCATCAGGCCCGACCACAGGTAATAATTCGCCGCCAGCATGATCGTCCCGATCAACACCGCCTGAATAATAAACAGCCACGCCAGAATCCCGCCCATCGCGGTGATCCCCATTTGCTGGGAATAGGCGTAAATCTCGGCCATCAGCCAGTAGCCGGCGAACGGCAGCGGAATGAAACCAAGGATGGCGATGAAGTTCGAGGTATAGCCCATCCAGTCATAATGCGCTTTCTTCTCGGGGTCTTTTTCGGCCAGGAACATGTAAGCAGCATAGCCCCCTACAATCGCGCCGCCATAAGCGATATTGGCAAGGAAACGGTGCAGGTTCAGCGGGTTCCACAACGGGTTGCGCGTAGCCTCCCATACGGTGCCGGTGACAGCGCCCGTCGGATCAACGCCAGCGGGCGACATCATAAAGCTGACCCATGCGTTGGCGATGAACATCAAGGTCAGGCCAACGGTGTTCAACAACAGGCCAATCGACATGTGATACCATTTGCGATTGCCGCGCCGCAGGGCATCCCATGAGTAAAAGTAGACATAAAGCGTAATGGATTCGAGGCCGAACAACATCGCATAAATCAGCATCTGCCCGCGGAACACCTTGACCATATAGCCCATCAGATGCGGGTAGAACACCAGTAAAGACAGCAACAGGCCACCACCAACCAAAGCGGTCAGCGAATAGGCGGCCATTGTGATCTTCATGAATTCACGCGCCATGCTGTCATAGCGGTCATCGCCGGTAACCACGCTCATAAATTCGGTTGCGATGGCGAACAGCGGCACCGCCAGAACGAACGCGGCAAGGAACAGGTGCATCTGCGCCGCGCTCCAGACAACGGTGCGCCCGCTCACACCGCCAATCATCGGATAATCCAGACGCGAGGGTTTCGGCGCCCCCTCCAGAACAGCCGCCGCCTGGTCGGCAGCAGCAAGCGCCAGTTCAGGCGCGAAAAGCAGAACAAAGGCGGCAAACAGGGCCAGCAAGCGAGATAGTTTCATAATCAGCCCCCTAAACCGGCATCAGATCAGCGCCGACCGGCAACCCCTGACCTTCCATGATCGACTTGTCGATGAAGTAGAAAACAGCAACCCAGACAACCAGAGCCACCACAAATACCAGCCACTTGTTTCCCAACATACGGACTTCCTTATTATTCTTTTGCCTTCAAGCGCGCGCTAGCGATGAATCGAAACAATCCCGTGGTCGTACAGCAGCAACCACCAGAAAAAATACAGCATAGCGACAGCGGTCAGCGTAAAAACCAGCTTGCCCAACAGTGTGTTTTCGTTCTTTTCAGACATGTTCCCTGCCGTTTCCATTCACGCGACTTGCGCATTCCATAGGTCGCGGCAGAACAGCACAGTCCGAATTTATTGTAATTGATGGCCATCAAGGTTCGGCTGCTTTATGAAACCCCGACCCTAAAACGCCACCCCGCAAGATTGCGAAATCCGCTGACGCAGACGGGCCATATAATCCGGCATCGCTTCGTCTTCTTCGCGTGGCACAAGGAAAATCAGTTTGGCGGCAATAATATACGGGCGGCGTTCCTTGCCTTCACCCGGTGTCGGACTGGTCAGAATTTCCTTAACCAACGCTACTGTTTGTGTCGGATTTTCGCAAAACCGCGGCAGGGCGGATTTGTTAGCGTACCAATCGGCACTGTTGAAAATGAACAGCATAACCGCGGCTGTTAAAGCAAAGACAATCAGAATCCGGTGCACATTCATCCCCTTGTTGCGGGCAAATCCAAGGGTTGATTGTTTCACAAATCCTGCACCGATACGCCACCCCGCCACCCGAATTGTTACAATTCTTTACATCTCGCAACGCAATGTAACGAATTCAAAATCTTGGCGAAACATCCCGCATCTAATGTCCAAAACTGAAATTGGTGGTTGGGTATATCCCTAAACCACCAAATGTTTAAGGATACCAACCCGAATGAGCACCCTACCCGCTGTTAAATGCCAGAACTGTTCGCTTTATACCGAAGCGGGCAGTCTATGCGCGCAAATTACCTCGGACGAACTGGACAGGCTAAGTAATAAATCCCGCACTGCCACTCTGAAGCGGGGTGAAAGCATTGACACCGAAGAGCTGTTGATGTGGCCAATCATTGCCATTTCATCCGGCGTTATCAGCCTGCAACATTTGCTGGAGGATGGACGCAAAACAATTGCTGCGTTTTTCATGCAAGGCGATATTATCGACATGCGCGGCATTTCCAGTCGCAACCGTGGCCATCTGATTGCCCTGAACAAGGTCAACCTGTGCCGCCTGTCACCCGCCGCATTCGAAACCATTATTGAAAAGAACACCGACGCCCAGCGCGTTGTCTGGGACAATCTGCGCAAACAAACCTACCGCGCGATTGACCACTCTGCCGATCTGGCCAAGAAACACGCGCTGGAAAAGCTGGCATCATTCATCTTTGAATGCAAACGTCGCCAGACCATCACCTTGTCGGAAAACAGCGTGACCATACCGGTGCGCCGTGTTGATCTGGCCGAGTATTTGGGAATGCAGCCAGAAACCGTCAGCCGTAGCTTCAAAGATCTCGAAGATCGCGGGATCCTCGAGTTCAACGGCATCTCGAACATCCGCCTACTTAAAGCCCCGATCCTGCGGCGCATTGCGAACGGTGATAGAAATGCAGATGCAATCCAGCATCCATCTAAAAACAAATTCAAAGTCCTTAGCTTTGGCTGATACCGGCAAGACCGGGATACTGCTGATCAATCTGGGCACGCCCGAGGCAACGGACTATCGTTCGATGCGCCGGTATCTTAAACAATTTCTATCCGACAAACGTGTGGTCGAGTCCAGCGGGCCTGTCTGGTGGCTGGTGCTGAACGGCATCATCCTGCGCAAGCGTCCGAAAACCAGCGGGCGGGCCTATGATATGATCTGGAACCGCGAGTTGGACGAATCCCCGTTAAAAACCGTAACCCGTGCGCAATCTGATGCGGTTGCACTTGAATTTGCGGGCAAGGCGAATGTGGTTGTGGACTGGGCCATGCGGTACGGCAAACCTTCCATCGACGATGTGCTGCAACGGCTGACCGATCAGGGCTGTGACCGCATCTTGCTGTTCCCGCTCTATCCGCAATACAGCGGCGCGACGACGGGCACGGCGATGGACAACGTGTTCGATGTTTTGAAAACCATGCGCCATCAGCCCGCAATCCGCAGCATTGCCCCCTATTATGACCACCCAGCCCATATCAAGGCGCTGGCCGACAGTATACGCGCTCATCACGCTACGCTGGATTGGGAACCCGAGGTCACTATTGCCTCGCTTCACGGGCTGCCTGTGGATTTTGTCAAAAAGGGTGATCCCTATCAGGATCAGTGCGAAGCCACCGTCGCCATACTGCGCGAGGAACTGGGGTTCCCCGATTGGAAACTGCTGCTAACCTATCAGTCGCGATCGGGCCGAACAGAATGGTTAACACCCGATACCGAGGAAACAGCCGTGGGGTTGGCCCGTGACGGCATCCGGAATCTTACAATTATTGCCCCTGGTTTCGCCACAGACTGTATCGAAACACTGGAAGAATTGCACATCCGTGCTGTCGATGCTTTTCTAAAGGCGGGCGGGGAGAACTGCTCTGTTGTTCCCTGCCTGAACGATAGCACAGATTCGATCAACATGCTGAAAACAATTATAGATTCTAATCTTCATGGTTGGGTTTAATCCGGCACGAAACTGCTCGTCTCTCTTGTTGGATTTTTCGCCGCATCTATCAAATGCGGGGTTTACTTGACAATTCCTGTCCGCTATTCATATTCACGATTACGAATATGTTAGGGATTCACCCCTTCCAAAATTGGCTCGGCTAACGCAAGATAGGATTGATCTGTCTTAAGCACTGGCAAAAGGACACCGGAAATGAAACTCTCGCTGCCTCTTATTATCACTTTGCTTGGTGCATCCATAGCCCAGGCAGAAACCCTGACATTAACTCCGCAGCCGATTACCGAATGGAAAGCGGTCTATGGTGTGATCGAAACCCGTGACCGAGTGCCCGCACGGGCGCGTATCGGGGGCACGATTGTGGAATTGCTGGTGACCGAAGGCGACATGGTAACCGAAGGTCAAAAGGTTGCCCTGATCAAGGATGACAAACTGGAATTCCAGCTGGAAGCGCTGGACGCCCAGATTTCCGCATTGCAGGCCCGCCTGAAAACGGCAGCCGAAGATCTGAAGCGCGGCGAAGAGCTGATCAAGCGCGGCACAATCACATCACAACGCCTTAGCCAGCTACAATCCCAGGTCGATGTCCTGAATGGCGAAATTCGCGGGGTCGAGGCGCAACAACTGGTGATCAAGCAACAGATTTCCGAAGGCGAAGTCCTGTCCCCAGAGGCTGGCGTGGTCTTGTCTGTGCCACCATCCAAAGGCTCGGTTATCAATCCGGGTGAAAGCGTTGCTGTGATCGGCGGCGGCGGGTCATTCTTGCGATTGTCTGTGCCCGAGCGCCATGCGGCCAACCTGCACGAGGGCGACAAGATCGTGATGAGCGAAGGCCAGAATGGAACTTTGGCCAAAGTCTATCCGCAAATCGAAAACGGGCGGGTGCTGGCCGATGTCGAAGTTCCGGGTCTGAACGACCGCTTTGTCGGTCGCCGCGTTCCAGTGCGTTTGCCTGTCGGCGAGCGTAAGGCAATTCTGGTGCCGCAATCGGCTGTGTCCATGCATGGCGGCATTGATTTTGTTACCCTCGACATAAACGGCGAAAAAATGCGCCGCGCTGTTGTATTGGGGGCCACCGTTACCCGTGACGGTAAAATCTGGAAAGAAGTCCTGACCGGCGTTTCTGCTGGCGACAAACTGGTGAACAACGATGAATGATAGCCATATCGGACAAACAGGCGCGCTGGGGATTGCCGGTCGCCTAACCCGCAACTTCATCACATCGCCTCTGACCCCCCTGTTCCTGCTGGCCGCCTTTGCCGTGGGGCTGATCGCCCTTGCAAACCTGCCGCGGGAGGAAGAGCCGCAGATTTCGGTGCCGCTGGTGGACATCCACGTTCAGGCTGACGGTCTAAAAGCCGAAGATGCGGTGAAACTGATCACCGAGCCATTGGAAAACATCGTCAAAGGCATTGATCAGGTCGAACATGTCTATTCCTCGACCCGTGACAATCAGGTGATGGTAACGGCGCGCTTCCTTGTCGGGGTGGACGCCGAAACCGCCATTTTACGCGTCTATGACAAATTACGCGCAAATATGGACCGCATCCCTGTGGGAATTCCCGACCCGTTGGTTGTGGGCCGCGGGATCAACGATGTGGCCATTGTCACCCTGACCTTTTCCCCGAAACCGGGGCAGGATACGATAACAGCCAATGACATCACCCGCATTGTCCGCGAGGTTAATTCCGAGATCGCCAAAATCGACGATGTTGGCCTGACCTTCATGGTCGGAGAAACTTCGGATGCGCTGCGCGTTGCCCCGGACCCCGAAAAGCTGGCGCTATATGGCGTGACACTGCAACAGCTGGTGGGGAAAGTGAAAGGTGCCAACTCGGCCTCGCCCGCCGGAACGGTGCGCGATAACGGCGAACAGATCGCTTTTATTCTGGGCGAAACCCTTTCGACACCGGACCAGATCGGCAATCTGTTGCTGACCTCGCGCGACGGGCGGCCCGTTTATGTGCGCGATGTGGCCGATGTTTCCTATGCAATCGACCTTGATGAAGTCCACGTTGCAACCCTACACCGCGCCGATAACGGCAATGTCGACCGCCTGCCTGCTGTCACACTGGCCATCGCAAAACGCGCGGGTTCTAACGCCGTTAAGGTAGCCGAAGCGGTGCTGGGAAAAGTCGACACGCTGAAAGGCACCCTGATCCCCGACACGATGCAAATCGAAGTCACCCGCGATTACGGCGAAACTGCGGATGAAAAGGCGAACGAACTGCTGTTCCATCTGGGTCTTGCAACCGTATCCATCGTTGCACTGGTATTTCTGGCTATCGGCTGGCGCGAAGCCATGGTGGTGGCTGTTGTCATCCCGATGACCATTCTGACGACGCTGTTTGCATCATGGCTGATGGGATACACCCTGAACCGCGTGTCACTGTTTGCGCTGATCTTTTCCATCGGGATTCTGGTGGATGACGCGATTGTGGTGATTGAAAATATTGCCCGACATTGGGGAATGCAGAAAAAAGGGCACAGCCGGTTTGGCGCCGCAATCAACGCTGTGGCCGAGGTCGGCAACCCGACCATCGTCGCCACCCTGACCGTGGTGGTTGCGTTGCTGCCTATGCTGTTCGTGTCCGGTCTGATGGGCCCATACATGAGTCCCATTCCCGCCAATGCGTCGGCGGCAATGATCATTTCGTTCTTTGTGGCGGTGATCATCACGCCGTGGCTGATGATGAAGATCGCCGGTCGGGCCGAAATGCATCATGACGAAAGCGCCGAGGCCGGTGGAAAATTGGGAAAGATATACGCAGCTTTTGCCCGCCCCATCCTGCGTTACAAAATTGTCAGTCTGGCATTCTTGCTGATTGTCGTTGTCGCTTCGTTCGGGTCTTTGGCAGCGCTATACACCAAGGACGTAACTGTTAAACTGCTGCCGTTTGATAACAAATCCGAATTGTCGGTTGTAATCGACCTGCCCGAAGGGGCCTCGGTCGAGGCAACGGATGCGGTGGCACAGCAAGCCGCAAAAATAGCACTGGGACTGGACGAGGTTGTCTCGGTTCAAACCTACTCGGGCACCGCCGCGCCATTCAATTTCAATGGGCTGGTGCGCCATTACTTCCTGCGGCAACTGCCCGAGCTGGGTGACGTGCAGATCAACCTGCTGCCCAAAGGGGACAGGGAACGTACCAGCCATGAAATCGCGCTGGAGCTGCGGGAATTACTGACCGCAATGGATGTCCCCCCCGGTACCAACATCAAAACAGTCGAGCCGCCCCCCGGCCCGCCTGTCATCGCCACACTGCTGGCCGAGGTATACGGCCCCGATGCCGAAACCCGCCGCAAAGCCGCGCGCCGTATCCGCAAAGCATTCCAAGCTGTGCCATACATCGTCGATGTTGACGACAGCTTTGGTACGCGGCCACGCCAGAAACGGGCCGAACTGGTGGCGGACGATCTGGAATTCTACCACGTTCAGGAAAGCGATGCGCTGGATACCCTGCGGCTGCTGAACAGCCAGATCACTGTTGGCTATTCCCACCGTGGCAAGGGCCGCCAACCGATCCCGATCGTGGTTGGCCGTGACCGTGGCGACCGCGTGATCGACGAACGTATGCTGGCCACACCGGTGCCAACCAATGTGCTGCCCGGGGATCGCGGCGTGGTCGAGCTGGGCGATGTTGTTAATATCGTCGAGGATCGCGCCTCCTATCCTATCTTCCGCCATAATGGCCGCTATGCCGAAATGGTTACCGGAGAAATGGCGGGCCGGTTCGAGGCCCCGCTATATGGTATGCTGGCCGTTGCGGACGAGTTGGATAAAATGGATTGGTCCAACATGGAAAAACCCGAAATCAGTCTGCACGGTATGCCCACAGAAGAAGACCATGTAACCCTGCTGTGGGATGGCGAATGGGAGGTCACATGGGTCACCTTCCGCGACATGGGTGCGGCATTTGCTGTAGCCCTGTTGGGCATCTATATCCTTGTGGTTGCGCAGTTTGGCTCGTTCCGGCTGCCACTGGTGATCCTGACTCCCGTGCCATTGACCTTCCTTGGCATCATGTTCGGTCACTGGTTATTCGGCGCGCCGTTCTCGGCCACCTCGATGATCGGCTTTATCGCGCTGGCGGGGATCATCGTGCGAAATTCGATCCTGCTGGTCGATTTTATCAGGAACGAAGGCGAAGGCCGCGTTGATCTGGACATCCTGATCGCCGCAGGGGCCACCCGTTTCAAACCGATCCTTCTGACGGCACTCGCCGCGATGATTGGTGCGGGCGTGATCCTGTCCGACCCGATTTTCCAAGGGCTGGCAATTTCGCTGCTGTTCGGGCTGGCAACATCCACCCTGCTGACCGTGCTGGTCATTCCGGCCATCTACCGCGTCTTCAAGATGTAGACATGATAAAAGGGGAGCGTTGTTGGCCCACCGCTCCCCTTCTGCTATCCGGTTTTGCCGAAACAGAACCGGATAATTCTGTTAGCGCTATCATAGGCAATACATCACCCTTGGACAAGACGAAAATTTGTCTGTAACAAGTATGTAAACGCCATAACAGGAAATTTGTTCGTGTCATCGCCGTCCACACCGCCCAAACGCCCGCTGACCCTGCGCGACGTTTCCGAAGCCTCGGGCGTTAGCGAAATGACTGTCAGCCGCGTTTTGCGCAATCGCGGTGACGTATCAGACGCCACCCGCCTGAAAGTCACCGAAGCGGCCAAACGGCTGGGCTATGTCCCAAACAAGATCGCCGGTGCACTGGCCAGCCAGCGGGTCAATCTGGTGGCTGTGATCATCCCGTCCCTGTCAAACATGGTCTTCCCCGAGGTCCTGACCAGCATTAACGAGGTACTGGACGAAACCCCGTTGCAACCGGTGTTCGGCGTCACCAACTACCAGCCCGAAAAAGAAGAATCCGTGCTGTTCGAAATGCTGTCGTGGCGCCCCTCCGGCGTGATCATCGCCGGTCTGGAGCATACCGATGCCGCGCGCGCCATGATGCGCAACGCCGATGTGCCGATTGTCGAGATCATGGATCTGGACGGCGACCCGATAGATGCCATCGTTGGTGTGTCACAACGCCGCGCAGGCCGCGAAATGGCCGAAGCAATCATTGCAGAAGGCTATCGCAAGATCGGCTTTATGGGCACCAACATGCCACTGGACCACCGCGCGCGTAAACGGTTCGAAGGATTTAGCGAAGCCTTGGCCAAGGCGGGAATCGAGATTGCGGATCAGGAATTCTATTCCGGCGGCTCGGCACTGGTGAAAGGCCGCGAGATGACCGCAACGATCCTGAAACGCTCGCCCGATCTGGATTTTCTTTATTATTCAAATGACATGATTGGTGCAGGCGGGTTGCTGTATTGTCTGGCCAACGGCATAGACGTGCCCGGTCAGGTCGGCTTGGCGGGGTTCAACGGAGTTGAACTGTTGAACGGCCTGCCCAAACAACTGGCCACAATGGACGCCGAACGTCATAAAATAGGCCGCGCAGCCGCCGAAATCATCGCCGCACGTACATTGGGTCAAGATGCCCCGCAGCGGGTTGAGCTTACCCCGCGCCTGCAATTTGGAGAAACTTTGAAACGCCCTTGACCCTCCACTTACTGGAACCTCTATCTGTAGGGTGAAACAATGATTCCACAGGTGTGCCATGAGCGATTCAAAAACCATTTCCCTGCAAGTCACCGGTCTGAACTGCGCCTCGTGTTCGGCTCGTGCCGAAAAGGCATTGAATGCAGTCGAAGGCGTGGATTCGGCCACCGTCAATCTGGCTGCCGAAACCGCGCATATCACCTATTCCGATCCAGCCACGCCACAGGCCCTGATCGACGCGCTTTCAGACGCCGGCTATCCCGCCGCAACGCAGGAAGTGACGCTGGAAATCGAAGGCATGTCCTGTGCCTCCTGCGTTGGCCGCGTGGATCGGGCGCTGGCCAAAAGTGACGGGGTGCTGGATGTTTCGGTCAATCTGGCCACCGAAACCGCGACCATCCGCTATGCCAGCAAGGCCACCGATGTAGCCACATTGATCAAAATCGCCACGGATGCGGGTTACCCCGCCAAGGTGAAATCGGGTGATAAGGCCGATGTTGACGACAAGGCCGAGCGTAAGGCCGAAGAAATCAGCCACCTTGGGCGGCTGACCATCATCGCCGCTATCCTTGCCTTTCCGGTGTTTGCTGTCGAAATGGGCGGCCATTTCATCCCCGGTGTGCGTGACTGGGTCAACGCCACCATTGGCGATCAGAACAGCCGCTACATCCAATTCGTCCTGACCACGCTGGTGCTTTTCGGTCCCGGCTTGCGGTTTTACAAACTGGGCATCCCCGCCCTGCTGAAAGGCGCACCGGAAATGAATTCGCTGGTCGCGCTTGGCACTGCTGCCGCTTACAGCTTTTCGGTGGTGGCGACCTTCCTGCCGAACCTGCTGCCCGAAGGTACCGCGAATGTCTATTTCGAGGCCGCCGCGGTGATCATCGTCTTGATCCTGCTGGGCCGATACCTCGAGGCCCGCGCCAAGGGGCGCACCGGCGAGGCGATCCGCAAACTGGTCGGCCTACAGGCCAAAACCGCGCGGGTTGAACGGGGCGGCGAAGTGGTTGAACTGCCACTGGACCAGATCGTGCAAGGCGACATCATCCATGTGCGCCCCGGCGAAAAGATCGCGGTGGATGGCGAAGTGATCAGCGGCCATTCCTATGTCGAGGAAAGCATGATCACAGGCGAGCCGGTTCCGGTTGAAAAATCCGAAGGTGCCGAGGTGATCGGCAGCACCATCAACGGCGAAGGGGCGCTGGTGTTTCGGGCCACCAATGTGGGGGCCGATACGGTTTTGGCGCAGATCATCCAGATGGTTGAACAGGCGCAGGGGGCCAAGCTGCCGATACAGGGGCTGGTCGATAAAATCACCGCCATCTTTGTGCCGATCGTGCTGGCTCTGGCATCGCTAACCGTGCTGGTCTGGCTGATCTTTGGCCCCGACCCCGCCCTTGGCTTTGCGCTGGTTGCGGGGGTGTCCGTGCTGATCATCGCCTGCCCCTGCGCGATGGGTCTGGCCACGCCGACCTCGATCATGGTGGGCACCGGACGGGCCGCCGAGATGGGCGTGCTGTTTCGCAAGGGCGACGCGCTGCAAATGCTGCAAGAGGCGCGCATCGTAGCGTTGGACAAAACCGGCACCCTGACCGAAGGCCACCCGGAACTGACCGATTATTCCGTCACCAAAGGGTTTATGTATGATGATGTGTTGCGCATCGCAGCTGCGGTCGAGGGCACATCGGAACACCCGATTGCCAAGGCCATCGTGCGGGCAGCCAAAGCGAAAAACATGACCTTGCCAATGGTGGATGACTTTACCTCGATCACCGGATACGGGGTGCAGGCCACAGTGGACGGCAAAAAGGTTCTGATCGGCGCCGACCGTCTGATGACCCGCGAAAACATCCCGCTAAAGGGGTTTCAGGCGCAGGGTGATGCCTTGGGCAAAGACGGTAAAACCCCGCTTTATATCGCGATTGACGGGGTGGCGGCAGCGGTGCTTGCCGTATCGGACCCGATCAAACCAACCACCCCCGAGGCGATCAAGGCGCTGCATGATCTGGGACTGAAGGTGGCGATGATCACCGGCGACAACCAAGGCACCGCCGATGCGATTGCCGCTGAACTGGGCATTGACCATGTGGTGGCCGAAGTCCTGCCCGACGGCAAAGTCGCGGCATTGGAAGAATTGCGCAAAACCGGCACCAAGCTGGCCTATGTCGGTGACGGCATCAATGACGCGCCTGCTTTGGCCACAGCGGATGTGGGCATCGCCATTGGCACCGGCACCGATGTGGCGATTGAAGCGGCGGATGTGGTGCTGATGTCGGGCGATCTGAACGGGGTTGTGAACGCATTCGACATCAGCCAGCGCACCATGCGCAATATCAAGCAAAACCTGTTCTGGGCGTTTGGCTATAACGTTGTGCTGGTGCCAGTCGCGGCGGGTGTTCTGTATCCGTTTTACGGCATCCTGTTGTCACCGATGCTGGCGGCCGGGGCAATGTCCCTGTCCAGTGTCTTTGTGCTTAGCAATGCGCTTCGTTTGCGCTGGGTGAAACCGGCACAGGCAAATACGAGCGTAACGCAGGTAAGCCATATGTCACCTGGCTTGCAAACCTCGCCAGCCGAATAGCATTGCAGAATTTTGTTTGCGCACGGGGTGAACCTGTGCGCAAATTGCGGGCATCTACAAACAGGATTTCCCGATGCCCGATAAAAATCTATACCACCTGTTCCGCAGCCGCTTTCCCGCTGATATGGACGCCACGTTTCTGGAACACGCCCGTGGCAGCACATCCTTTGCCGATCTGGACGACCAATCCGCTCGCCTGTGCCACGCCCTAAAGACAAACGGCGTCACCAAAGGCGACCGTGTGATTGTGCAGGTCGCCAAATCACCCGAAGCCGTGATGCTGTACCTTGCCTGCCTGCGGGCCGGCGCAGTATTCATCCCGCTGAACACCGCCTACACCACCCGCGAAGTGGCCTATTTCGTGCAGGATGCAGGCCCGCGCGTGGTGGTTTGCGATCCAGCCACAAAAGCGGATATAGCTACGATCTGCGACACGGGAACCGCCATACTGACACTGGATACCAACGGTAATGGCACCCTGATTGACCAGATGAAATCTTCCAGCCCCGACCCTGAAATTACCCCATCCAAACCGGATGATCTGGCCGCAATTCTTTATACTTCTGGCACCACCGGCCGCTCCAAGGGGGCGATGCTGACCCATGACAATCTGGCCGCAAATGCGCTGGTGCTGCATGAATACTGGCAATGGCAACCCGGTGATGTGCTGTTGCACGCCCTGCCTATTTTCCATGTGCACGGGCTGTTTGTGGCGCTGCATTGTGCGTTGCTGAATGGCTCACAGGTGATCTTTCACAGCGGGTTTAATGTGGATGCAATCATCCGCGACCTGCCGCGCTCGACCGTGCTGATGGGCGTGCCGACCTTTTACACCCGCCTATTGGACGCGCCGAATTTCACCGCCGAGACCTGCCGCAATATGCGCCTGTTTATCTCTGGCTCAGCCCCGCTGCTGCCTGAAACCTTTGCCGAATTTGAAACCCTGTCCGGCCACATCATTCTGGAACGTTACGGCATGACCGAAGCGGGTATGATCACCTCGAACCCCTATGATGGCGCCCGGATCGCTGGCACCGTGGGCTATGCCCTGCCCGGCGTAACCGCGCGTGTGGCGGATGAAAACGGGCAGGAAATACCGCATGGCGAGGTCGGGATACTGGAAATCACCGGCCCGAATGTTTTTGCCGGTTACTGGCAGATGCCGGAAAAAACCGCCGAGGAATTTCGCGGTGACGGATTTTTCATCACCGGCGATATGGCCACGATGGAACCTGACGGACGGATCAGCATCGTTGGCCGCGCCAAGGATCTGATCATTACCGGCGGGTATAATGTTTACCCGAAAGAAGTGGAAATCGAGATCGACAATCTGCCCGGCGTTAAGGAATCCGCTGTGATCGGTCTGCCCCATCCTGATCTGGGTGAAGCCGTCACTGCTGTTGTTGTCACAAATGAAACTGCCGACATGATACAGAACGATATAAACGAGGTTCTGGCCATTAAGCTGGCGCGTTTCAAACAGCCGCAAAAGATCCTGTTCGTTTCGGAGCTGCCACGGAACACCATGGGGAAAGTGCAGAAAAAAGCACTACGGGAACAATATCAAGATTTATATGCTTAACGTCAGGCCAAACGGCCCTTAACTTACGCGGGATATATTTGTCTGCGTCGTTGCCTGTTCCATGTCGCGGCTTAGCTGCAACAAAAGAAGCGTCGTTGTTTCAAGCGGCTCATCGCCGGTTTCAAGTTGCATCAGGAACAGTTGATCCAGCGCCTCTTGAAACTGGGTAGTAACCCATTCAATTTCCGGGGTTTGCGGATCAATCAGGGTCAGCGTATCCGTCATCTCCATCACAATATTGCAGCTGGATTGAATAAGCTTGCTAACATCCGAGTCATCGGATTTTTCGATGGCGGCAATTAGATCCTGTGTTTTATTGTTCCACTCCGCTAATAGCGAGGGTTCAGGAACCTCTGTTTGCGCCTTTGCGCCACCTGCCTTTAATTCCAGTGGCTGGTTTGATGCCTTGCTTGCAGAGTCCGATCTATGATCTACACCAGACAAATTTTTGCCCTTGCCCGAATTTTCCGGAACAGCTTTGCTGTTATCCCCAACCTCATCCGCACTATCTCGCTGCTTCAACGTCTCGAAAAAAGGAGCAAGCTGGCTCTCGATTATCGCGGTTGCATCTGCCAGTTTTTTCTCACGAATTGGGTCTGAAATTTCTCTGATTGCTGTGAATATTGCCTGGCCGCCATGCTCGGCCCAGGCCTCTTTATCCTGAACAATCCCATCCGGCGCCGCCTTTGACGCCTTGGGCGCAGCGACTGGAACGATGGACCTAAAAAATTCCCCGGCCTCTTTTTGAACACGGGCCATAACTCTGTCTATGCCACGTTTAACTGCGGGTAGATCAGTGTGGGTAACGACAAGAATACTGTTCTTCCGATTGATCGCAGGCAGGCTGGACCAAGTATAGCGTTCGCTTTCGCGCCAAGCCTGAACCGCGTTTGTGCACCAGATTGTCGCCTCGGAGCTTTTGACAAGATGCTGCATTTTCTTGTCGTCACTAAGAGGGTCACTCGTTCCGGGGCAATCAAAAATATTGATGTCTTTTAGAAACGGATTGGGTGTCGTTACCAGGATAAAGTCCGGTTCCATTTTTACGGCCGCACCAAAATCAACATCATTTACCTGCATCAGCTTTTTCTGATCCCACCAGCCAGCAGCAATCTGTGTCGCGGTCCCATAACGAAACAACAAAGGCGGAAAGTCGCTGGCAAGAACACTTGTTGGTATCAAGTTCTTGCCCACAAGCAAATTTGTTAACGTTGATTTTCCCGCACTAAATTCCCCCGCAACAATAAACCTAACCGGTGTGCACAGGCGGTTATAATGCTTTCGGGCAAGCTGCCGTAATGGGCCGGCTTCATTTGGAACATCCCCAAGATCGGGGTCGGTTTTTTTGATAAACTCTTGCAAATACGAAAGTTGTTTTTGTTCAAATGTCGAATGTTTCATTTTTCACCATCCGCCGTTTCAAGCATTGACCTGATTTCCACAAGCGTTTCCACCAACATCTCGGCGGTTTCCAAGTCAGTTGTGGATTGTTGCATCGACCGCTTTCTGGTGCGATTTTCCTGATTTGTATAAACCTTGCCATCCTTGCCTTGTTCGGAGAATACATCCAGATGGTGGGATACATCTTCGATATATTCACCCATCAAACGTTCGATCGCAGCTTCAATCTCTGAACGCCCTTTGCCCACCATTTCAACACAAATTTCTCTGAATTGTTTGCTGGCCGTATCAACAGCCTGACGGATCTTTCCACGCGGGAAACCCAGTAGACCGTTCAGCCAGTTTGCCGTCAGGTCCAGTGATACTGTCCTGTACAAAGCGTCCGTTTTAGGCAGCAAAGTTCCCAAGAACCATGTATTTGCCCGAACGGCCATCATGTGGTCGCGTATTTCTTCGCAGAATTCCATGCCCAAAGACTGGTTAAGGATGACAATCTCATCAACCAGGCTATTGCGAATGGCTTCAAACGCCATCGAATAGTGTTCCCGAAGGGTTTCCCGCAAAGGATCAAGGTCGCATTGGTATGTTTCACCGCGTTTCAGATCGGCAATTTCGGCAAGGATAGTTTCATAATAATTGTCTGAATATCCATTTACGGTGAAAGCCAGATCTGCCTCCAATTCTTCCCATCCCTCGGCGGCTGCTACTTTAAGGGATTTAAATACGGATTTGATTTGGGCACGCGCCAACATCACCAGCTGATTCTTTTCCTCGCGGGTCAAAATAGGGGCTGCATTGGCATCTTCGCGGATCAGATTATCTATCCGTACGCGCGTTTGCTCGACAGTTTGACGTGATAGGTTTTCAAGGTCAGTCACGGCCTCGATCAGATCTGTCGAGGCCGCTTTGTGGTATATCATATCCGAGATTGCCTCTTCCAGCTCTGGCAAACCGGAGGCCACATATGCCGACGCGCGCAATTCAGCATTTTCAACATCTGATGGCGTAATCTTGGAAACTTTTTCCTCTAGGCCGCACACTTGAATGAAGTCTTTCAACACGTCAGGGTCAAGATATTCATCATTTTCATTCAACGCATAATCAGCCCATGCGGCACTGCCCAGAACCACAGCAACCTCTTTACCGTTCAGTTCTCTTCTCAGTTGCCTTACAACACGGGAACGCAGGTTTTTTAGTTCGTCAGCCGAGGCCGTAACTTCGTCGACCCGGTTTACAAAAACCACTATCTGATCCTGATTTAGCGCTTTCAGCAACCGGACAAGGCGCAGATCAACGCTGGTCAGGGACTGATGCGCAGATAGAACAACCACAAAGAAATCTGCGGTTTCAAGACTCTGTTGTGTAATCTCTTCGCGGATCAAAAGTGGATCATTGATGCCTGGCGTATCCATAATAAGCAGTGGACAGCCAAATGGGTCTTGCTCGAAAAACACTTCTGCTGCCCGGGTGATATCACTGAAGCGACCGGCGATAGAACCGGTAACGGGTTTATCCGGACAATCACCAGCGCATACATACCGCGCCATAATTTCGCTATTAATTGTGTTAAACTTATGTGTCTGACCTAACAGAGCCTCATATTTACCACTTAATCGTATCTTTGCCCGCTCGCGCATGGCGTCAACCTGGTCGAACAGTTGCTCGCTTTTATAGTCCTCCAGCAATCCATCGGTCAGTTCGCCCAACCGTCCACCGCGCGTGGCCAACTGATACCATTGTTCTTCATCAAAAAAACTAAATATCGCACCACTGGTCTGCCCCGAAGGATGTGCAAAATGTAGTTGCGTTACTATCGAGGTCCATGGATTAATATCCGAGGGCAGAAATTCCGGTTTTCTAATCAAACAATTTATCAGGCTGGATTTCCCGGCCTTCACCTGACCGATAACCGCAATTTTGGCCTGGCTTTTCATGAGCCTATCTTCAATAGGGCCAAGACGTTCCTTCAATCCCCCATCGGATAGACTACCTAACTGATGTAATAGCCCCAGCAAGCTGGTTTTGACACTTTCCAGCTGCTCGCCAACTCTGTGCTCTTGCGGAAAAGGGGCTACTTTAGATTCCATATCGTTTAATCAACCATTGAAAGGCAAAGAGGTTTGAAAACAAACTTCGGGGTGGCTATTGGGTATATAGTGTTTGCTGAATAAATATTGCGAACACGTGAATAAGGGCTTTCTGAAGGAATTTCACACCTCTTGCAATGCATTTCCATACGCGCCTTGCCTTCCTTGCATAGCAACCTAAGGTTATGGGGTTTTGCTGCGATGCTATTTTGCAGTTTGGCCCAACGGCACAGCGCATTGAGATGAAATGTATCAATTAACTTTCCATAGCAGCTTTTGTAATCAAATATTGCTGAAACTACGTTATCGAACAAAAATATTGACCCGAAATATGCCATTTTAACCATCCTCGCAAACCTCGCATTTGTGCTAACTAGAGCAATCAAATCTACCAGCCTTACATTTCTACCTTTTGTAG
>WFNH01000033.1 GCA_015488685.1 Marinosulfonomonas sp.
CAAATAGCACCACAAGAAGCCCCCGCTACCTCAACGGCATTTGCGGCACAGCCTGTTGCCCCCTCCCCTTCGCCCTCACCACCTGTCGCAAATAGGGAGGCACCGGCATCTAACGGGGCTGATTTTTTCAAATCATTCTGGGAAGGTGCGGGCCTGTCCCCCGATGCTTATGGCGACATAGACGCTGATGTTCTGGCGCACGAACTTGGGCAAAGCTTGCGCACGACGATTGAAGAAATCATGGCCTTGTTGCGAAACCGTGCATCTGCCAAACAGTTTGCCAAAGGTGGCGAACGCACCATGCGACAGGCAACAGACAACAACCCGCTGAAATTCCTGCCCGATGCGGATCAGGCATTGGAAGCAATGTTCCTGAAGCCGCGCGCCGGTTTTTTGAAAGGTGCCGAAGGGCTTGATGAAGCCCTGAAAGACATCCGTCTGCATCAGGCGGCAGTTTTTGCCGCGATCCAGCCGGCACTGACCAAATTGCTAAATGACCTGGCTCCCGAAGCCATTTTAAGTGACACGGAATCCGGCATGTTGAAACGGGGAACGCGGTCAAAGGCATGGGATACCTATGTCGAACGCTGGGATGCCAAAACTCACCCGCATGACAACGGTATTCTGGACGAGTTTCTGGCCCACTTTGCGCAGGCCTATATGGATATGACAAAAAATGGCCATGATTAGAATGTATTGCACTGTTTATTCGCGGTCGGGGATGTGCTTTTATTTCACCTCGGCAACAAAGGTTTAGGGATCCAGAATGGAAGAAACCGGCAAAACTGAATTCGGCTGGCTTGCGAATGCAATTTCCGATGATGCCCCTTGCGGTCCAAACCTTGAGGCCGCGGATGATCAGGCTTTTATTGATTACTATTTTGACGCCGAAACCCGATTGCCCGAACGGTATTTCACACCGGGGCTGAAAACCGAAAAGGGCGAAGGATCGGACGACAGGCTGTTTGATCCAAAATCCGTCGATCTGAAAAAAGAGCGCAAAAACATTATCGAGCTGCTGGAGCGCAGCCGTGATTTGCGCCTGCTGTCCTTGCTGGCCCGCTTTAGTGTGCTGGCAGGCAAGGTGATTGATTTCGCCGATGCTGTGGAAGGGATTGCTCTTTTGCTTGAAACCTATCCCGAGGATGTCCATCCGGGGATGGGAAAAACCGCAACAAACCGCCGGATGCCGCTGGATGATCTGGGAACGGCTGTCACGGTTTCCATTCCCTTGCAGTATGTTTCACTGACCGGACAGCCCGATGTGACGTTTCGCCGCTATCTGGTCGCGACCGGAAAATCGCAACCTCGCGATGGTGAAGATGATATAACCGTATCGCAGATTACCGACGCAATCGCCGAGGCTGGCGCAAGAGCGCACGTTGACGGCGTCTTTGATGCGCTGGGACGGGCTGCAAACGGGTTGGAACGGATCAAACGTGTTTGTCTAGCGCACGAAAACGCACCGTTCACCCCTGTTTTTGGCGACACGCTTGGCGTTATCACCGAGATGGCGAATATGATCGGGCAAGTTTTGCCCGAACTGGGGGCAACCGCCAAACCCGATATTCCGACCGATCCCACCGCCGACACCGCAGAAACATCCCAACCGGAACCGAAAGCCCCGACTGCGGGCGCGGGCCCTGCCCCTTCTGCTGTGCCCAGCCCTGCAGCGGCAAAGGCCGTTTTGCAGGCTGTTGAGCAGTATTTCGCAAGGTGCGAGCCGTCTTCTGCTGCTGTATTGCTGATCACACAGGCCCGTCTGCTTATCGGTCGCCCCTTGATTGAAGCGCTGGAGACCCTGCTACCAGAACATTCAAAAAATGCTGTAATCGACTTTGGCAAAGAGACAGGTTTTGCGTTGTCAATTGATCGTTTGCGCAGCCTGTCATCCGAAATTCCGCAAACCCAGACCGAAGAAAGTCCACAGGAAAATTTTACGACGCCAGACATTAACACCCGTCTGGACGTGGGTGCCCAAATTCGCGGTGTAATCGAGTACTATCGGCAGAACGAACCGGCCAGTCCCATACCGATTCTTCTTAGGCGCGCAAACGAATATTTAGAGAAAGACTTTAACGCGATTGTTGCAGAACTATTACCAACTCACACAGAATGAGCGTTTTTGGTGTTCGCAGCACACTTTACAGTGTAAAACGCGTTGACTTGTAGGTGGTATATAGGTTTTATCCTATTCAATTAAGGAGACGAAGATGGCTTCAGACAAAGCGACAGATTTTATCAAGCGCAATAGGCCGCCACGGGTAAACATTTCTTACGAAGACCCATACGATAGCGAAAAAATGGTCGAGTTGCCATTCGTTATGGGCGTAATGTCAGATTTGTCCGGGAATGCTTCGGAAGTTGAAAAACCCGAGATGGAAGAGCGCGATTTCATTGATGTTACAGCTTCGACGTTGGACGATGTCATGGAAGCTATCGCGCCCGGCCTGTCATTCAATGTAGAAAACAAACTGGACGCCGATAGCAAAGACCGCTTGGGTGTTTCGCTGCATTTCTCCTCGATGGAAGATTTCGGGCCTGCGCAGGTTGCACGTCAGGTACCTGCGTTGAAAAAGCTGCTTGAGGCACGCATGCATCTGGCAAACCTTCAGCGCTATATGAATAGTAAGCCAAAGGCGCAAAAACAGATCAAACAGCTGCTGAACGACCCCGAGCTGTTGGCGGCGCTGGCAGATCGCATAGATGACGCGGACGAGGACGAGTAACATGGCGCATGAAGCACAATCACAGTCAGGGCAGGCAAGCGAAGCGCTTACCGAGCTGGATGAATTTTCTGACATCCTGAAACAGACGATCAAGCCGCGCACCGATGTTGCCGCCAAAGAAGTCGATAACGCAGTTGTTGCCCTTGTGCGCGAAGCGATGGATGATGAGTCCCTGATCGCCGAGGACGTGCTGGACACGCTTGATGCGATGCTCGCCAAGTTGGACCAGAAACTGACCGAGCAATTGAATGAAATTATTCACCACGAAGAATTTCAAAACCTTGAAAGCAGTTGGCGTGGTCTGGCCTATACCGTCAATAATTCGGAAACTGATTCCTCCCTGCGAGTAAAGGTGTTCAATGCCTCCAAAGCCGAGCTTCAGGCCATGTTCCGTGCCTATCCGGGTGCAAAACAGGACAAAAGCCCGCTTTACCAGAAGATATATGAAAAAGAATTCGGAACCTTGGGCGGCAAGCCGTTCGGCACCCTTATCGGCGATTATCATTTCAGCCACAGCACTGGCGATGTTGCCGTACTGCGTGGTATGGGCTGGATTGCAGCGGCGGCACAGGCGCCTTTCCTTTCGGGGGCCTCTCCTGAACTTCTGGGTATGGACAATTGGACCGAAATTGATACCCCGCCGGATCTCTCGGAAATCTTTGATACGCCGGATTATGCAGCTTGGAATGGTTTGCGCGACTCGGAAAACTCACGTTATGTGGCATTAACATTGCCGCGCGCCCTGTCTCGCGAGCCGTACAGCCAGAATTCCACTTCTGTAGTTGAGGAATTCAACTTTGAGGAAGACACTGACGGTCACGAAGGCCGTCAATATGCATGGATGAATGCGGCACACGCAATGGCTGTGAACATCAACCGCGCCCACAAGACCCACGGCTGGACCGTGCAAATTCGCGGTGTGCAATCCGGTGGCGAGGTTTTGAACCTTCCAACCCATGTTTTTGACACCGGCGAGGGTGCCAAAGACCTGAAGTGCCCGACCGAAGTTTCGATTACAGATCGTCGCGAAGGCGAGCTGAGCAAGGCCGGCCTGATTGGCCTGATCCATCGCAAACATACTGATAAGGCAGCGTTTATCGGCGCGCAGACACTGTATCGCCCCAAGAAATACGTGGATGATCTGGCGACCGCATCGGACAATATGTCGTCACGCTTGCCCTATATCTTTGCAGTGTCACGTTTCAGTCATTATCTGAAGTGTATGGTTCGGGACAAGATCGGTCAAAGCCCAGATCGTTTGCAATTGCAAACCCAATTGCAAACTTGGGTGAATAAATATGTATCCGGTAATCCGGAGAGTGCAAGCGAACAGGAAAAAGCAAAGAAACCTTTGGCTGGCGCAAAAGTAGAAGTAATCGAGGACGAAGAAAACCCTGGCTATTATATAGGTAAATTTTTCCTTAAACCGCATTTCCAGATGGAGGGGATGGATATTGGCATGAGTCTTGTATCCAAACTTCCAAACGGGAAATAACCCGAAGTCGTAACTGTTAATATTCTGCCGTAGTAAAAAAGGAGCTTCCCATGGCTGTTGATATTTTTCTAAAACTTTCCAACAATATTAAAGGTGAATCGCAAGACGCAACTCATCGCGACAATATTGATGTGCTTGCGTGGTCATGGGGGATGACGCAAAGCGGAACAACCCACGTTGGATCAGGTGGTGGTGGTGGCAAAGTTAATGTCGCTGACATCAATCTTACCAAATATGTTGACCTGGCCACAAACGACCTGATTAAACGCTGTATTTCTGGCGAACATATCGAAAGCGGCGAACTGATCGTTCGCAAATCCGGTGGTGGAACCCCGATTGAATATTTCCGTATCAAAATGGAAAATATCATGATCACATCCTATAATACCGGTGGCTCAAAAGATGGTTTGGATCGTATCCAGGAAACTCTGACTTTGAATTTCCGCAAGGTCGAAACTGCCTATACTCTGCAAGAAGAATCCGGTGCCGCAGGTGCCGAAACTCTGGCAGGTTGGGATATTGCCGAAAACAAAGAGTGGAGCGCATAAGCGCACCGGCTTTTACACGCAATCAAGGCCGGCGATATTCGTCGGCCTTTTTTGATAGAATATCAAAAAACACCCGTTTCTTCTGCGGAAAGGGGCCGAGTTTGAAAGCTGTCTGACGGAAATGACATCCAAATCCGACAATGAGCAAAGCAACACCCGTGATCTTGGGCATACAGACCAGCGCCAAGTTTCAATCATGCATGTCTTTCGGGCCGCCGCCGCAAGCGGGGATTCCCGCAAGGAATTAGGCCTGCAAACCGATGGTGATCGTGCGCTGAGTGTGCGGCGCAAACAGCACCGCGAAGGCACCGACGAAGCCACTTTACGCCAACATCTTAGCATTGATCTGGCCAATCTGATGAACACCATCCGTCTGGATGCGATGATCTCACTCGAAGATACGCCGCTGGTTGCCAAATCCGTCATTAACTTCGGCTTTAGTGACATGAGCAGCCTGTATAAATCAGAACAGACCAACAGCAAAATCATTGATGCAATCCGCAATTCACTGATCACCTACGAGCCGCGCCTTATTCCCGAAAGCATCGAAATTCACGTCAATGACGAGGTGCAGTCGGTTGATCAGCGGCTGTCATTCGAGATTTCGGCGGAAATGGTAGCAAATCCGATGGATATTCCGCTGAATTTCATGGCCGAAGTCGATTTGGGGGCCGGTAAAATGAAAATGACCCGCTTACGGCTCCAGATATGAAAAAAGCGTTTCGCGATACATATAACCGGGAACTTGCCCTGCTCTACGAACGCTCGGCAGAGTTTGCCGCTGAATACCCTGGAATTGCCGACCGTCTGGGCGGGCTTCTTCGCGAAAATATCGACCCCGCAGTCGCCGGCCTGCTAGAAGGAACCGCGTTTCTGGCCGCACGCGTCCAGCTGAAAATAGACGACGAATTCAGCACCTTCACAACCGAGCTTCTGGAACAGGTATTCCCCGACGCGCTGGCCCCGATCCCCAGCGTCATGCTGGTCGAGGCCAACCCACCCTTTGACAACAAGGATCTGGAAACAGGTCTGGCCTTCAAACCCGGCGAAAACATGGACGCGCGTTTCGTTGATGCCGACCAGCGGGTTTCCTGCAGTTTTCGATTGTGCACCCCGCTTACGGTCTGGCCGCTAAAAATGACCGGACTTACCTATCATGATGCCCCTGCCCCGCTGATTTCGCTTGGGCAGGATGTGACCGAGGGCACGAAAGCCGGCCTTCAGATCACCTTGCACCGCCCGGGAACCGACACATCGGATGGAACGATATCTGATCTGGAACTGGACGAGTTGCCAATATATCTGACCGGCGATTTCCCCTATGCGGTGGCGCTTTATGAGCAGATCCATTGCGACCTGCAACGCGCATCATTGCGCTATTTGAACCGGAACGGGGACGCTGTGTTCATCCGGCTGAATCCCGACCAGATTGAACAGATAGGTTTTAATGAAGACGAACGCATCCTGCCGCGCAATGTCCGGCTGTTTGACGGGTTTTCACAACTACGAGAAGCCTTTGTTTTTCCGCGTAAATATCTGGGCTTTCGCATTACCGGCCTGAAAAAGATACTGCCGCATCTTCATGGATCCGAGATGCAGATCATTCTGGAGTTCGGCCATGCCAACAGCACATTGGCGGCCCGTATCGGTGATGGCTTTGCCCGCTTGCACACTGCGACCGCCGTGAACCTGTTTGACGAACTTGCCAGTCAGGTGCGGCTGGACCACAAGCATCACGAATATGTTGTGACCCCTGCCAGCAGTCCGATCACCCATTACGAAATCCACAACATCACCGAAGTATTCGCCCACTACCCCGAAACCCAGACTAAGGTACAAGTGCTGCCGCTGCATACACTGCCCGAAGGCAAAACCCCGCCAAATCAGGCGCTATATTATTCCAGCAGGCGAAAACCGCGTCGCCTGACCGAACAGGAAAGGCGCTTTGGCGTGCGGCATAAATACTTGGGGACCGAAACGTTTATTTCGCTCTATGAGCCCGCACAGCCCGAAAAGGAAAAAAGCGCGCAGCGGTTACAGATCAAAACGCTTTGCTCCAACCGGCACCTGCCCGAATATCTGCCCATCGCCGGATCAAGGGACGATTTTCACATGTCCGAAGATGCAACCGTCAGCCTGGCCTGTGTCGCCGGCCCCACCCCGCCGCGCGAACCGATGACCGAGATCGAGCAAAACGCACCACAAAAAGGCACCCGGGGCGAGGCTTATTGGCGGTTGATTTCCTATCTGTCCCTCAGCCATTTCGGACTGGATGATCGAGAAGGACGTAACGGCGCGGCGGGTTTGCGCGAAATTCTCAGATTGTTCGCAACCATTTCGGACAACGTCAACGAAGCACAAATTCAGGGCCTTACAGGTCTGGAAACGCGCCCTGTTGTGCGCTCGATCAAGCGCGGCGACAGCTTCCTTCCGGCACGGGGTATTGAAATCAGAATTACCTTTGACGAAGAAGCTTATGAAGGAAGCGGTATTATTCTGCTTGGCGCGGTTCTGGACCGGTTCTTTGCCGAATATGCCGCGATCAACAGCTTTACCCAAACGGTTATCGTCTCCAGCCAGCGCGGGGTTATCAAGATCTGGCCCCCACGCACAGGCAACGGGGCGCTGATATGACCCAAACACCCGATGATCCTACGACCAATGCAGCCAGCTACGGGTTTTTATCCTTGCTGCGCAAGCTGGAGCGGGAATCCGGTAACAAGCCCCGTATTGGTAAAAACGAACGCCTGAAGGACGAAATCGCGGCGTTGGGACAGGACCCTTCCCTATCCTTTCCGGAATCCGATTTCTCCGAGGTCAGTTTCAAACAAAAGGGCAAAGCCAACCTGCGATCGAACATTTTCGGCTTTTTCGGACCGCAAGGGGCCTTGCCGCTAAACACCACAGAAGAGGTTGGCCGCTGGGTCGATTCCGGTGACGATTCATTCGTGAAATTCACCGACCTGTTTGCCACACGATTTTTCCAGCTGTATTTTCGCGTCTGGTCCGACAGTCACGCCATTAGCCAGTTCGATGTGCCCGACAAGGACCGGTTCCAGACCTATGTCAGCGCCCTTGGCGGGGTCGGATCCCCCGCCTATCGTAAGCGGGACAATATTGATGATGTCACCCGCATGCCGCTGGTGTCGCTGATAACCGCTCGGGTCAAAAGCCCCGTGCGCCTGAAACAAATGATCGAACAGCACCTGAAGGCTGATGTCAGCATCGAGGAACACGTGCCGATTTGGCTGGAATTCGAGAAGAACGACCAATGCCATCTGGGCCAACAAGGCAGCCTGATGGGCCAAAACACCTATATGGGCGCGCGCCTGCAATCGGTTAGCGAAAAGATACGCCTGCGGATCAACACATCCTCGATTGCCGAATACCGCAGCTACCTGCCCGGTGGCGATGCCTATGTGCAGCTGTGCGATCTTGTCTTCTGGTATCTTGGGAAAACCATAGATGTGGACATTGAACTGTCCCTGCCCCGCAACAATGTGCCGCCCGCCAAACTGGGCGAAACGACCGAACTGGGGTGGATGGCCGCCCTGACACCACAGACAGATGATAACGATGATGAAATGGTAAGCGCCGCGACTTTTGCTCTTGATATGACAACGACCAAAGCGGCAGCTTAACAAGTACAAACAGGAATTCGATTTATGACCGAAATTAGCATCGAGAAATTCGCAGGCAAAATGAACCGCGCCGGTTACGATGCGTTCATCCAGTCCATGCGCCATGCCCGTGGCGAAAAGAACCGCAATGTCGAAATGTGCCATTGGCTGTTTTACGCGATTTCGAACAAGGATTCCGACATTACAGTCACCCTGAAAGAACTGGGAATTGATCGCGGGCGTATCCTGAAAGACCTTGGTCAGGCGATGGATGCGCTTGAGAAAAACATCACCGAAACCCCCGGAATTTCCGAAGGGTTGTCTGATACAATGAACCACGCCTGGACCTATGCCACGCTGTTTTTCGGCGAGGTTCAGATCAGAACCGGGCATATGCTGGTGGCGATGCTGAACGACGGCAACCTGAAACGCGAACTGTTGTTGTGTTCGTCCCTATTTCGAGATGTGTCAGTCGAGCATCTGGGCAAAGAGGCGCGCACCCTTTGGGCCGACTCGGAGGAAGAGGAAATGCGGCCGATGGATGGATCGGGCCTTTCCTCGGGGGCGGCTGCGGGCGCGGGACGCACCGAAGGCGAAGCGGCCACAACCGCGCTTGGCCGGTTCTCCATTGATATGACTGCCGAAGCCAGGGCGGGCAAAATGGACCCTGTCGTTGGCCGTGACGAGGAAATCCGCCAGATCATCGACGTTCTGTTGCGCCGCCGCCAGAATAATCCGATCCTGACTGGCGAGGCCGGCGTTGGCAAAACCGCGATCGTCGAAGGCTTTGCCCAATGTCTGGCCTCGGGTGATGTTCCCCCCGCTCTGAAAGGCCAGCTTCTGTTGCGGCTGGACATCGGCCAGATGCAGGCCGGTGCGTCGATGAAGGGCGAATTCGAACAACGCCTGCGCTCGGTGATTGACGAGGTTCAGGCCTCGCCCACACCGATTATCCTGTTTATCGACGAAGCCCACACATTGATTGGCGCCGGTGGGGCCGCTGGCACGGGGGATGCGGCGAACCTGCTGAAACCCGCCCTTGCCCGTGGAACCCTGCGCACAATCGGTGCAACCACATGGGATGAATACCGCAACCACATCGAAAAAGACCCCGCATTGGCACGACGTTTTCAGCCGGTTATGGTTGACGAACCCGATCTGGAAAATTGCGCCTATATGATCCGTGGCGTTCTGGAGCCGATGGAAAAACACCATAAGGTGCGCATCTCGGACGAGGCGATCGTCGCCGCCGTCACCCTGTCCGCCCGTTACCTGCCCGCGCGCCAATTGCCGGACAAGGCGGTATCGCTGCTGGACACGGCCTGCGCCCGCGTCGCCATCAGTCAGTCCAGCACGCCCGCCCGCATTGCGGATTTGAAACAGGGTATTCATGCGCTGGAAACCGAAATCGCGGGCAAAATATCGCAACGTGATCTGGGCGAAACCAACGAAGATCGTCTGGCCGAGGCACAGGATGAACTGGAAAAACTGCGCGGTGTTCTGGCCGAAGCCGAGGTGCTGTATGCCGACGAAAAGCAGGTTGTCGATGACATTCTGGCCCTGCGTAAAACCATATCCGAGAGTGAGGTTGCGGACCCTGATGCCACGGCTGAAGCCGATGAAAGTGGTCCAGTTGAAACGGAACAGGACGAAAGCCCTGAAACCGGCGATGAAGTCACCCTTACCCCGGATGAGGCGCGGACGCAGATGGCCGAAAAGATGGGTGTTCTGGAAGGGGCAAATCCGGATGATCGCATGGTCTATGCGCATGTGGATGAACAGGCCGTGGCCTCGGTCATATCGGACTGGACGGGCATTCCGGCGGGCCGCATGGTGACGGACGAATTGCAGGCCATCCTGACCCTGTCAGACACCCTGCGCGAGCGGGTGATCGGGCAGGATCACGGTTTGAAAATGATCGCCAAACGGATCGAAACCAGCCGCGCCGGACTGTCCAACCCGAACAAACCCATCGGTGTTTTCATGCTGTGTGGCCCGTCCGGCGTCGGTAAGACCGAAACCGCGCTGGCCCTTGCCGAAAGCCTTTATGGCGGTGAGCAGAATATCATCACCATCAACATGTCCGAATTTCAGGAAGCGCATTCCGTTTCGTTGCTGAAAGGCGCGCCTCCGGGTTATGTCGGCTATGGCGAAGGCGGGCGTTTGACCGAAGCAGTGCGGCGCAAGCCCTATTCGGTTGTGCTGCTGGATGAAATCGAAAAGGCCCACCCCGACATTCACGAGCTGTTCTTTCAGGTGTTTGACAAGGGCATCATGGAGGACGGCAACGGGCGCGCCATCAATTTCAAGAACACGCTGATCCTGCTGACATCAAACGTCGGCACCGAAGTGATCATGGAAATGGCAGACGAGGGCAACACCACCCCCGATCTGGACGAGCTGAACACCGCCATGCGCCCGTTTTTGACCGACGTATTCCCGCCCGCCCTGCTGGGCCGGATCGTCACAATCCCCTACTTCCCGCTGGGCACCGAAGTACTGGCCGGTATCACCAAGTTGAAACTGGGGGCTGTCGCACACAGGATGAAAACCGCACATGGCGCGGAAATGGTCTATGACGACGCGGTCATTGATTACATTGTTGAACAGTGCCGCGACCCTGATAGCGGTGGGCGGATGATTGATAATATCATAACCAATTCCATCCTGCCCGACCTGTCTCGACAGGTTCTGGGGCGCATGGTTTCAGGCGACAGGATTGAACGCGTCACTGTAAAGGTGAACGATGACGCGTTTTTCTATGTGTTTGGTGAGGATGAGTAATATGACCATGATTATTGGCGGTGTTGATGGGACCGGCCCATCTGAAGATGATGAATATAAAGTAGAGTTTCGGAACAGCCATGTTTCGACACTGACCAAACGCCATCCCGAGTTTCTAACATCCAAATACCTGCGTGGTCCCGCTGCATTGGGGTCGGAAACCCAGGGGCTGGCAAACAACATTGCCATCTGGGTCGAGCAGCAGATGGATGTGATGAAGCTCCGGCGCAAGGAAAACCCGAACGTCAATCTGCCCGACCCCCATGTTTATTTGACCGGATACAGTCGGGGTGGCGCATCGGTTATCAACGCCTGCCTTCAGTTGCAGGGCAAAGGGATTCCGGTGCATTGTCTGCTGCTGTTTGACGCTGTGGACCGGTCAATGATTTCCGACGTCGATGTTATCCCCGGTAACGTGAAATTCGCATTTCATGCCAGACGTCATCCCTCGGCTGGGTCCCGCGAAATGTTCGGGAACTGCGGCACGCGGGCCGCACCAGGTGTGAAATACGTGGAAAATTTCTTTTATTGCACCCACGGTGGTGTCGGCGGAACCCCTTGGGACAAAGACAAACCAGACGGTCGCATTCATGAAATGACCGAGGGCCAAAAGGCCGGAATGCTTTCTGTCGGGGCGGCAGGTGGTCCCTTGGCGTTCAAGGCAGCAAATGATTTTATTCATGTCAACGACCCGACAAATGTAACGCTGGAACAGGACAAAGCCGGATCCAAATTATCCATGGAATGGATGTTGTCGCGAATGGCCACTGTGCGCCATTCCAATTTGTTGACGGGTTAAATAGGGATTTGATGTTAAGACAGTAACAGAATTAATGTAGGTAAAAGGTGGGAAAAATGGCGAAAATAGAATGGGTTACAATTAAGAAATGGGCACCGGAGCCAATCGGAGCTATTGGTTTCATTGACAATGATGTCGTTGCTGTTGTTGCGTTCTTTGATGATCGCGACGGTAACAAGGATGGCGACGTCAGCCTGTTTGAAAGGGCTGCATTCATGCTTTCTCCGGTCAGTATGAAAGGCGGGAATGTGGTCGAGGTTGCCATGCAGGCCCGCGTTGATATGGACGTCGTCATGCGCGATCCGTCCTTTAATCAGGTTGCCATGCAAATGTTTGTGAATTTTGCCCAAGGGCTGGTGATGGATGGCATTTATGCCGCCTATTTCAGTCGGGGTGTTTCGATGGCAGGCAAAGGTGTGGCCAAGATGATAACCGGCAACATGATCAAAGGGTTTGTCATTCGCAAAGGATTTGAATCCGCCGTTAAAAAAGCATTCAAGGAAGCCACCGAAGTTCCCGGCTCTTAGGAATTCTGGCGCAGCATCTCGTCCACTGTGGCTTTGAACAGTTGTACTTCGGCAGAGGCCGGAACCACGACGCGGGCGGGCGCATCTGTTGCGCCTTTGCTGTGCATTTTCCTGTCGGCCCAGCCCTTCAGCTTGGCAACGGTATAGTTTTTCAAGAACGGATTTGCCTTGATCACACCCTGCCCCATCAGGGCGGCAATCGTCAGGCTGTCGTCAGCACTTAGCACCTTATCCGCCCCCCCTGGCCCAAGAAAGTGCGCCAGATACAACTGCCCCGATGTTGGGTTGTGGCCACGGGCGCGCAGGTAGGCTTCGTTTTCCTGCGCCAGCCGTTTGACCATAGTGCGTGACAGGGTCGGGTCGGTGCGCAGCGCCAACAGATCGGCGCGGCTCATGGCGTTGGCGAGATCGGGGCGATAGGTGCGCATCATCCGCAACCATGTGCTTTCGATAAACTGCCCCAGCCCCGTTGCAGTCGAGCGCGTATTTTGCGCCGTCGCGTTGCCGGCACTTTCCACGCGGATAATCTGGTTCACCAGTTGTTCAACGGAACTGGAGGCAACAGTGGTATTGCCGCCCGACATATAAGGGATGGGATCCACAGGTTTGCCATCCTTGCGCACCTCGAAATGCAAATGTGGTCCTGTTGAACGTCCGGTGGTGCCGACATATCCGATCAGCCCGCCCACCCGAACGGCAGTGCCTGCTTTGATCCCGGCGGCAAATTTATTCAAATGCGCATATCGGGTTTCCAACCCGTCCGAATGGGAAATGATCAGCAAATTGCCGTAGCCTTTGCCATCCCCTGCGAAACTAACCTGACCATCGGCGGCGGCATAGACCGGCGTTCCAGTCGGTGCAGCCCAGTCAACGCCAGTGTGCAAACGAACGGTTTTCAGGATCGGATGCATTCGCGGGCCGAATTTAGAGGTCATAATACCGGCAACAGGCGCCTTTATAATTCCACCCCCCGATGCATTGCGACCATTTGGTGTATAGCAATTGAATCCGCCGTTTTTCTTGTCCGGCACCACATAGCAGGGCCGGTCCCCCCCCGTGCCACGGATGCCAATATACAGTATCTGCCCTTCGGTCTGTCCGTTTGGCCCGTGTTCTTTACTATACAAAAGCGTTAGTTGATCACCGGCTTGGGCAATGCGGTCCAGATCATAGGCCTTGGACATCATCACAACGATTTCCCCCACCAATTGTGTTGGAACCCCGTTGCGGATCGCGGCACTATAGAGCGCATCCAGCAAACGGTATTGGCCGGCATTTGCGGCATCGCCTTTATCGGGCGTGGCGGAAAACGCCATAAGGTCTTTTTCAAACCATGGATCGGCCGAGGCCACAATCCGGTTTCGACCAATCTGTGCAACGGAGCCAAGATAACCCGTGGGGGCATATAGCGACATTTGCAGCAGTCGTTTTTCCGGTCCCGCGGGGCGCACACGCAACGCAACAATCGAGCCGACCGCAAGCGGCTTATCAACCGGAAGAACCGTCGCAATGTCACGGGATAATCGGGTTGCCGCCGCCTCTGAAAACCCGTTGTTGCCCAGTATATCGGTAAAATTTCGTGTGGCTTCGGTTTGAATGATGATGTCTTCAAACAGAGTCTTACGGGCGGATTCCCGACGGATGAATGTCACACTTGTGTTATTCTCGACACCAGTCTTTTCGATCTCAGGCCCGACTGGATCCCCCCCCGTTTCAAGGGGCACTCCATAGCTGCCGGGCATATTTTTCGGGTTGTCACCCGGCACCGCCGACACCGCAGGGCTATCGGCCTGTATCAGGGACCGGCTACGTTGGGCTTGAAAAAATGCGAAGTCCTCGCGGGTGGAAGGCAAGGTTGTAATCAGGCGACGTTCTCTCACAAACAGGTCATCATGGATCAGAACAATACGGTCGGGTCTGGGGGCCGCAAACCTCGAGATATCCAGCACAGGCGGCCCTGCAAATGTTTTGGTCCGGGATTTTGCCGTGCCTTCGGAAAATCGCAAAATCAACGGGTCACCCGGAATGTCGATAAAACCATTTACGGTGGCTACCGGTGCAACTACGATATCGCTTTCAATTTGTGTAAGGGTAAAACCATCGTCCCGTGCATTCAGGAAATTCCGGCCAATATCGGTAAAGAACAAAACACCGGAAAATATCAGACAGGTCGGCAAAACTCCGAACAGACCGACACGTTTAACCAACCGTTTGTTGCGGCGGCGTCTAGCGCGGTCACGCGCTTTCTGGAACTGGGGATCAACCTGCATCCGCTTCTCTGGTATCTACCGGAAGACGCCGGCAGAGTTTAAAGTTTTGCTGATTGTTCGACGGCCGGTTTGTGGCGCGGGTTTTGGAGGTGTACGCGTGGTATTATTTGGTGTCGCGCCTGCTCTCGTTGTTCTCCGTTGTGTTGTTGGTGATACTCTTTGTGTAGCCGTTTGAACAACCGGACAGGTGATGTTATCTTTCCGCAATATTTGTCGATACACTGCGGTAACTGGCTCTCTAGAAGGGGCCGCAATGCCTATTTGGCTAAAATATCTGTCAACAGCTGCCCGTGACCCTTTGCCCCAGATTCCGTCTATCCGGGCAGAATAGCATCCCATCCGGGATAATTCTGTCTGGATCGCACCGGCAATAGTATCTGGCTGCGGATCAAATGCCCCACTGGCCAATAACCTTTCAAATGAAGCCGGGTCATTGTTCCGCAGTGTTTGTCTTGTTTTGAAATCCAAAACACCCGTTTCTACCCCAGATATAGCCCCACCCAGTTCAGTGGGGTTTGAAAATGAATCCTCCGATTTTATATTTCCAACAATAATAGAAGGCGTTGGCAGACCCACAGCGGCTGGTCGAAATTGTCTTTCAGGCGTTACAGAGGCATTAAATATACGCACATTATTTTGGACCTGCGATAAGGTGTTTATATTGACAATACTTGTTGCGGCTGGCTGGATTGTCGAAATTACAACCGGCTGAACAGATGTAGGCAAAATAATGGTATCATTCTGTACGGTTGCAATGTTTGCGGTTGATGTCTCTACAGTAGATCTTGTCGGGTCATCCCGGATAATTCCGGCCTTGCGCCATAAATCGAGTATCCTTTTACGATCTTGTTCCGACAAGCGGTCCAGCATATCAAGATCACTGGCAGAGAGTTCTTTAGCCGTTTCACTTTGCTGACGAAAACTAAACGAATTAGACAGCAATGACTTAAACCATATTCCGGTTTTGGAGGATAAACTATCCGACAATGTAACGTTGGGGGTTAACATGGCATCAACAATGGTTCGTGTAAAACTTGCAGTTGCTTCTGTTTCTGCCGGGCACATTTCCCCGGGCGCCCCAGCCTGAACCTGGAATACATTTTTGATATCTAATGAAAGGGCCTGCCGGCGATATTGTTCGCCCGCATCTGCATGACAAGTATCAAGAAAGATCAGAATCTGCTTTGCCCCTGCTTTCTGATATGATCTTACCAATTCATCCAAAACCCATCCTGAAGGCTTGTTGATGTCTTTCTGGACAACGGATAAAAGGCGGGTTTGCATTCCTTCAACTGCAATTGCTCCCGAATAATAGATTACTACGGTTTCGGCGCTACGGTTCCCGAGAGGCTGGCTAGCGGCATTAGCATTTTCAAGCCGCACCACCTCAAACCCTAGTTTAAGCAAGCTTTGGGATACAAGAATGGCATTTTGGGCTGGCGCTCTAAGATTGTGATTGGCGTAGGAACTATTTCCAATAACAACAGCTAGTTTATCTAAAGCATTTGCTGGGAGGGTGGTGACCATCCATCCAAGAATAATGACCAGATGCTTTAGCATTTCCTTCTACCCAATAATAAAACCCGAGGATCGTTACCAAATACACCGTTGCAGGGATCAAGCATCTATCGATCTCAGCTGACCTACCTCTGTCCTGAATACGCTCAACGGCGAAATAACACAATGCCGATGGCCATTTGCGCTCAGAATATCATGATGTAATGTTTTGGCGGGGCGATATATAGTTGAAAAACAATACAGCTATTTCGCCGCACGGTGTGATTTGTTATTGCTTGTGGTTAAGGGAATCGGTTTGGTGTATTGAGGGAAATTCTTGTTTTCTAGGTAATACGCTTGTTGAAGTTTGCTTCCGCATATTGCATTTTAGGGCGCACCGGGGTTGGGAGAAAGTGAATATGGTTACTAGTGGAATTTGTGTATTTGTTTGCAAGCGTTTTAGCGTAGTTGCAAGCTTATTGCAGACAAGTGCGATTGTAGGAATTGGTTTAGGGCTAGTATTAGGCGGCTCGGCAACAGCGCAGTCACTGGAATGGGATACTCAAGCGGGCAATGGGACCGTTGACCCCGGGACAGGTGTGTGGGATGTGGGAACGCAAAACTGGACCAGTGATGGCGGTACAAATAATGTAGCTTTCGCTAATACGGATGATGTTATTTTTGGCCCGGGAGCCGCCGCAGGAACCGTAATAACTGTTGATACAACAGTGGTCCCGGCCAGCATATTATTCAGCGGTGACAACTACACTATATCCGGAAGCGGGGCTATCGGAACCGCTGGTGGAACAACAAGCATAACAGTTGATACGGGTTTTACCCCAGTTATCGCCACTAATCTAACCGGTAACTTTTCTTTGTCAGGTGCGGGGACCCTAACCTATTCCGGGACAACATCAACTGTAACCCAAATGGATGTTGCAGCCGGGACTACTCTTGTTAACACGGGCACATTATCTGGAACAATTCAGAATGGCGGGACACTTGCCAACAGTGGTGGCCTAACAGGCGATGTAGCCAACACCGGCACGCTGACCAGCACGGGCACGATAGGCGGTGCGGTTACCAACAACGGCACCGCGAACCTTGCGGGCACGGTGACGGGCGCAGTGACCAATACGGCGGGTCACAATTTGACGGCGACGGGCGACCTTGCCGTCAATACTCTGGGCAATGACGGCACGATGACGGTGGCTTCGGGCACAACGACCAGTGTCACCACCGGCCCTGTGGCCAATGGCGGCGATCTGACGGTGAACGGCACTCTGGGTGCGGGCGTAACCAACACCGGCACGCTGACCAATGCAGGGAGTGTTTCCGGCGATGTGGCCAACACCGGCACGCTGACCAGCACGGGCACGATAGGTGGTGCGGTTACCAACAACGGCACCGCGAACCTTGCGGGCACGGTGACGGGCGCAGTGACC
>WFNH01000034.1 GCA_015488685.1 Marinosulfonomonas sp.
GAGGAGGCCCAAGAACAGGCCACAGATTGGCTCTGGACATACAACAACGACCGGCCCAACATGGCCATCGGCGGGATCACGCCCGCGATGAAACTGAAACACGCCGCGTAATTCTACGAGCGGACCCCATTAAAAATGGGGGGATTACCACGTTATCCTATTCCAGCATCATACCGCGCCCGTGCCTGCCTGATTTCATCCTGATGCAGGGCGGCCCATTCGACCATCGGCTTTACAATCCCGACCAGCGATTGCCCCAAAGGGGTTAGTGCATAAGTTACCGCCACCGGCGGACCTGGATCAACCGTGCGGGTCAGATACCCGTCGCGTTCCAGCGCGCGCAGGTTCTGGGTCTGCACCCGTTGGGTGATGTCACCAATGGCCCGTTTAACCGCAGCAAAGCGCAATGGGCCATCCTCGAGCGCCAGCAGGATCAGCGGTTGCCATTTGCCGTTTACATTGGCCAGCACATTGCGGATCGGGCAGGCAGCGATCTGTTCTTTGGTCATGGCGGTAATCTGAAGCATACCTGGTTCCTTTTTAGTGCGTAATTGACACTTGGTATTCATTGTATACCATATAGAAGCACAACTCAAACAACAATAAGGAAACAGTTATGAAACCTTCTATTCCTCTGACCGCCGCAGCCGTTGCGGCCACTCTTGCGGGATCGGCCGGTGCTGAAACGCCAGCGAATATTGCCCGCGAAATGATGCAGGCCGTATTCACGACCTTTGATACGGAAGCAGCTAGAGACCTGTTGGCCGAGAATTACATCCAGCACAATCCGGCCGTGCCAACGGGCCGCGCGCCGATCATCGGCTTTATCCCGGCCCTGAAGGAAAGCGGCGTTGCCCTGACCACGCATCGGACCATATCCGACGGGCCGTTCGTGGTGATGCACAACAGTTATGACAATGCGCAACTGTTCGGGGCCGATAATCTGGTGGGATTTGATGTGTTCCGCATCGAAAACGGCAAAGTGGCCGAACATTGGGATAATCTGACAACCCGAACGCCCGACAACCCGTCCGGTCACAGCCAGACCGATGGCGAAACCCGCATTTCGGATTTGGACAAAACAAAAGAAAACAAGGCGCTGGTGCAGGATTTCGTCGATACCGTCCTGATCAGGGGCGATATGGCCCGCCTTGGTGATTTCATTGACGGCAATGCCTATGTCCAGCACAATAGCCAGATCGGCGATGGTCTGGACGGATTGGGGGCAGCCCTGACCGCGATGGCCAAACAGGGCATCACCATGAAATACGACCGTATCCATCAGGTGATCGGGGAAGGAAACTTTGTGTTTACCATGTCCGAAGGGCAGTTTGCTGAAAAACCCACAGCCTTTTTTGATCTGTTTCGGGTCGAGAATGGCAAGATTGCCGAGCATTGGGACGTGATCAGTGAAATCCCGTCCGAGATGGCGCATCAGAACGGTAAATTCTGACACCCGAAACGAAAAAGGGCTGCCCCGAAAAGGCAGCCCTTAACAATATAGTTGACGTCAGCGTATTTGCTCTCGGCATTTGGCCCAAGGGCCAAACACCTGTCGCCTGACCGGTCAAAATCCCGTCGGGATTTAGACCGTTTACATCATGCCGCCCATGCCGCCCATGCCGCCCATGTCGGGCATACCGCCAGCAGCCGCGCCTTTTGGCTCGGGCTTGTCGGCGATCATGGCTTCGGTGGTGATCAGCAGACCGGCAATCGAGGCCGCATCTTCCAGAGCGGTGCGAACCACTTTGGCCGGATCGATTACGCCAAACTTGAACATGTCGCCATATTCTTCGGTCTGGGCGTTAAAGCCGAAAGTCACGTCGTCGCTTTCGCGAACCTTGCCAGCCACAACAGCGCCATCAACACCGGCGTTTTCTGCGATCTGGCGCAGGGGTGCTTCAATCGCTTTGCGCACAATGGTGATACCGGCTGTCTGGTCGGAATTGTCACCTTCCAGGCCAACCAGCCCTTTGGCCGCCTGAACCAGTGCAACACCACCACCTACGATAACGCCTTCCTGCACGGCCGCACGGGTCGCGTTCAGGGCGTCGTCAACGCGGTCTTTGCGCTCTTTCACTTCGATTTCGGTCATGCCGCCAACGCGGATAACAGCAACACCGCCAGCCAGTTTGGCCACACGTTCCTGCAGTTTTTCACGGTCATAATCCGAAGTGGTTTCTTCGATCTGGGTGCGGATCTGAGCAACGCGCGCTTCGATTTCCGCTTTGTCGCCATTGCCGTCAACGATGGTTGTTTCGTCTTTGGTGATCTGGATTTTCTTGGCGGACCCCAGCATGTCGATGGTAACATTTTCCAGCTTCATGCCCAGGTCTTCGGAAATAACCTGACCGCCGGTCAGAATACCGATGTCCTGCAACATCGCCTTGCGACGATCGCCAAAACCAGGGGCTTTGACAGCCGCGATTTTCAGACCACCACGCAGTTTGTTCACAACCAAGGTTGCCAGCGCTTCGCCTTCAACATCTTCGGCAATGATCAGCAGAGGTTTACCGGACTGGATAACAGTTTCCAGCAGCGGAACCATGGGCTGAAGCGACGAAAGTTTCTTTTCGTGCAGCAGAACCAGACAGTCCTCAAGCTCGGCTGTCATTTTGTCAGGGTTGGTGACGAAATAAGGCGACAGGTAACCGCGGTCGAACTGCATACCTTCGACAACTTCGGTTTCTGTTTCCAGACCCTTGTTTTCTTCAACAGTGATCACGCCCTCGTTGCCTACACGCTGCATAGCGTCTGCGATTTGGCGCCCAATTTCAGATTCGCCATTGGCGGAAATGGTGCCGACCTGTGCAACCTCGTCGCTGTCCTTGACTTCGCGGGCAGCGGATTTGATGCTGTTGACAACCTTTTCGGTGGCCATATCGATGCCGCGCTTCAGGTCCATCGGGTTCATACCGGCAGCAACCGATTTCATGCCTTCACGCACGATGGCCTGCGCCAGAATGGTTGCTGTTGTGGTGCCGTCACCGGCTTCATCATTGGTGCGGCTGGCGACTTCTTTCACCATCTGCGCGCCCATATTTTCGAACTTGTCTTCCAGTTCGATTTCCTTGGCAACCGAAACACCGTCTTTGGTGATGCGCGGTGCGCCAAAGGATTTGTCGATCACAACGTTGCGGCCTTTGGGGCCAAGTGTAACCTTGACCGCGTCGGCCAGGATGTTCACGCCAACCAGCATACGGTTGCGGGCATCGGTATCGAATTTGACTTCTTTAGCCATTTTCTAGCTCCTAAATTCTATGTCTTGGAAATTCGCGAAATCAGCCCAGAAGGCCCATGATATCGCTTTCCTTCATGATCAGCAGCTCTTCGCCGTCGATTGTTACTTCGGTGCCGGACCATTTGCCGAACAGAACCCTGTCGCCAGCCTTTACAGCCATCGGGATCAGTTCGCCGCTGTCTTTGCGGGCGCCTTCGCCACAGGCGATCACTTCGCCCTCGGCAGGTTTTTCTTTTGCGCTGTCAGGGATAATCAGGCCACCAGCAGTTTTTTCGTCGCCTTCAATGCGACGAACCAATACGCGGTCGTGAAGTGGTGTAAATGCCATCTCGGAACGCTCCTTGTTCGAGTTTCAGTTCAAGTGTTATCACTCTACTTGATCGAGTGCTAACAGAGCATTTAGGAGCGCAGGCCAAAGGAGTCAACAGGGGGCTTGGGAAAATCGTTCATTTAGGGCAACCAATGCTAAACGCCACCGGCCCGTTTATGCAATCACCTGTTGGAACCAACGCCTAATTCTCGAATAACGCGAAAGCCTAAAAAGCCGCGTCTGTATTCGTCCGTTGGTTTTCGACGTGTAGCTGGTCGAAGAATATCCATCGCTGTGCTGTACGCCCCCCCCTTTGCGACATGGCGACCCTCTTTGCATGAACCTTGCGACTGTGAATGTGTGAGATAAGCGTTGTCTGTAGCCAGATCCAAATGCTTGTCGGTCCAGCAGGACAATGTCAGTTCACTCACATTACCAGACATATGGCGCACGCCCCAGCCATTTGCCGCATCAAGTTCATTGACGGGTACAGGGGCCCATCGGTCGATAAGGTTCGGCATCGACATACCACGCCGCACGTTTTCGGTTGCCTTGCGTGAGAAATTCGCCTGATCTGCGGTCAGTTCATCCCCTTGTGCAAATCGCGTTTTTGTTCCGGCACGGGCCGCATATTCCCATTCTGCTTCTGTCGGTAGACGATAAACCTCGGCCCCGACCTGCGCATTGAGCCAGGCGACATATTCCCGAATATCCAGATAGGAGACGTTGACCACGGGATGGTCCGGCCCAAGCGAAACATATCCCTCCAGCTGCAAGACGCGATGGTCGGGCACATATGTGCAACCACCATCCTCTACGCAGGCCATCCATTCGGCACGAGTGGTCTCGTTACGGCTGATCGCATAGGGGATATCCATTTTTACGGGATGCCGCGGGTGTTCATTCGGTATGATGTTTATCTCATCGGGGCCACGCCTGCGCCCAGTCGCATTCTCGCCATAAAAATCAAAAGGATTGCGGGACTCGCCCGGTATCGCGCCCATCATGAAGGAGCCTTGCGGTATGACGATCATTTCGGGGCAATGCTCACATTCCCGGAAGCGTTCTAGCGGGGCAACCGTGCGACCATCTGTTAGCTGGTATACTGTTTCACCAGCAGCCCCGCCAACGGGAATGAAAAGGCTGACCAATAAAAGCATTGCAAGAAGCACATCCGGACTAAAACGCCCCCTGCCCGCCCGTTCAATATTACTTGTCGATTTTTGCAAGAAAACTCTCCAGCGTCGCGTTAATCGCCTCTGGCGCGTCAATGGTGGACACATGCCCGCCCTGCGGCACCATTACAAACTCCGCCCCCTTGATCGCCGCGTGCATCCGTTCGGATTTGGCCGGCACGGTGGCTGTATCCTCGTCCCCGACCACAATCAGGGTGGGCGTGGTGATCTCGCCCAGACGCTCGTAAACGCCTTCGCGCTCAATTACGCCGCTGACGGCCTTGGCCATGCCTTTGCGGTTCGGCACCTTGCCCAGAAACACCGCCCAACGGTCGCGCAGCGCCTTGCGCGCGGGGTCATTCAGAAACGTCTGGCTGAACATGATCGGCATCACCGATTTCACCACCGGCTTGCTGCCAAACCAGCGCAGGATGAAATTCAGGAACTTGTATTTGCCGCGATTTTCCTGTGGCTCGGGATCGGCGCTACTGTCCAGAACCCCGATTGAGCGCACCAGATCGGGATAATTCAGCGCCATCCGCAGCGCCACAAACCCGCCCATTGACAGGCCGACGAAATGGCACCCCTCGACCCCCAGCGATTTGATCAGCGCGGCGGCGTCATCGGTCAGGGTGTCCATGTCATAGCCATCTGGCGGGCAATCGCTCTGACCCTGTCCGCGATGGTCATAGGCGATGCAGCGGTATCGGTCCTTGAAATGGGCGATCTGGTCTTCGAACATTTCGGTGGAAAACAACAACCCGTGTGAAAACACGATTGCTACATCCCCGCTTCCGGTATCGGTGTAATGCAGCCTTGTTCCGTTTACATCTGCAAATGGCATAACTTTCCCTCACTCCTCTGATTTCCGGGCAACCATATCACAACACATAGGGTTTTCCATCTATGCCCCATTGATTTTCCACGCGGCGACAATACCTTTAGCTGACACCATCAACGGAGCCTTGAATGCGTCTGATCCTGTCTTTTGTCCTGTCCCTGCTGGCGCTGCCCGCTACGGCCCAATGCGTCGGAGAAAACCTGCTGGAAACCATGAGCGCCACAGATCGCGCCACCCTTGATGCCGCTGTTGCCTCGAACCCCTATCCCGAAGGCAACCTGTGGCTGGCAACAAAAGGCAACAGCACGATCCACATTCTGGGCACCATGCACCTGAATGATCCACGGCTTGATCCCTATCTGGAACCCTTTTGGGAAATCGCCGATAATGCCGATCTGATCCTGCTGGAAGGCACCCGCGAAACGCTGGACAAGCTGAAACAGCAAATGATCAAAGACCCCGCGGTGATGTTTATAACCGACGGCCCCACCCTGCCCGAACGCCTGCCCGAAGACGAATGGCAGACCCTTACCAAAGAACTGTCCATACGTGGTATTCCCGCGTTTATGGCCTCGAAAATGCAGCCGTGGTATGTGTCGATGATGCTGTCCATTCCGCCTTGTGCACTCGCAGGCATGGCCGAACAGAACGGCGTTGACTACCGGATTTTAGATTACGCCGACAGCCACAATATCCCCACCCGTGCGCTGGAACCTTACGATACGGTGTTTTCATTGTTCGGGGATGACACACCAGAAAAGGAACTGGATGGAATACGCATCGCAATGGCCGGTGCCAAAACCGGAGATGCGATGATTTCAACCCTGATCGAAACCTACCTGTCCGGCCAGCACCGCGCCATTTGGGAACTGAACCGGTACCAGATGCGGCATGATTCCGGCCTGTCCCAAGCCGAGGCCGACAAGCTGGTTACAGAAATGGAAGGCCCGATGCTGAATGACCGCAACGCCAATTGGATAAAGGTGATCCTGCCTGCCGCTGCCGAAGCGGACAACATCATCGTTGCCGTTGGCGCCGCACATTTGTCAGGTGAAAAGGGGGTGCTCTATCTGCTGGAACAATCAGGTTACACCCTAACCCGTGTTGACGGGTTCTAGCGGCGCAACACGCCCGTAATCCGCCAGCGCCTGCACTCCTTTGGGGGTCAGCATATAAACGCCCTTTTCGACCCGCTCGAACCAGCCGTAATGATCATCGGCCATGATCCGCGTGGCCTTGGGCACACCAGCGCCCTTGGCCACCACCGCGCCTTTGCTGGCACCCTCGTCCTCCAGAAACGTGGCACAGCGCAGCGCATCCTGCCGGTAAGACGTAACAATCCCGACACGCGTTGCCCCGCCTGCATTGGGGTCGCCGACACGCCGCGCAAATTCGCGCAGCAGACGGGTTTTACGCGCAGGCACCTTGCGGGGGTGATAGGGGGCGGGATCGGCCAGCACCTCGACATAGCCATCCCGCAGGCGCACCGTCATCAATCCCAATCCCAAACGGCGGCACAGCGACAGGTTTTCCTTCATCCCTTTCAATCCATGCGGCACCGCCAGATAAACCGCATCCGTCACCGCCTGCCGTGCGATCCCCTGATGCAGCAAGGCCAGAGAAAACCCCAGTTTCAGTTCGACCAGCACAGGCTCCTCGTCGCCACGCACCGCCATCACATCCACCGCGCCAACTTCGCCCTTCACCTCGTATCCCTGCCCTTCCAGATAGGCTTTTACAGGTGGATAAAGATCGGTCTCGCGGGGTTTGGTCATTGTCGTCCTGCTCTGGTTGTTGACCACAGGTTACCGGTCCACCCAGTGGGTGACAACCACCCGCATCCCCCCTATAAGAACGCCAAACCGACTCCCCTGTTATATGGATGCAATACATGATCAAAATTTTCGGCCACACCGCCCCCGACACCGATGCCACCTGTTCCGCCCTGATCTGGGCATGGTATCTGAACGAAATCGCCAAGAAACCCGCCAAGGCCTGTGTGCTGGGCGAACCCAATACCGAAGCCGCTTTCGTGTTGAAACGCTGGGGGTTTGAAACACCTGAAATCCTGACCGATCTTGAGGATGGCGAAAAGGTGGTGATCGTTGACACCAACAACCCCGCCGAACTGCCCGCCAACATCGGCAATACCGATATCCGCCAGATCATCGACCACCACCTGTTGTGTGGCGGGCTGACCACCAAAGGGCCGATCAACGTCACAATCCGCCCCGTCGCCGCCACCGCCACCGTGATGTATGGCATCATGCGCGAACCGGCGCTGGACCAGATGCCCGACAATATCAAGGGGCTGGTGCTGTCCTGCATCCTGTCCGACACGCTGGAATTCCGATCACCCACAACCACCCCGCGCGATGTATCGCTGGCGCACCGTCTGGCCAAGGATCTGGGTCTGGACACCAAAGAATACACCGCCGAAATGTTCGCCGCCAAATCCGATATCTCGCATTTCTCGGACGCCGAACTGCTGCGGCTGGACTCCAAAGTATTCGAAGTTGACAACACCAAATTCCGCGTTTCCGTGCTGGAAACCACGTCACCCGAAACCGTGATGTCGCGCAAGGCCAGCCTGATGGACAGCATGGCCGCCGTTGCCACGGAAGATGACGTCGATCAGGTGCTGTTGTTCATCGTCGACATCCTGAACGAGGCCTCGACCCTTTTGATCCCCAATGACGCGGTGAAATCGGTTGCCCAAAAATCATTCGGCGTGACGATTGATGGCGACACGGTTCTGCTGCCCGGCGTTGTCAGCCGCAAAAAGCAGATCATCCCGAACCTCAAGACCTGATACCAAGTATAGAGCAAAGGGCGCGACCAGCGCCCTTTTCCGTTTACCTGAAAGGACGCCACATGACCCGGATCATCACCGCACTTGGCGAAATATCCAGCCAATATGACGCCCTGTTCGTCGATCTCTGGGGGTGTTTGCATGATGGCGTGCACGCCTTCCCCGATGCGGTTGCTGCCTTGCAATCCTACCGCAAATCGGGTGGCAAAGTTGTGCTGTTGACCAACGCGCCGCGTTCGCGCACCTCGGTGCAACAACAGATCGAGGGCATGGGCGTGCCGGACGACTGCTGGGATACCATCGCCAGTTCCGGCGACAGCGCCCGTGTGGCAATGTTCCGTGGCGTGGTGGGCGAAAAGGTCTGGTATATCGGCCCCGAATCCGACCTGTCGTTTTTCGAGCCGATCCACATCGTTCAAAACCCCGTCAACATCCAGCGCGTGCCGCTGGAACAGGCCGAAGGCATTGTCTGCATCGGCCCGTTCGACCCGCATGCCGACCCTTCGGTGATGCGCCCCGAATTCCTGCTGGCCAAACAAAAGGGGCTGAAACTGCTCTGCGCCAACCCCGATATCGTGGTTGACCGTGGCGGTGTACGCGAATACTGCGCCGGCGCCTTGGCCGCGCTTTACACCGAAATGGGTGGGCAAAGCATTTACACCGGCAAACCGCACCCGCCAATCTTTGATCTGGCCCGCAACCGTTTGAACGAGTTGGGCAGTACCATCCCCGACAGCAAAATCCTGTGCATCGGCGACGGTATCGGCACCGATATCAAGGGTGCGATGGGCGAAGACCTTGATGCATTGTTCATCACCGGCGGGCTGGCCGCCAGAGAAACCAGAACCGGCCCCGCCCCCGATGGTCAACCCGACCCCGACGCCCTGACCGCGTTTCTGGACAAGGCAATGACAACCACCCGCTATGCCATGGGCTATTTGCGTTAGGATACCCCAATGACCAACAATGAAATCGGCACCATCTATCTGGAAAACCTTGAAACGGGAATGTCCCGTTCGATCACAAAGGTGATTGACGAGCACGCGATCAACCTGTTCGCCGAAGTCAGCGAAGACCGCAATCCGCTGCATCTGGATGAGAACGCTGGTGCAAACTCGATTTTCAAAACCCGCATTGCACACGGGATGCTGTCGGCCGGTTTGTTCTCAGCGCTGATTGGCGAACGCCTGCCCGGCCACGGCTCGATCTACATGTCGCAAAACCTGCGTTTTACCGCCCCCGTACGCATTGGTGAAACCGTCACGGCCACCGTCACTGTCACCGATATTATCCCCGAAAAACGCCGCGTCGCGCTGGATTGTGTGGCCAAAGTGGGCGATACGGTGGTGATCACCGGCGATGCCCTTGTGCTTGCCCCCAGCCGCGCCAAAGGTTAACCGACCCATGCAAATCATCCGCGATTACCAGTTTGTCGATCCGTCTGATCGTGGTGCCAGCGCCGCGATCGGCAATTTTGACGGGGTGCATCTGGGCCATCAGGCCGTGATCGACATCGCCCGCAAAAAAGCCGTCGAACTGGACGCCCCACTGGGGGTGCTGACGTTCGAGCCGCACCCGCGCCAGTATTTCGCCCCCGATGCCCCCGATTTTCGGCTGATGAGCGGCGAAACCCGCGCCAACCGGCTGCAAAAACTGGGGGTTGAAAAGCTGTATGAACTCAGCTTCAACGACACCCTGTCGCAACTGACCGCTGAAGAATTCGCCCGCGACGTGATCAAGGACGGGCTTGGCCTGAAACACGTTGTGGTCGGGGCGGATTTTCACTTTGGCAAGGGGCGCAGCGGCAATGGCGAAACACTTGCCGAATTTGGCGCGGAAATGGGCTTTGGCGTGACCATCGCCAATCTGGTCAAGGTGGCCGACGGGCAGGAAATATCCTCGACCGCGATCCGCAACGCGCTGACCGAAGGCCGCCCCGCCGATGCTGCCAAAATGCTGGGCCACTGGCACCGGATCGATGGCGAAGTGATCCGTGGCGACCAACGCGGCCGCCTGCTGGGGTTCCCCACCGCCAATATGTCGATCACCGGCCTGCACCCACCCAAATTCGGCGTTTACGTTGTGAAAATCGACGTTCTGACCGGACCCTTTGCCGGCAGCTATAACGGGGCCGCCAGCATGGGCACCCGCCCGATGTTCGGGGAAAACCTGCCCAATCTGGAAACCTATATCTTTGATTTCAAAGGCGATATTTACGGCGCCCATGTTTCGGTCGCCCTGATTGAATACCTGCGCCCAGAGGCAAAATTCGACAGTGTCGATGCGCTGATTGCCCAGATGAACGCCGACTGCGATCAGGCGCGCGAAATTCTTGCCAATGTCTGACGATCCAATCAAGCGCGACGGCTTGCGCGACCGGTTCTGGGAAAAAGTGCCGCTTAAAAACCTTGCGCCCAAGGAATGGGAGGCTCTGTGTGACGGCTGCGGCAAATGCTGTTTGAACAAACTGGAAGACCCCGACACCGCAGAGGTCGCCTTTACCCGCGTGGCCTGCCGACTGCTGGATAATGAAACCTGCCGCTGCGGCCAATACGACATCCGGCTGCAATTCGTACCCGAATGCGTGCATTTGAACCCGCAAAATATCAGCAAAGTGGCCTACTGGATGCCATCCACCTGCGCCTACCGGCTGGTTTACGAGGGCAAACCGCTTTACGACTGGCACCCGTTGATATCGGGCACCTCTGAAACAGTGCATGACGCCGGCCAATCCGTGCGCGGCTGGACAGTGCCGGAATTCGAAGTGCCCGAAGAAGAATGGGAAGACCATATAATCGAGGATCTGTAAGATGTTTTTTGCTTCTGACAACACCGGCCCCGTCCACCCCACAATCATGGACGCGCTGACCCTTGCCAACGCGGGCTATGCCATGCCCTATGGCGATGACGCGATGATGGACAAGGTGCGCGCGCAAATCCGCGAGGTGTTCGAAGCCCCCGAGGCCGCCGTCTATCTGGTTTCCACCGGTACCGCTGCCAATTCACTGATCCTTGCCACCTTGGCGCAGCCTTGGGACACCATTTTCTGCTCGCCGGTGGCCCATATCCATGAGGATGAATGCAACGCGCCCGAATTTTTCACCGGTGGCGCGAAACTGACGCTGGTCAATTCCCCCAACGCCAAAATCAACCCTGACAAATTACGCCGTAAAATCGAGGCCGAGGAAACCCGCGGCGTGCACGGCCCGCAACGCGGCCCGCTGTCGATCACGCAAGTGACCGAACGCGGCACGGTTTACACGGTAGAGGAAATCACCACCCTGTGCGAGATTGCCAAATCTTACGGTATGCCAACCCATCTGGACGGTGCGCGTTTTGCTAATGCGCTGGTGACGCTGGGTTGCACCCCTGCCGAAATGACGTGGAAGGCAGGTATTGACGCAGTCAGCTTTGGCGGCACTAAAAATGGCTGCATGGGAGTCGAGGCGGTGATCTTCTTTGACCCCAAACACGCGTGGGAGTTTGAACTGCGCCGCAAGCGGGGGGCACATCTGCCCTCGAAAAACCGTTATCTGGCGGCGCAGATGTCGGCCTATCTGACCAGCAACCTGTGGCTGGAAACCGCCCGCGCCGCCAATGCCGCCACCGCGCAGCTAACTGAGGGGCTGAAACAGATCGAGGGCGCCGCGTTTCTGTACGAACCCGAGGCCAACATCATCTTTGCCGGCTGGCCCCGCGCCGCGCACCAGCGGCTGCATGATGCGGGCGCGCAATATCACATCATGGAAGGACAGCTTGAGGGGGACAACCCCGACGAAATCCTGACCGCCCGTCTGGTCTGTGACTGGTCCGCCAGCGACGAAAATATCGATCAATTTCTGTCGCTGCTTAAAGGCTAAGAAACCCGTTTATCGCCTGCGCCACTTCTTTGGCATGGGTGATCGGCACCATATGCCCCGCACCTTGTATGCTGACTCGCTGTGCATCTTGCAGACGTTCGGCCAAAGCCCCGTTGATCGCATTGATAATCGCGGGCGATTGATCCCCCTCGATCAATAGCACCGGACAGGTGATCCCTTCGATCTTCCCTTGTGCAACCACATCCGCGTTGTCGTGATACAAGGCCCCCTCGGTTGCAGGTATCAACCCGATCCGGTCCACAAACGACTGGCGCAACGCCGCGGGTAAATCCTGCCACGCCGCCCCCGTGCCCCAAAGGTCGGTGAACATCCGCGCCGCATCCTCGATCCGCCCCGCACCTATCGCCTCGGCAAAGGGCGCAACTTCGTCCTCGAACGCGGCATAAGCATCCAGCCCTTTGGCCGCCGCAAAGAATACCGGCTCGATCAACACCAGCGAGCGCAGCATTTCAGGCCGTTCAACCGCCAAGCGCAACGCCACCGTTGCCCCCAGCGAATGACCGATCAGGTGCATCGGTTCCTTTAGCGTGCCCACCGCCGCCGCCGTGCAAGCCGCGTGATAATCGCCCTGCCCGTCCCAATCCGAACTGCGCCCGTGGCCGGGAAAATCAATCCCCGTCATCGACAGGCCATCCACCAGATGCCCCGCCACCCCGCGCCAGGCGTCCGAACTGGCAAGCGAGCAATGCAGCATCAGCGCGCGCTGATCCCCCTTGCCCCAATGTTGCGTATAAATCATGTGCTAGACCGCCAGATACCGGTCCAGATCCTCCAGCCGGTCCTGCCCCCAAAACCGCTGATCGGCATCCGTGATATAAAACGGCGCGCCAAAGGCCCCTGCCGAAACTGCGTCCTCCAGATTACGGGCATAGGTTTCCGCCCCTTCCAGCATACCGGAATTCACCAGTTCGGGGTCGAACCCTGCTGCCGACAGGCACCCACGAATCACAGCTTCATCCGCGATGTTCTTTTCCTCGGCCCAACAGGCCGCCGTGATGCTGTGCACCAATTTGCCCAAATCCCCGCCCCCTGCATTTTGTGCAGCAATAATCGCATAGGAACCGGGCGCGGTATTGGCAGGCCAGAACGCAGGTTTCAAATTCAATGGCAATCCGGCCTTGGCGGCGCGCCGCTGTAAATCTTGCAACCGGTATTCCTGCCGCAAAACATGTCGGTCCTTGGGGTGGATCCCACCGGTTCGAGCGAACAGCGCAACAATATCCAACGGTTTATATTTGATCGTTGCCCCGTGTCTGGCCGCAATTTTTTCCAGCTCTGTGCCCGCCAGATATGTGTATGGTGACACACTCGCAAAATAATAGTCGATATTGGCCATTTCCGGCACCCTTTCCTTCGCGTTTTCCTTCCCCGAATCCTAGTCAGGTGGTAAGCGGTGTCAACGATACGATTCTGTTACATCGCGATGCATACGGGAGGCCCACTGTTATGCCGATCACACCCAAACCCATGCTGATTTCCGGCAACGCCAACAGGCCCCTCGCAGAAGAGATCGCCCGATACGCCGCGATGAACAGCGGAATGGACATCCGCCTGCTGGATTCGCGGGTCGAGAAGTTCAACGACAAGGAAATCTTTGTCGAGGTTTATGAAAATGTACGCGGCGAGGATATGTTCATTATCCAGCCCACATCGAACCCCGCAAATGACAATCTGATGGAATTGCTGATCATCGCCGATGCCCTGCGCCGATCATCCGCGGCACGGATCACAGCCGTTATGCCCTATTTTGGCTATGCCCGTCAGGATCGTAGAACCAAGGCCCGCACGCCGATTTCGGCCAAACTGGTGGCCAATCTGATTGTCGAGGCCGGGATCCATCGCGTTTTGACGATGGACCTGCATGCCACACAGATTCAGGGTTTTTTCGATATTCCGGTGGATAACCTCTATGCCTCGCCAGTGTTCGCGCTGGACATCATGCACCATTTTGGCGACCGGATGGACAAGGTGACGATCATTTCACCCGATGTTGGTGGTGTGGCCCGTGCCCGTGATCTGGCCCAAAGGATTGGCAGCGGTTTGTCGATCGTGGACAAGCGCCGCTCAAAACCCGGCGAAATCGCCGAAATGAAAGTGATCGGCGATGTTCAAGGGCAAATCTGTATCATCGTCGATGACATCTGCGACACGGCCGGCACCCTGTGCAAAGCCGCAGAAGTATTGATCGAACATGGTGCAAGCGAAGTACATTCTTACATCACCCACGGCGTATTGTCCGGCCCCGCCGTTGAACGGATTGAAAATTCAGTGATGAAGCACTTGGTCATCACCGATTCAATCGAAGCCACCCAGCCTGTCAAAGACGCGAAGAAAATTCGCATTGTGCCTTCGGCTCCGCTGTTTTCGCAGGCCATCCTGAACACATGGAAAGGCACCTCGGTGTCGTCGCTGTTCGATGTGAATACGCTAAAGCCGCTGTATAAAGGCAGCAAATGGGGTCAAAAAGTCTAGCGGCTATTCCAGCACCCAGTCATCATCATCCTTGACCTCGCCAAAGGCGATCCAGTCTGCCCGTGCGCGTGCGATCCGTGTATCGCCCCAAGTGCGAAACACCAGCGCAAAGCCTTCGGGATTGATCATCTCGGCAAAAATATCGGCGCGCTGGTTGGTGCCTTTGTCAAAATCCCACAGGGATAGGCCAACCTGCACCATCGGGATGCTGGAAAAAGGCTCGTCAAATTCAATCACTTTGCGGAATTCGCGCGGGCCTTCCCCCGTCCACATCACGCCATCATGCTGATAATCCGAAAACAGCATGACAGAGCCACTTTCGACCCCCAGCAACCTGCTGCGCAATTTTCTCATTGGTCCCTCATAAAAATGAATTGTTGTTAGAATACTTAAGAACGAATTAAACCTAACATTATATTAACCAAAAGAAAAAGGCCCCGAATATTTCGGAGCCTTTAATAATGATTATACTGAAAGGACAGATGTTTATTCCATGTCCTCAAGCAGTTGCGCGAAATCTGCAACCAGTTTCTCGGCAGCACTTTTGTCCTCGTCACTGGCTTTTTCGGCCTGCTCGCGGGCAAATGTATATGCGCTTTCCAGATCGGCCTTTTTGACCTCATTACCGGCATGTGCCTGCTCGGCCAAAACCGAAACACCTTCGGATGTGATTTCCACGAACCCGCCGGTTACGACGAAATCTGCTGCACCCTCGGGGCCATTCACCTTGACCACGCCGGGGCGCAGGGTGGTGATAACGGGGGCGTGGTCGGGCAACACTGTCATGTCACCCTCGGCCGCCGGAAGCATAACCTCGGCCGCCTGAAGCGACGCAAGGCTACGTTCAGGCGAAACCAGATCGAATTGCATAGTGTCAGCCATTGGCCAAACTCCTTAAGCTGCGTCCGCGGCCATTTTCTCGGCTTTGGCAACCACGTCGTCGATGCCGCCAACCATATAGAAGGCACCTTCGGGCAGGTGGTCATATTCGCCAGCTACAACAGCCTTGAACGATGCAATCGTATCTTCCAGCGGAACCTGAATACCGTCGGAACCGGTGAATACTTTGGCAACGTCGAATGGCTGCGACAGGAAGCGCTGGATTTTACGCGCACGGGCCACGGCCAGTTTGTCTTCTTCCGACAATTCGTCCATGCCCAGAATGGCAATGATATCCTGAAGCGACTTATAACGTTGCAGAACCTGCTGAACATCTGTCGCTACCTGATAATGCTCTTCGCCAACCAAAGCCGGATCAAGCAAACGCGAAGTGGAACCCAGCGGGTCAACAGCAGGGTAGATACCCAACTCGGAAATCGCACGGTCCAGAACGGTTGTCGCGTCAAGGTGGGCGAACGATGTGGCCGGTGCAGGGTCGGTAAGGTCATCCGCAGGCACATAGATCGCCTGAACTGATGTGATCGAGCCGGATTTGGTCGATGTAATCCGTTCCTGCAACGCCCCCATGTCGGTGGCCAGTGTCGGCTGATAGCCAACAGCGGACGGGATACGGCCCAGAAGCGCCGAAACCTCGGAACCCGCTTGGGTGAAGCGGAAGATGTTATCAACGAAGAACAGCACATCGGCACCGGTTTCATCGCGGAACTGTTCGGCCAGTGTCAGGCCGGACAGGGCAACACGCATACGCGCACCGGGAGGCTCGTTCATCTGGCCATAAACCAGCGCAATTTTGCTTTCTTCCAGATTGTCGGGAACGATAACACCTGATTCAATCATCTCGTGGTAAAGGTCATTGCCTTCACGGGTCCGTTCACCAACACCGGCAAACACGGACACACCCGAGTGCACCTTGGCGATGTTGTTGATCAGTTCCATGATCAAAACGGTTTTGCCAACGCCGGCACCACCGAACAGACCAATTTTACCACCCTTGGTGTAGGGGGCAAGCAGGTCGATCACCTTGATGCCAGTTACCAGAATTTCCGCTTCGGTGGACTGGTCCGCAAAATCCGGCGCTTCCTGATGGATTGCACGGGTTGTTTTGGTTTTGACCGGGCCTTTTTCATCAACCGGCTCGCCGATCACATTTAGAATGCGGCCCAGTGTTTCATTGCCAACCGGCATCGAAATCGGGGCGCCGGTGTCTGTTACAGGCTCGCCACGAACCAGACCTTCGGTCCCTTCCATCGCAATACAGCGCACGGTATTTTCACCCAGATGCTGTGCCACTTCCAGAATCAGCTTTTTGCCGTTGTTTGTCGTCTCGATAGCGTTCAGAATCTTGGGCAGATCGCCCGTAAAATGAACGTCGACGACGGCGCCAATCACCTGCGTGACCTTGCCTGTTGCTTTCGCTTTTGCCATAATCAATTCTCCGCGTTTCTAGAGTGCCTCGGCACCCGAAATAATTTCAATCAGCTCGTTGGTGATTTTCGCCTGACGCGAGCGGTTATACTCGATTGTCAGCTTGTCGATCATATCGCCCGCATTGCGTGTTGCGTTATCCATTGCCGACATCCGCGCCCCTTGCTCGGATGCGCCATTTTCCAGCAAGGCCGAAAAAATCTGTGTCGCCACACCACGAGGCAGCAAATCCTTCAGGATCTCATCCTCGCCGGGCTCGTAATCGTAAACCGTGCCTGCTTCGTCGTCGGTTGCCTCGAACGATGCGGGAATGATTTGCTGTTCAGTGGGGTCTTGAACTGCGACATTGACGAATGTGTTGTAGAAAATCGTTGCTACATCGAATTCGCCATCGTTAAACCGGTCCAGAACATCGCGGGCAATTTCATGCGCGTTGGCATAGCCAACCCGTTTGATCCCCGACAGATCAACGTGATTAACCATCACATCACTATATTCACGCTTCAACTGGTCACGGCCTTTTTTGCCAACCGTGATCATTTTCACCGTTTTGCCCGCCGCCTTCAGTTCAGCCGCCTTGGCGCGCGCCATGCGCACGATGGACGAGTTAAACCCGCCACAAAGCCCGCGTTCACCGGTCATTACGATCAATAGATGCACTTTGTCCGAGCCACTACCAGACAGCAGTATAGGCGCGGATTCAGAACCACCAACAGAGGCCGCCAAACCGCCCAGAACAGCATTCATGCGTGCTGTATAGGGGCGGCCTTCTTCGGCTGCTTCCTGTGCACGGCGAAGTTTCGCCGCCGCAACCATTTGCATGGCTTTGGTGATCTTGCGCGTGTTCTTGACGCTGTCGATCCGGTTTTTTAGGTCCTTAAGATTTGGCATGTACCAATTCCTATCCCTTAAGCCATTAGGTTATGCGAAATCCGATGCATATGCATCCAGCGCCGCTTTGATCTTGTCTTCAATCTCACCTTTGATCTTGGGATCTTTTTCGGTGATTTCAGCCAGCAGATCGGCGTTTTTCTGACGCAGGTGGGCCAGCAGACCTTCTTCGAAACGGCCAACGTCTTTTACGTCGACAGCGTCCAGATAGCCTTTGGTGCCTGCATAGATCACGCAAACGATTTCGGCGTTGGTCAGCGGCGAATACTGCGGCTGTTTCATCAGCTCGGTCAGACGCGCACCACGGTTAAGCATGGCCTGTGTTGCCGCATCCAGATCGGAACCGAACTGGGCAAAGGCAGCCATTTCGCGGTACTGGGCCAATTCCAGCTTCACTGGACCGGCGACAGATTTCATCGCGTTCGTCTGGGCCGAGGACCCAACCCGCGAAACCGACAGACCTGTGTTCACAGCAGGACGGATGCCCTGGTAAAACAGCTCGGTTTCAAGGAAAATCTGGCCATCGGTGATCGAAATCACGTTGGTCGGAATAAACGCCGAAACGTCGCCGCCCTGTGTTTCGATGATCGGCAGCGCGGTCAGCGAACCCGAGCCATAATCCTCGTTCAGCTTCGAGGAGCGCTCCAGCAAGCGAGAGTGCAGATAGAAAACGTCACCGGGATAGGCTTCACGTCCAGGCGGACGGCGCAGCAGCAGCGACATTTGACGATAAGAAACGGCCTGTTTGGACAAATCATCATAAATGATCAGTGCATGGCGGCCGTTGTCGCGGAAATGCTCGGCCATCGCGGTGGCGGCATAGGGGGCCAGAAACTGCAGCGGTGCAGGGTCGGACGCAGTTGCTGCAACCACGGTTGTATAGTCAATCGCACCGGATTCTTCCAGCTTCTTCACCAGCTGCGCAACGGTCGAACGCTTCTGGCCAATCGCAACATAGATGCAATACAGCTTGTCGTTTTCGCTTTCGGCAGCATCGTTATACGATTTCTGGTTCAGGATCGTATCCAGCGCAACGGCGGTTTTGCCTGTCTGGCGGTCGCCAATGATCAGCTCGCGCTGACCACGGCCAATCGGGATCATCGCATCAACCGATTTCAGACCGGTTGCCATCGGCTCGTGAACCGATTTCCGCGGGATAATACCGGGGGCCTTGGCATCCGCAATCGCGCGTTTCTTGGTTTTGACCGGGCCTTTGCCGTCAATCGGGTTGCCCAGACCGTCAACAACACGACCCAGCAGTTCGTCCCCAACAGGAACGTCCACAATCGCCTTGGTCCGCTTGACGGTGTCACCTTCGACGATGTCACGGTCCGACCCGAAGATAACAACACCCACGTTGTCGGCCTCAAGGTTCAGCGCCATCCCGCGGATACCACCGGGAAATTCAACCATTTCACCCGCCTGGATGTTGTCCAGACCGTAAACCCGCGCAATACCGTCACCGACGGACAGCACACGGCCTACTTCGGCCACATCGGCCTCTTTCCCAAAGTTTTTGATCTGGTCCTTTAGGATCGCAGAAATTTCGGCTGCTTGGATGCCCATTATCCGACCTCTTTCATTGCATTCTGGAGGTTACCGAGCTTGGATTTGATCGACGTGTCGATCATCTTCGAGCCCACTTTAACGATTAAACCGCCGATGAGTGATTCATCGACGGAAGGATTGATAATAACGTCCTTGCCCACGCTGGCTTTCAGCGTTTTGGCAAGCTTGTCACTCTGTGCTTTGGTCAGTTTCTTGGCAGAAACGACCTCGGCTGTCACTTCGCCCTTTTCGTCGGCAATCAGCTTGCGCAGGTTTTCCACCAGTTGCGGCAGAACGAAAAGGCGGCGGTTGCCGGCCATCAGGCCCAGCGTGTTTTTCACGATGGGCGAGAGTTTCATTTTGGTTGCAATCGCGGCGATGGCCTTACCCTGCTGTTCGCGGGTATAGATCGGCGAATTGATCAACGCCGTCAGCTCGTCGCTTGCGGCAAGGGCGGCATCAAGGGAATTCACATCCCCTTCAAGCGCTTTCAGTTTCTTGCCGTCCTTGGCCAGATCAAAAAGTGCCGTCGCATAACGCGCGGCGATGCCGGATGAGATAGAAGCTGGTTCAGACACGTCCGCCCTTCCACTGTCAAAACGTCCCCTTATTATTTTGTGATGATTCTTCACAAGGGACAGCCAAGGCACATACGAACGCATGCGCCGAATTTCGTGCAGGGTGTAGCAGAGGTGTTTTGTTGTCGCAACAGTGGATGCGTGCAAAAGTTAAACTCAATCCCCAGTAAAATTAGGGATTTAGCCGATATGCGTCACAATGTGGCGAAAAAATATGTTCGGATCGGGGAAATTCAAGGGGGGAATGGGCGAATCTTTCGGGGATTTGGGCGCCGCAAACGAGGAAATCCTGCTCCACCCGCACCCGAACATGCGTATCAGTCACAAGGCGGGCGATCCGGTCGAGAGGGTAGTGGCTTCATCGCCCGTGAAATCGGCTATCCTGCCGAGCCTTTCGAGCTTCTGCCTAGGGCTTGTTGACCTTCCCCACCTCTGCCTGCGTCACCCCGCACCAGTCCGACCGGATGAGTATCCCCAGTTGGGATCATAATACCGCGCGTTCCGGTAATTACAGGCGGGCGTCCGCATCGAACCACTTGCAAATAAACTCTTTGGTCTCGGGCGGGATTATACTGATCGCGAACCCCATCACTTCACCAATGGGGGCGATAGGTGGTTTGGCCTCGACCTTTTCAAAGGTGCGTCCTTGAACTCTCGCGTCTGATCCGCTTTTCCTCTTGCTTGGCCTCACTTGGATCAGCTCCCGCCGCAACCGCTGCACGGGTGGAATCACGGGCTTGTCTGGCTTGGGCAAGGCTGGTCGCGGGATATACGCCAATCGGCAACAACTTTTCCTTGCCATCCAGACGATATTTGAAGCGCCGCAGCTTCGATCCACCGGGGTTAACGGCAATATACAGCCCATCAAAAACCGCAACTTTGTAAGTTTTGAGTTTCGGTTTCAGATTCCGAATCTTTACATCACTCAGTGTCATGCTGGGGGTATCGTGTTTTTTGGGTTTTCAGAACACCCCCAATAATACCCCAATCTGGGAGTATTTCGCTGGACGGCATAAAATCAGTCTGGACAATTTTTTCATATATAGCCTTATATACAAGGCTGAAACGGATGTTACTGGACTTTATAATACGGTGAAATGGTGCCCCCACACGGACTCGAACCGCGGACCTACTGATTACAAATCAGTTGCTCTACCAGCTGAGCTATAGGGGCACTCGGGGTGATTTACGCGCTGGAAACCGCTCTTGCAAGCCCGAAAATCGGGAAAATCCATCAAACGAAAACCTATGTCCCCCTGTTGCCCCGCGCCAACAGTAAAACCGCCAGCATCCCGACACCGATCACCAGCAAAGCCGCTGGCGAGGCCTCGCCTATGTTTTCAAGCGAGGCTTGCTCGTAGACCAGTGTCGATAGCGTGTTGTAGTTGAACGGGCGCAACAGCAATGTGGCGGGCAGTTCCTTGACGCTGTCCACAAACACCAGCAACAGCGCCGTCATCAGCGAGCTGCGGATCAGCGGGGCGTAAACCGTGAGCAATGTGCCACCGGCCGAGCGGCCCAAAGACCGCGCGGCCATCGGCAGGCTGGGTGAAATCCGCCCCATGGCCCCATCCGCCGCGCCTTGGGCAATCGCGAAAAACCGCACCGAATAGGCAAAAACAATGGCAAATCCGGTGCCGGTCAGCACCAGCCCGATGTCCGCACCGGTTGCCCATTCGACGAAATCCGCCAGCCTGTTGTCAACGGCTGCCAGCGGGATCAGGATGCCAACCGCCAGCACAGCCCCGGGGGCGGCATAGCCGATGGTGGTGAATGGCATCACCAGACGCGGCAGGCGGCGACCGGTCAGGCGCACGCCATAAACCAGAAATACCGCCGCCGTGACTGTGACCAAAGCTGCCCCACCGCCTACGCTGATCGTGTTCCACAAGGCACGTCCAAGCGCCGGATTTGACCAATATTCGGTATTGCGTAGTGCGTGCGACAGCATAACCCCGACGGGCAACACAAAGCCCCCCAGAAACGGCAGGGTGCAAAACAGGGTGGCCAGCCAACCGCGCGCGCCCTTCAACGGGATTTGCACGATCGGACGCTTATGCCTCGCGCCCTCAAAGAAGCGCTGGTTGCGGCGACTGGTTTTCTCCAGCCCCACCAGCAACAGCACTAGCAACAACACAACCCCCGCGATCTGGGCCGCGCCGCCGGCGTTGTTGGCCTCGAGCCAAGTGGTGAAGATGCCGGTGGTCAGGGTTTGCACGGCGAAAAATTCAACCGTGCCAAAATCGCTGACTGTTTCCATCATCACAATCGCCATGCCAGCGGCAATCGCAGGGCGCACCAGCGGCAGGCCCACCCGCCAGAACCGTTTCCACGGACCGGCGCCCAGCGCGCGCGCCACTTCGTAAGTATTGCCCGATTGCTCGCGAAAGGCGCTGCGGGTCAGCAGATAGACGTAAGGGTAAAGCGCCAGCGTCATCACAAGGATCGCCGCACCGCGCGACCGGATTTCGGGAAACCAGTAGTCCCGCGACGTGGACCAGCCGAACACCCCCCGCAGCCATGTTTGCACCGGCCCCGCGTATTCCAGAAAATCGACCAGCGCATAGGCCCCGACATAGGCCGGAATGGCCAGCGGGAACAGCAACAGCCATTCCAGCCAGCGCGCGCCCGGAAACCGATACATCGCCACAAGCCACGCCGCGCCAACCCCAATCAGCGCCGACAGCACGCCGACCGACAGCATCATCACCAGCGAATTCACCAGATAACGCGGCAGGGTTGTGGCCAGCAGATGCGGCCAGATGTTTTCGGCCGGATGGAAGGCAATCCAGACCACCGAGGCAATCGGCATCATCACCAACGCCGCAATCAGCAACGCACCAGCCGACCATAGATCGGGGCGCCAGATCGGCTTGCGCGCAAGCATTGCTTGAGTGTTTTTCTCGGTCATTTTGCAAGGGGTAGAGGAAACCGCTGTATCTGTCCAGATTTCCCCGTATACTATGTTGTGAATTAAGAAAGCAGGATGGTGTTATGCAGGTAATCTTTCATCTAGGGGCCCATTGTACGGGCGAGGACCGACTGCTCAAATCTCTTTTGAAAAACCGGGAAATGCTGAACCCGCAGGGCATTATCGTGCCCGGACCCAGCCGATACCGGCGACTAATTCGTCAAACGCTACGCGGGCTGGATGGTGCCCAGCCAACTATAGATGAACAACAGGCCCTGCTTGCACAAATCACCGATGAATTGACGGTCAAACGCCTTATCCTTTCTGCTGCCGATTTTCTGGCTTTCGTTCCATGGATTTTCCGGCATCATATCCTATATGGAAAAGCACCCGAAGTTACTGCGGCTCTCGGCAAGTTATTCACTGACGCAAAAATAGAATTTCATTTAGCAATCAGAAATCCAGCCACATTTATACCTGCAGTTTTTGGGAACACGACCGGTTTGACCCTGGAAAAATTTCTGTATGGGATCGACCCGCGCAGTATAAAATGGTCCGACTTAATCAACCAGATCCGTATGGCTAACCCGCAAGCCCGTATTGTCGTTTGGCGAAGTGAAGACTGCCCCACCATATGGTCACGGGTCATGCATAGTCTTACCGGAACGGCAGAAGCAATTCCGCTTCAGGGTGAAACAGATATACTCGCCGAACAAATGACCTCGGAAGGGCTTGAATTATACCAAACATATCTTTCTGCCAACCCGCCTAAATCAGCAACACATAAGCAACTAATTATAAATACTTTTCTAGAAAAATTTACGCTGCCTATGCCGTCTCCTACCGAAGGAATCCCGGCCGGTTGGACCGAAGAAACGGTTGCGCGCTTAACTGACCAATATGAGGACGACCTAGCCCAGATTGCTAGAATCCCTACAGTTAAATTGTTAACCCCATGAACAAACGCAACACTCCTTCCATGCCTGACACACCCTTTTGGAATGCTTATCAAGGACAGTTTTTCGGGCTATTGAACTGGCCCGAGGTCGATGCCTTCTGGAACCACATGTCTGAAACATCCGGCAACTGGTTTGTATTCGATCCCGAACAACCTGCCCCTGACACCGCTGCAAACAGCGCGGAACTGGCAGAAACGCTGGCCTCGGCCCAAACCCTAATCAACAGCCGTCGCGACATGTCGCATTGCGGCGCGGTCTACGTTGACGATCTGGAAGATCCGACCTTTATCAAGGTATTCGACCATGCCGCAATGGGATCATCCTGCAACATATCCGGTATCCCGATCCTGCCACGCTGGATCTTCAGCCGGATCGGGCCAGACGACATGCCACCAGAACCGATAAAACCGTCATTATTCAAACGGATTACAGGCCGTGGCTAGCTCATTCCCAGCGCTTCTTTATACATGTCCAGAACCGCCTCTTCCTCGGCGATGTCCTGAGCGTCGCGTTTGCGCAACGCGATCAGTTTGCGCATAACCTTGGTGTCATAGCCGCGCCCCTTAGCCTCAGCCATCACCTCTTTTTGCGCTTCGGCAATGTCTTTCTTCTCGGCGTCCAGACGCTCGATGCGCTCAATAAACTGGCGCAATTCGTCGGCGGTTACGCGGTAGCTGGTATCGGAAGAGGTCTCGTTCATCACATATGCCCTTTGCTTGACTGGACCCTTCCCTAATACCCCAGCCCTGCGCGTGCAAGGGCTTGCCCAAGGCAAATTGATCGGTTAGCGGTGGGAAAACACTGAAAGGCGCAATATGGACATTCTTATCTGGGCAGGTGCGGTGGTTTCCCTGATCGGGCTGGTCGGTATTTTTTATTGCATCATGCTGGCCTTGAAAGCCAAACGCGCCAAATTGCCGGACGAAGATATGCGCGCCCGCCTGCAACGCATTGTGCTGCTGAATATGGCCGCATTGTTTCTGTCGATGGTCGGGCTAATGATGGTCGTGGCCGGAATTCTTCTGGACTAGGCCTTGTCTTCGGGCGGCTCTTCCAATGCCTGTTCCAATGCCAGAATATCCTTTGGCACCGGTAGACCCAGCCCTCTGAGCTCGGCAATCTTTTCACGCAGTTGCTCTTGCAAAACATGCGCGTCTTCAGGTCGCTTCGCGATCTCGTCCATCAACATCGCGATGCCCGCCTTAAGTTCTTCAAATGCCATTAGGTAACCTCGCGCGTTAGGGTTTAATATATTTATGTATGCTTTGCCGCACATTTTGCGCAAAACGGGGTATAAGGCAGGATATCCAGCCGCTCCTCGGTTATCTTGTCACCACATTCAGCGCAATAGCCGTATTCGCCATCATCCATACGTTGCAATGCGGCCTTGATCATACGGACTTCGGCTTGCGCGGACAAGCCCATCCCCTCCAGAACCTCGTCTTCCTCACGCTCGACAGCCAGTTCTTCCCAGTCCTGTGTGCTGTGTGAATCCAGCTCCTCGTCAATCTGTATCATTCGCGCATCCAGCTCTTGCAGACGGGCCTCAAGGGCGGCGCGGCGTTTCGAAAGGTCTGCCATTGTCAGTTCTCCTTCTCGTTGCAGCTATGGTAGGCGCAAAATAGTCAAAGCTGCCTTGATACAAGTCAAAACCCGCAATATCAGCTGATTTCCATATCTATTGGCGTGGCTGCCATTGGCATTTCGCCAATATCAACGATTGGCAAGTCATCCATCGGCGCCATGGGCAAATCCGGCAACCCGTCCATACCCATTGCAGGCACGGGTGAATCTTGCTCAACTTCCCCATCCGGCTGTGCAATGTTTTCCGGCGCTCCCATCACCGGGTCGGGCATTGCATCCGGCGTTATGTTCACCATTCCGTTTCCAACCCCGCTATCCTGCCCCCCGGCAGCCACATCCGCCCCCGCATCATCCATAACCCGCAGCGCCTTGAACCCGTTTTGCTGTCCCAGCCGCGCCAACCCGACAAGTCGCCCGTCTGCCCCTTCCAGCCGCACCGCGCCTATCGCGCTTTGCGGCACCGGCAGCAAATCACCGGCCTTGAACGCCCTTGCGGTTGCCAATGGCACATGCGTCCGATGCAGCACGGCCAACAGTTCGACATGGCTCGCCTGAACCGTTTGCTGCAGCATCTGCGCCCAACTGCACCCGCCCTTAGCACAGCTATTTCTTTGCACGCAGCCATCCGCAGGCAGCGCCAACAGCAGTTCCCCCTGTTTCGCCCCGTCCGCCATATCCAGCGCAATGCGAAACAGCCGATAATCCATTTCGTCGATCCGCAAGCCCAGCAGTCGCACATTTTCAACCCACTCGCCAAACTGGAACCCCACCGCCCAGCGTTCCGCGGAACTGCCCGCCAAATGGCCTTCGAATTCCTCCAAGACCCGCGCTAACAGCGGTTCGCACATCGCACTGTCTGTTGCCGTTGCCTGTCGCTGTGTGGCGGGTGATTTCAACACCTGCCCCATGGTCTGCACCTCGATCAGCGCGGCCAGTGCCTGAATATCCAGCGCCGCAACGCCAAGCCCCCCTTGCGGCCCCTCCAGCAACAACAGCAATAGATCATCCGACAATACCTCCAGTAGCCCCGGCTGGTTGACCCGCGATTCCGCCACGCCCTGCACCCGCAGCGCCAGCGACAGTTCCTCCTGCGCCGCCTTTGACAGGGCCAGCCGCAGCGCCTTGGCCGGTGTCATCCCCGCCGATTCACTTTCACCACGGCCTGCCCCGGCCTTGCGTTGTAACGTGGTAAGCTGTGTTGTTTCGCCCATATTGTCCCGTCCGGCCCGAGTATTGGCCCGACCTTAGCGGACTTATGGTTTAGATTTGGTTGACGACGCACCATTCACTGCCAATGTCACCCGAAATGCCGCCCCGCCCTGCCCCGGCAGGTAAATCACGCTGCCGCCAAGGTTCGCCATAATCTCGCGACTGATCGCCAACCCCAGGCCGGCACCACCCGCCGCCCGCTGATCGCCAAGCCGCGAGAATTTCTCGAATATCAGTGGCTGGCTTTTGGCAGGAATCCCAGTTCCATTGTCAACAAAATCCACCTCGACATTGCCGCCATTGCGTCGCACCCTGATCCGCAGTTCCGGCTGTTCGGCGTCACAGTATTTGCAAGCATTGGCAATCAAGTTGATGAACACCTGCGACAGACGGTCCGGATCGGTCAGCAGAGCCACCTGTTCCCGCGCGGGATCACGGTGGATTGTCAGGCAGCCATCCCCACCGGCCGAGGTGACCGACCGTTCAATAATATCCTGCAAATCAGCCGTTTGCATGTTCATTTCCACCTGTCCGCTTTCCAGCACACTTAGATCCAGCAAATCATCCAGCAGGCGAGTCAGGCGGATGGTTTCATCATGGATGATCAACGCATATTTTGCCCGTTCTTCCGCCGTCATTCCGCCTTCGCGCATGATTTCCGAAAACGCCCGGATCGAGGTCATGGGCGTGCGCAATTCATGGCTGATCTGGCTAAGGAATGCATCCTTTTGCACCGACAGATCGGTCAGCTTTTCGTTTACCACACGCAGTTGCCGCGCGGTGCGCTCCAGTTCGGCTGATTTGGCCTCCAGCTGGCTGGAATACTCCATCATCTGCGCGGTTTCATCCGCCACCGCCATCAGATCTCCGACCGAGACACTGGCCCCGCCAACAATCTGCCCGATCATCGCATGGCCCGTTGCGGCCCCCACCGAACCCGCCAGTTCGCGTTCCAGCCGTTGCAGGAAATCGGGCGACGTATCGGGCAAATACCCCGCCTTGCCCTGCCTTGCCGCTTCGCGGGAAAACAGGCCTTGCGCCTGTTCAGGCCCCAGTATCCGCTGCGCCATCACCAGCAGGTCCTCGGCCTCAGCCATGCCGCTGACCCAGCCCTGCGCGTTCGGGTTATGGTCGAACACATTGACGAATTGTGCACCTTGCAAACGTTCCTGCGGGCGCGGGAAACTGGCCAGCGAGACGGAGCAAAAGGCGATGGTATTCAGGGTCAGGCTCCAGAACAACGCGTGTACCAGCGGGTCCATGCCGCTAACGCCAAACAGGGCCTGCGGTCGCAACCAACCGATGCCGAATGGCCCCTGTGTCAACAATTCTGCCGACAGGATAAATGACCCCTCGAAGCTGGGCAAAAACAGCGTATAGGCCCACAGGCCGAAACCCGTGATCAACCCCACCGCCGCCCCGGCCCGCGTGGCCCCGCGCCAGAAAATTCCGCCCAGAAGTGCTGGCAAAAACTGGGCCACCCCGACAAAGGAAATCAACCCGATCGCCGCCAGCGCCGCCCCGCCACCCGACACGCGGTAATAGGCATAGCCTAGCGCCAAAATGCCCGCGATCGACACCCGCCGCGCGGTCAAAACCACTTGGCGCACGTCACCCGAAACCGTTGCCCCCTGCCGCGCCACGCTTAACCAGATCGGCATTACGATGTGGTTCGACACCATGGTGGACAGTGCAATCGCCGCCACGATCACCATCGAGGTTGCACTGGAAAACCCGCCAAGGAACGACAGCATCGCCAACCCCTCGCGCCCCTGTGACAGCGGCACGGTCAGCACGAACAGGTCGGGGTTGGAACCGGCGGGCATCAGATCCAGCCCGACCACGGCAATCGGCACCACAAACAGGCTCATCAGCATCAGATACAGCGGAAAGGCCCAGCTTGCGGTGGACAAGTGGCGCTCATCCGCGTTTTCCACCACCATCACCTGAAACATCCGCGGCAAGGTCAGGAAGGCCACCGCCGACAGAAAAATCAGGCTGACCCAGCGGCCCGGTTTCAACTCCCACCCCGCAATCGGGGATGCATCAATCCGCGCCAGAATATCACCGGCCCCGTCCGCTACGCCCCAAACCACGAACACGCCAACGGCCAGCAGGGCAAACAGCTTCATCACCGCCTCGACCGCAATCGCGGTGACCACGCCGTAGTGGCGCTCGTTTGCGTCCAGATTGCGGGTGCCGAACAGCACGGTAAACAACGCCAAACCGGCCGCAACCCACAGCGCCGTTGCATTCAGATCGGACGCGGCCCAACCGCCCGAGCGGCCCGCGAACACCGCAAACGACAGGGTGACGGACTGCAGTTGCAACGCGATATAGGGCGTTGTGCCAATCACCGCCATCAGGGTGACAATCACCCCCAGCAGGTTCGATTTGCCATAACGCGATGAAATCAGATCAGCGATCGAGGTAATCCTCTGGCTGCGCCCGATCCGCACCAGTTTGCGCAATATCCACCACCAGCCGACCATCACCAGTGTCGGCCCCAGATAGATGGTCAGAAATTCCAGCCCTGATCGCGCCGCATAGCCCACCGCGCCGTAAAACGTCCATGCGGTGCAATAGATCGACAGGCTAAGCGTATAAACCAGCGGCGAGCGCAGCCAGCCGAATTTGCCCTGTCGCGCCCGCCGGTCCGCGGCAAAGGCAATCAGGAACAGCGCCACCACATAGGCCAGACAAACCGCAATCAGGGTGTTGAAGGACAGCATCAGTCCGGCGTGCCCTGCTGTGCATCAATCCGGCGAAGACGCCGCGCCAGCAGCATTGCCACCGCAATCAGCACCACCCAGACGCCAAACAGATAGATAACCCCGACCGAGGTAAACCGCCCCCCTTCGCCGCCCCACAGGATCGGCAGGCACAGCGCAAGAAATCCAAGGATCGGCAACAGGCGGGCGGCATCGGTGGTGCGGCGCTGACGGTAACTCTCGCGCTCTAAAAACAACGGCTGGCGGCGCTCGCTCACGCTTGCACCAGCTCGTGAATGGCGGCCAGCACTTCTTTGTTGGAAAAGGGTTTGGTCATGAACCGGCTGGCGCCCAGCCGTTCGGCCATCTCGCGATCCTTGGTCTGGCCACGTGCGGTCAGCATCAGCACCGGCAAATTCTGCCCGTCATCCGCACCGCGCAAGTCCTGCAAAATATCATAGCCCGAGCGCCCGGGCAGCATCACATCCAGAATAACCACATCCGGCGCATGACGCAGAATCGCCTCTAGCGCCGTGGTCCCCTCGGCATGGGTCGCCACAGTCCAGCCATCGCGTTTCAGTATAAAACTGATTGCCTCGATGATGTTCGGCTCATCTTCGATCAGAAGAACTTTTTTGCCCACCTGTCAGCCTCCCCCCGTTGGTCCAATGACAGCTTGGCCATGTTGGCGCTGTGGCACTATCCATAAACTGGGGCGCTGTGTCAAAACTTCCTTGCAGATGTGCCAAAGAATTAACAGTTCGACACTCATCGTATCTTTGGCCGCACAAAGTGGGCTACACATGCCACAAACCTTACACAGGATATGAGAATGCCCGCAAAAACACCAAAACTCTGGATCGAAGGTGCATTTTTGGCGCTGCTCGCATTATTGTGGGGGTCTAGCTATCTGTTCATTAAAGTTGCTGTGGCCGATATTCCCCCGGTTACGCTGATTGCCATGCGCGTGACCATCGCCGCAATATTTCTATTGCTTGTGGTTTATGTGCGGGGTGACCACCTGCCTCGGGACGTTCGCATATGGAAAATGCTGTTTGTTCAAGCCGTGTTCAACAGCATTGGCGCGTGGACCATCCTTGCGTGGGGTCAACAGTATGTCGATAGCGGTCTGGCCAGTGTATTAAACTCTACTGCCCCTATATTCGTGTTTTTCATCACCCTGTTCATCACCCGCCATGAAGCTGTCAGCCCGTTAAAACTTGGCGGTGCAATGCTTGGTCTGGTCGGTGTCGCCCTGATTGTTGGCACAGAGGCGCTCGGAGGTATTGGCAGCCAGCTTGCAGGCGCGCTTGCGGCTCTTACAGGAGCGTTGCTTTATGCCTGCGCCGCAATCTACGGCAAGAATTTCGCCCGGATGTCGCCCGCCGTAACATCGGCTGGAACAATGATCTGGGCCACCGTCTGCCTCGTGCCGCTTTCCTTGGCGATTGATAAGCCATGGACATTGCAACCCGCATCCAACGCCGTTATCGCCGCCCTTATCCTTGCTGTTTTCTGTACGGGTGGTGCATTACTGATCTACTTTCGGCTGCTTCAAACCCTTGGCTCGCTTGGCACCACCAGCCAAGCCTATCTGCGGGCCGGTGTTGGCGTAGCGTTGGGTATGATTTTTCTGGGCGAACAAATCTCCCTGATGGTTGGAATTGGTCTGATGGCCGCGATACTTGGTGTGATCGCTATAAATTTTCCTGCGCTAAACAGACATGGCTAACCTCAGATCAACCTCGCGTGAACCGCTTCAGTCGGCAGTAACATCCCCCAGAATTTGGTAGGCCCATATATTAGCGGTTGGCATTACAGATATAGGCAACGCATTGCTTGGCAACCGCATCGGCGGATCCATTGAAACAAATTCCTGCGCCGCTATCCATAATCCCCCATGCGTGACAATCAAAGTATTGGGGCCAAGGTTGATAGCATTCTGCATTGCATTCCAAACCCGCGCACAAAAATCCTGAAAGGTTTCACCATTGGGCGGGGTGTACTTCCCACTCCAGTAATGCGGAATCCAGTCGCCATAGGATTCGCCCTGATGATCCCCCAGATGGCACTCCATCAGATCATCGTCATAACTCACCTCCAGCCCGGTTTTGGCGGCGACGGCCTCGGCTGTGTGTCTGGTCCGCGACAAAGGACTGGCAATGATCCGCGCGATCGGCTCGTCCGCCAGTATCCGCGCTGCTGTCTCGGCTTGGGCGCGTCCGGTGTCATTCAACTGCGAATCCATCTGCCCCTGAACAATCTTGTCTTTGTTCCACTGGGTTTGACCATGTCTGAGAAAGTAAAACGGCTGGCTCATGTTTTTTCGGTATCCAAATTATATTGCGGGCCTAATTACCCCAATAGTTCCGCAATAGCCCAAATGCGCGCCTGTTTCAAAGAACCATGCAAATCGCCAGATCATATTCACCCTTTTGGCGCGGTGAACCGTTCCAGAAACAAGGTACCGGTGACACCCCAGAACGCGCCGAAAAACAGAGTCCAAATTGGCGTGCCCATGCCCAGATCAAGCCCCAGAAACCCTTTGTCCTTAACATATGGCAACACATACAGAATACTGGACAGCCATGGCAAAATGCCCAGAACGACCACCTTCAGAACCGGTTTGCTGTTATAAATCGGGATCAGAAAGATCAGCCCCCAGACAGCGCTAAACACCACACGGCTGGTAATCCAGCCGATGCTGAAATCCGGCACCATATGAAAGCCCAGCGCCGGCGTAACCCCCAGCGCGCCCAGCAACCAAACCAGAATACCACTGCTTAACCCGCCCAGCGCGCCTGCAATCAGAACCAGCACAAGTGTTTTGACCATCGTCTTCCCCTAAATCTTTGTTCCCGTAAATATCCGCGCCGCAGGCACGCCCCGCAGGGGCAAATATTAGTGCGGCCCGGCACGGGCCTCCGCTAAACAGCCTTACCCCTCTTGCGCCAAAATAGATACCTCGCGACGTGCCGCACAATCGGAACGCGGGCAAATCCGGCAGGACGTGCCCACCGGCTGACCGCCCCCGCCCAAATCCCCCGCGCGGGTTTCAGGAATCACCAGCATCACCGCCTCGATAATCTGCACCCCGTCAAAACCCGTCAAAACCCGTGGCTGCGCCACCGCGTAGGTCAAGAACCGTGGCGCATCCCGTCCCGATTGCTGCACCACCGCGCGGATCGGCACCTGCGGGCGCAATAATGCTTGATAAAGCGGCCACAACGGGCAGGCCGCACCGAACTGCGGCATCGGGAACCCCTCAACGGGTTTGCGAAACAGCAACGCACCGGAGGCGTCACAGGTCACCAGACCTACCCCCGCCTGCCCGTCAGCATCCGGCAAACTGGCCAACCGGCGCAATACCGTTGCCAGATCGACCCCGAACTTTGCTGCCAGGTGCACCGGATCCAGCCCCTCGCCCACCGCCACCTGAAACGGGGCCAAAGGCAAAGCCACCGCATCCGCCCGATAGCGCGCCAGATACTCGGCCACAGCTCCATCCGCCGTCACTTCCTGCCCCGCTTCGACCTCGGGCAAATGATAACCCCGCGCCTGCAGATAGGATTCCAGTTCCTCTTGTGGTGAACTCAATGTGCCCTCCACATCCCCCGCCCCGTCCAGATAGGACACCAGCACACCGGCCCCCTCGGCCAGCCGCTTGGCATCCTCTAACAGATTGCGCTGGAACCGCGCCTGCCATTCCGGCTCGACCGCATCGCCTTCGGCCAGGATCGAGGCGGTGGACCGGATGGCGGCCGCAGTTGACAAAACCTCGTGCAGGGATGTGGACAGAAACGGATCATGGGCCAGACGGTCGGTCAGCGTGGCCACCGTATGCTCCAGCCGATTGATCCGCGCGTGCTGTGTTGCCATCACCCCAGCCCAGCCCGGAAACCGCCCTGCAAAATCGTCAACCTGCGCCAGTTCCGCACCTTCAATCTGGCTTGCGGCATCGCGTAATGTGGCCACCAACGCCGCCTCGGCCCCTTCTGACAGGGCGGATGGCTCAACCCGCAATTCCCGCGCCAGATCCAGCAGCAGTTTACCGCCGATTCTGCGCTTGTTGTGTTCGATCAAATTCAGATAGGCGGGTGAAATCCCCACCTTTTTTGCCAATTCGGCCTGCTTTTGACCAATTTCCATCCGTTTGGCACGTATACGGTTGCCAGTTAATGCAAGACGCGGCATCTTTATTTTCCCTGTTTCTCAATGGGTTCATTAGCAGGCATGATAATTTTTTTACAATATACCACTATAGTCTGTGTATTTATTTACAATTTTATTGAGCAATTCAAGGTAGTTGTTGCGAGATTAACCCCTTGTCGTCGATGATGCGGGCATCCTTGTAAAAAAGGTCTTGTCTGCACGGAGGAGGTGCGGGCGCTAACTCGGGATTAAACTCGATAACGGGAGGAACTAAATGTCCAACTCAAAACTCACACGTCGCGGCCTGCTGAAAACAGGTGCGGTGGCTGGTGCAGGTCTAGCGATGCCAACCCTGTTCACCAGCAATGTCTGGGCCGGTAGCGGCGGTTATACCAACGCACCAACCGGCGGCAAAGTCATTCTTGGCTTTAACGTGCCCCAGTCCGGCCCCTATGCGGATGAAGGCGGCGACGAACTGCGCGCCTATCAGCTGGCGGTCGAGCACCTGAACGGTGAAGGCGACGGCGGTATGCTGAACAAGTTCAGCTCCAAGGCGCTGGATGGCACCGGCATCCTTGGCAACAAGGTTGAATTCGTCACCGGCGACACACAGACCAAATCGGACGCGGCCCGCGCTTCGGCCAAATCCATGATCGAGAAAGACGGCGCGGTGATGATCACCGGCGGCTCATCTTCAGGCGTGGCGATTGCTGTGCAGGGCCTGTGTCAAGAGGCAGGCGTTATCTTTATGGCCGGTCTGACCCACTCGAACGACACCACGGGTAAAGACAAGAAAGCCAACGGTTTCCGCCATTTCTTTAACGCCTATATGTCTGCCGCTGCGCTGGCACCGGTGCTGAAGGATCTTTATGGCGCGGATCGCAAGGCCTATCACCTGACAGCCGACTATACATGGGGCTGGACGCAAGAAGCCTCGATCAAGCAGGCAACCGAAGCGATGGGCTGGGAAACCGTGAACGCGGTGAAAACCCCGCTGGCCACAACCGACTTCAGCTCTTATGTTGCGCCGGTTCTGAACTCGGGTGCCGATGTGCTGGTGCTGAACCACTACGGCGGCAACATGGTGAACTCGCTGACCGCTGCGGTGCAGTTCGGTCTGCGCGACAAGATGGTCAACGGCAAAAAGTTCGAGATCGTTGTGCCGCTCTATTCACGTCTGATGGCCAAAGGCGCCGGCGAAAACGTTAAGGGCATTCTTGGCTCGACCAACTGGCATTGGTCCCTGACCGATGATGGCTCCAAGGCGTTTGTTAAATCGTTTGGCACCAAATACGGCTTCCCACCGTCGCAGGCCGCCCATACGGTTTACTGCCAGACCCTGCTGTATGCCGACGCATGTCAGCGCGCAGGCAGCCATAACCCCTGTGCAGTAGGCGAAGCGCTGGAAGGGTTCACTTTCGACGGTCTGGGCAACGGTGCAACCGAGTATCGTGCCGCTGATCACCAGTGCTTCAAAGACGTGCTGGTCGTGCGCGGTAAGGAAAACCCGGAAAACGAGTTTGACCTTCTGGAAGTTGTGCAGATCACCCCGCGGGCACAGGTGGAATATGCCCCTGACAACCCGATGTTTGCCGGTGGCGAACTGGGTAAATGTAACCCGGGCGCATAAATTAGCCACCACTCAATACGGCTACACCCGGTCGCGCGATCCTTCGTGCGGCCGGGCATAATGACATTCACATCGGGCGGGGACGATGGACCAGATACTTCTTCAAATTCTGAACGGACTGGACAAGGGCAGCGCCTATGCGCTGATCGCACTTGGACTGACCCTTATTTTCGGCACCTTGGGTGTGGTGAATTTTGCCCACGGGGCCTTGTTCATGATCGGCGCGTTCTGCGCGGTGACCTTACAAAAAATCCTGAACCTGTCCAGCGTGGTTCTGGATCCGACCAAAACCGATTTTCTGGGCAATCCGGCCAAGGTGAAAACCCCTTACGTGGAAACATGGTTCGGCCATGACATGGGGGCCGCACTTATTGACTGGTCGGTGCCATTGGCCATCCTGTTTTCCATCCCGATCATGATCCTGATCGGTTTCATCATGGAACGCGGGTTGATCAAGCATTTCTACCACCGCCCCCATGCCGACCAGATCCTTGTGACCTTTGGTCTGGCGATCGTTTTGCAGGAAATCATCAAACAGTTTTTCGGCGCCAACCCGATCCCGACAGGCGCCCCCGACGCCTTCAAAGGCTCGTTCGATTTTGGCGTCTACATGGGGTTTGACCCCAATGCCATCATATATCCCTACTGGCGGATGATCTATTTTACGTTCTCGCTTGTTGTTATCGGTGCTGTGTTTGCCTTCCTGCGGTTCACCACCTTCGGCATGGTCGTGCGGGCCGGCATGGCCGACCGCGAAACTGTTGGTCTGCTGGGCATCAACATCGACAAACGCTTTACCATCATGTTCGGCATCGCCGCAGCTGTGGCCGGTATGGCAGGTGTGATGTATGCGCCAATCAATTCGCCGAATTACCACATGGGCATGGATTTTCTTGTGCTGTCCTTTGTCGTGGTCGTGGTCGGCGGCATGGGCAGCCTGCCGGGCGCTGTGCTGGCGGGGTTCCTGCTGGGTATCCTCGAAAGCTTTGCCTCGATGAACGAAATCAAGTCGATCTTTCCGGGGATTGACCAAATTATCATTTACCTGACCGCCATCGTCATTCTGCTGGTTCGCCCGCGCGGGCTGATGGGCAAACGCGGCGTGATGGAGGAATAAGACCATGCTGGGCCTGAATAAACGCGATACATCGTTCCTGCTGATTGTGATCCTGCTGACGATGACCACCCCGTTCCTGATGCAACCCTTTGCCGAAAACAGCCCGTTGGCGCAGTTTAATGGCGGGTATCCCGACCTGATGGCCAAAGTGGCGATTTTCGGCATCTTTGCGATGGGGTTCAATATCCTGTTCGGCCTGACCGGATACCTGTCCTTTGGCCACGCGGCCTTTTTGGGGGTCGGGTCATACGCCGCCGTCTGGATGTTCAAACTGCTGACCCTGAACGTATTGCCCGCCGTGATCCTTGCGGTGATCATGTCCGGCATCTTTTCCCTGCTGATCGGCTGGATCAGTTTGCGCCGCTCGGGCATCTATTTCTCGATCCTGACCCTTGCGATGGCGGAAATGAGCTATCGACTGGCCTATTCGGTTCTAACCCCGCTGACCAACGGCGAAACCGGATTACAGGTGCGCCCGAATGATCCGCGCATTCTGGACAGTGCCACATCGGCAAATTACCCCAACCTGTTCGGACTGGAGTTAAGCTCGTCCTATCACTGGAAGGTTCTGGGCCATGATTTTACCTTCAACGTAGGTTTCTATTTCTGCGCCGTGATCGCGATCATCGCGTTTTATATCAGCATGCGCATATTCCGTTCGCCCTTTGGCATGATGCTGCGGGCGGTAAAATCGAACCAGCAACGCATGTCCTATACCGGCCTGGACCCCCGCCCCTACACATTGGCCGCCTTTGTGATTTCGGGCATGTATGCCGGTCTGGCCGGTGGCTTGCTGGCGGCAATGGACCCGCTTGCCGGTGCCGAACGGATGCAATGGACCGTTGGCGGCGAAGTGGTGATCATGACCATCCTTGGCGGTGCCGGCACTTTGCTGGGGCCGGTGCTGGGCGCGGGTGCGATCAAATATCTGGAGAACATCTTTTCCAAGATCAACGACAACGTGCTGGATGGCTGGTTTTCCTTCCTGCCGGATACAGTCCGCGAATACGTTGTCTGGTTCTTCTCGCGCTTTACCGGCGAAGGCTGGGCGCTGACGCTCGGCCTGATGTTCATGCTGGTTGTGACATTCCTGCCCGGCGGGCTGGTCGAAGGTGGCAAACGCATTGGCGCGCTGTTTAGACGCAAACCCAAAGACGACGGGGACGACGCCGAACACCCCCCCCATTCCACACCGCATGTGGCCGAGTAAGGAGAAACGATTATGGGTATCCTTGAAGTCAAAAATGTCGGCAAACGCTTTGGCGGGCTGCAAGCCCTGAGAGATGTGAACCTGTCAGTGACAGAAAACACCGTGCATGCGATCATCGGCCCCAACGGGGCGGGCAAATCGACCCTGCTGAATGTACTGGTCGGCAAACTGATCCCCGACACGGGATCGGTGATGTTCGACGGACAATCGGTGCTGGGCCGCAAGCCGCATGAAATCAACCAGATGGGCATTTCCCGCGTGTTCCAGACACCGGAAATTTTTGGCGACCTGACTGTGATGGAAAACGTGATGATCCCCTGCTTCGCACGGCGCGACGGATCATTCCGGGTACATGCCTTTGAAACCGTAGCGCAGGAACGCGACATCATCGACGAAGCCGAACACATGCTGGCGGATGTCAACATGCTGGACAAACGCGATATGCACGCAGCCTCGCTTTCGCGCGGAGATAAACGGCGGTTGGAAATGGCGATGTGTCTGGTGCAAAAACCACGCCTGTTGCTGCTGGACGAGCCCACAGCGGGTATGGCGCGCGCCGACACCAACAACACCATTGATCTGCTGAAACACATCCGCGACACCCGCGACATCACAATGGCAATCATTGAACACGACATGCACGTTGTGTTTTCCTTGGCCGAGCGCATCACCGTTCTGGCCCAAGGCACGCCACTGGTCGAGGACACACCGGAAAACATCAAAGGCCACCCCAAGGTAAAAGAAGCCTACCTTGGCGAACAGGCGCAGGAATAAAACTATGAGCCAAACCGAAAACATCCCTTCTGCCCCCACCTTTTTCTCGGTCTCGGACATCCACGCATACTATGGCGAAAGCTATATCGTTCAGGGCGTTTCCTTTAACGTCCAAGAAGGCGAAATTCTGGCCCTGCTGGGCCGCAACGGCGCTGGCAAAACATCGACTTTGCGCGCCATCGCCCGTCTGGACGATCCGCAGATGACCCACGGCGAAGTCTGGCTGGACCATCAGCCCCTGCACGAGATGAAGGCCTATCAGGCCGCGCAGGCCGGATGCTCACTGGTGCCCGAGGACCGGCGTATCATCGCCGGTCTGACAGTCGAGGAAAACCTGCAACTGGCCCAGATTGTCGAACCGGTCGGTTGGCCGCTGGAACGCCTTTACGAATTGTTCCCCCGCCTGAAAGAACGCCGCAAGCAAGAGGGCGTCACCCTGTCGGGCGGCGAACAACAGATGCTGGCCATCGCCCGCGCCTTGGCCCGCGACATCAAGGTGCTGCTGCTGGACGAACCCTACGAAGGGCTGGCCCCCGTAATCGTGGACGAAATCGAAAAGACCCTGAACCTGATCAAGGAACAAGGCATCACCACCGTGATCGTCGAGCAAAATGCCCTGCGTGCCCTTGCCCTTGCCGATCGCGCCGTAATTCTGGATACTGGCACCGTTGTATTTGACGGGCTGGCCAGCGAGGTTCTGGAAAACGACGAGCTTCGCGCCGAATATCTGGCTATCTAATTCTGACCTGCCCGCGCCACGGGCCTATTGATAACTCATGTCTCCGGAGACCTGAAAATGACCGATAAAACCTATCCCCCCTCACCCGAATTTGTTGCCAATGCCCATGCGGACAAGGCCAAGTATGATGCGATGTATCAGGCATCGATGCAGGACCCCGATGCGTTCTGGGGTGAACACGGTAAACGTATCGACTGGATCGAACCTTATACCAAAGTGAAGAACACCGATTTCACGCTGGGCCAGGTCGACATCAAATGGTACGAGGACGGCACCTTGAACGTGGCCGCCAACTGTATCGACCGCCACCTTGCCACCCGTGGCGATCAAGCCGCGATTATATTCGAGCCGGACGACCCAAAAACACCCGCCCAACACATCACCTATAACCAGTTGCACGACAAGGTGAACCGGATGGCGAATGTGCTGCTGTCCCAAGGCGTGATGCGCGGTGAACGCGTGGTGATCTATATGCCGATGATCCCCGAAGCCGCCTATGCCATGCTGGCCTGTGCCCGTATCGGTGCCATCCACTCGGTGGTGTTTGCAGGCTTTAGCCCCGACGCACTGGCCAACCGGATCAATGATTGCGATGCCCGCGTGCTGATCACAGCGGACGAAGCCCCGCGCGGCGGGCGCAAGACCCCGTTGAAATCAAATGCCGATGCGGCCCTGTTGCACTGTTCCGACAAGGTGCGCTGTCTGGTGGTGAAACACACCGGCGGCCAAACAACCTGGATTCAAGACCGCGATGTCGATGTGCTGGCATTGATGGAAACCGCCAGCCCCGATTGCCCGCCCCGCCCGATGAATGCGGAAGATCCGCTGTTTATCCTGTACACATCCGGCTCGACCGGCAAGCCGAAGGGTGTGCAGCATTCCAGCGGCGGCTATCTGGTCTATGCGGCGATGACGCATCAATATACCTTTGATTACCACGATGGTGATGTGTTCTGGTGCACCGCCGACGTGGGCTGGGTCACCGGTCACAGCTATATCGTCTATGGTCCGCTGGCCAACGGGGCCACCACGCTGATGTTCGAAGGCGTGCCCACCTACCCCGACGCCAGCCGCTTCTGGCAGGTTTGCGAAAAGCACAAGGTCAACCAGTTCTACACCGCCCCCACCGCCATCCGCGCGCTGATGGCTTATGGCAATGATCCGGTCACCACCTGTGATCTGTCATCGCTGAAGCTGCTGGGCACCGTGGGCGAGCCGATCAACCCCGAGGCATGGAACTGGTACAACGATGTTGTCGGCAAAGGCAAACTGCCCATCGTCGATACATGGTGGCAGACCGAAACCGGTGGCCATATGCTCACCCCCCTGCCCGGTGCAACCGCGACCAAACCCGGCTCGGCCACACTGCCGTTCTTTGGCGTGAAACCGGTGGTTCTGGACCCGCAAAGCGGTGAGGAAAACGTCGATGTCGAAACCGAAGGCGTATTGGCCATTGCCGACAGCTGGCCGGGCCAGATGCGCACGATATATGGCGATCACGAACGGTTCGAAAAGACATATTTCTCCGATTACAAAGGCTACTTCTTTTCCGGTGACGGCTGTCGCCGTGACGAGGACGGCTATTACTGGATCACCGGCCGTGTGGACGACGTGATCAATGTTTCAGGTCACCGCATGGGCACCGCCGAAGTTGAAAGCGCCCTTGTGGCGCATGTCGATGTGGCCGAAGCCGCCGTTGTCGGTTATCCTCACAATATCAAGGGTCAGGGGATTTATGCCTACGTCACCCTGATGAACGGTGTCGAGCCAACGGACGAGCTGCGCAAGGACCTGGAAAAATGGGTCCGCACGGAAATCGGCCCGATCGCCAAACCCGATTTGATCCAGTGGGCGCCGGGCCTGCCCAAAACCCGTTCCGGGAAAATCATGCGCCGTATCCTGCGCAAGATTGCCGAGAATGACTACGACGCGCTGGGCGACACCTCGACCCTTGCCGACCCCAGTGTTGTGGATGAACTGATCGAAAACCGGATGAACAAAGGGTAGAAACCTGCCCGCCATCTTTGGCAAGAAAAGGCCGGCCATTCTTTGTGGCTGGCCTTTTTTGTTGCTTTATACCTGCGGTTTACGCGCTTGATCTAAAGGTTTATTGCGGTTGGCATCTCGAAACACTTTATCAGCTAACAGACTTTAACTCGTAATAAGGACACACAATGCCCCCCATCGAACAAATCCACCCTATGGTGCTGCACTTTCCCATTGTTTTGATCATGATCCTTGCCGTTCATGACCTGTTTGGCCTGTCGCGCGGTTTGCCACTGGGTGGCCGTGGCACCTATGCCACGGTTGCCACATCCATCGCTGTTACAGCCGGTGCCTCCGCCCTTTTGGCTGCCTTCTTTGGCGATATCGCGCTGGATACAGCGGTCGATCGCGGCTTTCAGGACGGGCTGGCCGAAATGCACGAAGGCCTTGGGTCGACTGCAGGAACATTATTTGCCATCTGGGCCGCAGTGCGGGCCTTTGTCTGGTGGCGTTCGATTGAAATCACGGGCTGGAAATCCAGCCTAGTTGCCATTGTCGATATTGCGCTGGTTTTGCTAGTGATTGTCACGGCCTATTTCGGTGGACAGCTTGTCTATGAATATGGCGTTAATGTCGCTCCGGTTATGAAGTAACCGTAAAATACAATGGCGGGGCCATAACGGCCCCGCCAAATTTGTTTTCATTTGTCGAAGAACGGCTTACTTAAGCGCGATATCCGTTACAACATGTGTCCAGGCCCCTTCAGGTGCCTTGGAGATTACAGGGTCCGAACCGCCACCCATCAGAGTATCGACTGTGCGCTGATAATCGGCCGGGTCCAGTTCGCCATTTGATCCGGCAGTCAGTTTGGCCACCTCGCCCATCATACGAACCTGATGCTTTTCGGTCTGTGCGCCGGTTTCATCGGCTTCAAGAACGATCAAAGCGGCATCCTTGGGATGCTCTTCGGCCCATTTCCAGCCCTTCATGGATGCACGTACGAAACGGGCCAGCTTGTCCACTTCGGCCGGGTCAGACAGCTTGTCTTCCAGCACATACAGACCATCCTCAAGCGTCGCAACGCCCTGATCCTCGTATTTGAAGGTTACCAGATCATCAGCCGCAATACCCGCATCAATGATCTGCCAGTATTCGTTATAGGTCATGGTCGACACACAGGCTGCCTGACCTTGCAGGATCGGGTCAACGTTAAAGCCCTGTTTCAGAACCGTCACGCCATCCGGCCCGCCATCGGTGGACAGTCCCAGTTTTCCCATCCATGTCAGGAACGGATATTCGTTGCCGTAGAACCAGACACCCAGTGTTTTACCGGCAAAATCGGCCGGCGTTTTGATGCCTGTATCCTTGCGGCACGTCAGCATCATGCCCGAGCGTTTGAAAGGCTGTGCAATATTCACCAGCGGCAGACCGCCTTCGCGCGCGGCCAAAGCAGATGGCATCCAGTCAATCACCACATCGGCACCGCCGCCGGCGATAACCTGTGCGGGGGCAATATCGGGGCCACCCGGGTTGATAGTGACGTTCAGGTCTTCGTCTGAATAGTAACCGTTTTCCAGCGCCACATAGTAGCCGGCAAACTGTGCCTGCGTGACCCATTTCAATTGCAGCGTCAGATCATCTGCCGCCTGTGCCAGACCGGCAGCAAAGGCCATCGCACCGGCCAGCGCCGTTGTTAGTAGTTTGTTCATTTGGTATTCTCCCTAGTTGTAGTTCATTGGTATTATGATTCAGCGTCTTTGTGAAGGGTGCCAGAATGTAACCCCCTTCTCGATCATCGCAACTGCGCCATAAAACGCCGATCCGGCAAGTGCGGCGACAAAAATTTCGGCCCAGACCATGTCCAATCCCAGACGGCCCACTTCGACCGAAATTCTGAACCCCATGCCGCGGGTCGGCGAACCAAAGAACTCAGCCACGATTGCACCGATCAGCGCCAAAGTGGTGGCAATCTTCAAGCCGTTGAAAATGGCGGGCATGGCGGCAGGCAGGCGCAATTTGAACAGCGTTTGCCAATAACTCCCCGCATAGGTGCGCATCAGATCGCGTTGCATGCTATCGGTGGCCTTCAGCCCTTGCACCGTGTTCACCAGCATCGGAAAAAACACCATCACAACAACCACAGCCGCCTTGGACTGCCAGTCAAAGCCGAACCACATCACCAGAATAGGCGCTGTGCCGATGATTGGCAGCGCTGCGATAAAGTTTCCCACCGGCAGCAAACCGCGTTGCAGGAATGGCGAGCGGTCAATCAGGATCGCAGTGATTACAGCCGCACTACAGCCGATGATATATCCGGTCAGCGCACCCTTCACAAAGGTCTGCACCAGATCGCCCCACAGCACCGGAATTGAATCAACAACCTTTGCTGCAATCATCGACGGTGGGGGCAAGATAACAGGCGGCACTTGCAACCCTTTTACCAACCCCTCCCAGATCACCAGAATGGTGATGCCGAAAATGGCCGGCACCGCAAATTTCACCGCCCGCGTGTTACGCCATTCGCTATTGGACAACCAGATGTTCAGCCCATAGGCCGCCACCCAGAAGATCAGGACTCCGACAACCCACATCATTTGGCCATCCCCATTCGTTGAAGACTATAACGCTCGATCATACCGATGATCCCGACCAAGGTTGCTGCCATGGCTGCCGCCGCAAACAGCGCCGCCCAAATCTGGATCGTCTGGCCGTAATAGCTGCCGGTCAGCATCCGCGCGCCCAGGCCCCGCAAGGGGCTGGCCGACAGTTCCGACACGATCGCCCCCACCAGCGCCCCCGCCATACCAATTTTCAGCGACGTGAACAGGTAAGGCGTAGAACTGGGCAGGCGCAGCGACCAGAAGGTGCGGCTTTTGCTGGCGTTATAGGTTTTCAGCAGGTCCAGTTGCATGTTGTCGGGGCTGCGCAGCCCCTTGACCATACCTACGACCACGGGAAAAAACGACAGGTAGGCCGCAATCACCGCTTTGGGCAACAGCCCCTGCATAAACGCCGGTTGATAGCCGAACAGCGCAGTGGCCGCCCCCTTGCCCAGAAAATCTGTGGCGCCGATTGTGGACATCACCACCACGATCATCGGTGCAATGGCGATGATCGGAACAGTTTGCGACGCGATTGCCCAAGGCATCACGCTCATATCCATCGCGCGGTTATGCACGATGCCGATGGCCAAAAGAATGCCCATGCCGGTGCCGAAAATGAACCCCAGCAACGTGGCCGACAGGGTGATCCAGCCGTGGAACACCAAGGACCGTTTGGAGGTAATCTTTTTCTCGACCGTGGATTTATACAGCTCGGCTACAATCTGGTGAGGGGCCGGCAGAACAGGGCGTTCTTGCGACCAAGTATCCTTGACCAACTCGCCAAAGCTGACTTCGGTTCCGGCACGCGCAGCCTGATCATAAACCCATTTCGAGTTCATCCAGACGGACGCACCATACCAGATCACCATGATGGCAGCGACAACGGTGATAACAGGAAAGAAATTACGCATGTTTTCCCCCTGCCTTTTTGCCATACGAAAAGCAGGCGCCATTCATACGCGGATCATACCATGATTTATTCATCGTAAGCATGCCCCGCGCGCAGGCCCTCGCGCACCCGATGCGCGATGTCCAGAAATTCCTTTGTGTCACGAATATCCAGCGGGCGTTCCCGTGGCAGGGTGCTTTCGATCACATCCGAAATCCGGCCCGGACGCGGGCTCATCACCACGATTTTCGTGGACAGATACACCGCCTCGGGGATCGAGTGGGTGACGAATGCAATCGTCTTGTTTGTGCGGTCCCACAGTTTCAGCAACTGTTCATTCAGGTGGTCGCGCACGATTTCGTCCAGCGCCCCGAATGGCTCGTCCATCAGCAGGATATCGGCATTAAACGCCAATGCGCGGGCGATACTGGCCCGTTGCTGCATTCCGCCCGACAATTGCCACGGGAATTTCTTGCCGAACCCGCGCAGATCAACCAGATCAAGCACCTTGGAAATATGATCCTCCTGTTCCTTTTTCGGGAACCCCATGATTTCCAGCGGCAGGCGGATATTGCCGCGAATTGTGCGCCACGGGTACAGACCGGCGGCTTGAAAAACATAGCCATAGGCACGGTTTTTACGGGCCTCGTCGGCTGGCATTCCATTCACGCAAACCGAACCTGCTGTGGGTGTTTCCAGCGCCGCAATCGTGCGCAAAAAGGTGGTTTTGCCACAGCCCGAGGGGCCGATAAAGCTGACGAAATCACCCTTTTGGATATCCAGATTGATATCCTTTAGCGCATGCACATCCCCGTCATTGGTATGAAAGGTCAGGTCAAGGTTTTCTGCCTTGATAACAGTTTCAGTGGTCACGCTTTTATACTCCACTCGCCGGAATTCCGGTCCGTTCTACCGGACGCGGTGCCGTCAGATCTTTCCATTTGCTCAATGCCTTGTTTACCGTTGCGTTCGGCTCGCGGGCAACGAATTCGCCGTGGCCTTCCTGTGTCTTGATCTCGCCATCCATCACAGCAACCTGACCACGGGTCAGCGTGTAACGTGGCAGGCCTTTGACTTTTTTGCCCTCGAACACATTGTAATCAATGGCAGATTGCTGACTGTCGGCGGTAATGGTTTTTTCCTTTTCGGGATCCCAGACCACCAGATCGGCATCCGCCCCGACCAGAACCGCACCCTTTTTCGGGTAACAATTCAGGATCTTGGCGATGTTGGTCGAGGTCACGGCGACAAATTCGTTCATCGTGATCCGCCCTGTTGCAACGCCATGTGTCCACAGCATCGGCATCCGGTCCTCAAGCCCGCCGGTGCCGTTGGGGATCTTGGAAAAATCGCCCACGCCAAAGCGCTTTTGCTCGGTCGTAAAGGCGCAGTGATCAGTTGCAACCACCGAAAGAGAGCCACTTTGCAGACCGGCCCACAGGCTGTCCTGATGCTGTTTGTTACGGAACGGCGGCGACATTACGCGACGGGCGGCGTGGTCCCAATCCTTGTTGAAATACTCGCTTTCATCCAGCGTCAGATGCTGGATCAGCGGCTCGCCCCAAACCCGTTTGCCAGCCAGCTTGGCGCGGCGGATCGCTTCGTGGCTTTCCTCGCAGGACGTATGCACCACATACAGCGGCGCGCCAGCCATATCGGCAATCATGATGGCGCGGTTTGTGGCTTCGCCTTCGACCTGCGGCGGGCGGGAATAGGCGTGGGCCTCGGGTCCGGTGTTGCCATCGGCCAGCAATTGCGCGGTCAGTTCGGCCACCACATCGCCGTTTTCGGCATGCACCAGCGGGGTTGCGCCCAGTTCGGCACAGCGTTTGAAGCTGGAATATAATTCATCATCATTCACCATCAGTGCGCCCTTGTAGGCAAGGAAATGTTTGAAGGTGTTGATGCCGCGTCCGACGACCTCTTTCATGTCGTCAAACACCTGTTCGCCCCACCATGTCACGGCCATATGGAAGGAATAGTCGCAATTGGCGCGGGTCGATTTATTGTCCCAGCGTTTCAGCGCATCCAGCAGGCCTTCGCCGGGGTTGGGCAGGGCAAAATCCACCACCATCGTGGTGCCGCCCGCCAGACCGGCGCGGGTGCCTGACTCAAAATCATCCGATGAATAGGTGCCCATGAACGGCATTTCCAGATGGGTGTGCGGATCAATCCCGCCGGGCATGATGTAGCAGCCGGAGGCGTCCAGAACCTCGTCGCCTTTCAGGTCGGGGCCGATTTCGACAATCTTGCCTCCTTCAATTTTCACGTCCGCCTTATAGGTCAGATCGGCGGTGACAACGGTGCCGCCCTTGATTACCTTGCTCATCTTGTTTCTCCCTTTTTCTATTTGCAGGTCTGGCGCTCGGGACCAAGATCGCGATCCTTCAGGATCACAGATATCAGCGATTTTTGCGCTCTCCTACATGCATTATCAAAGTCTATTTCGCGGTCGGTATATTCTGCGTCAAACACCGGTTTTCCGTATCGGACATAGGGCAATACCTGTGTGCACCATTCGTCCTGATAGCAGCTTTCGGTGATGGCGAAATCCAATGTGCGCACCAGATCATCGGTCAGGTCGGGTGCGTTTTTCTGGCCGATTTCAAGGCCCAGCATATGGGCGGTGGTGGCCAGCAGTTTGATATAATTCAAGCCATCCTCGCGGGTCAGCGGGAAGCCTGAATCATTGTCGTAGACATCCATATTGTCCGGCTCTACCGCGTCAAAGCCCATCATCTTGCAACGGGAAAACCGTTCGGCCATCAGCGCGGGCAAATGGTTGCGATCGCGGATATCGAGGAAGTTTTCATCCGGCCAGTCGTCATAACGGTTGCCAACGATGGTGGGCGGAAAATGATCAACATCATCGCGATAGTTTTCCAGCGTGCCGACGCTGACGTAGCAGATGGTATAGACCCCGTCGGCATTCAGCGCGGCAATCTGTTCCTTGGTCACATTGTCAGGATCCGCATCAAACACCCGCACCCCTTCGGGCGGGGCGACGGTTCCGGACAGTTGCCAATCCCAATCCGCCCCGGGGGCGAGGGTGGCAAGGGCTGGCAGGGCACTGAAGAGGAGCGCAAGTGTTACAGAAAAGAAGTTTCCATAGCCAAATCGGCCCACATCGGGTTTTGTTTGGCAATCAGTGCATTTTTCCAAACGCGCCGCCAGCGTTTCAGCTTTCGTTCCCGCGCCAAAGCTTCGGGCAAGGTTTCGTAAACCTCGAAATAAACCAGTTTGCGAATTTTGTATTTTGCGGTGTGGGTGCCACCCGCCCCCAGACGATGCTGGTGAACCCGTTTTCGCAGGTTCGAAGCCACACCGATGTATATCGCCGTGTTTGAATTGCAAGCCATGATATAAGTGTGAAACGCCATATCGGGACTGTGGCGCAGTTTGGTTAACTACAGGTAAATCCGCAACTGTTCGCTGCCCCGGACTTGATCCGGGGCCTTTTCGAAACAAACACAAGAGGTCCCGGATCAAGTCCGAGACAGCAAAGGGTTCAACCTTCAGCAGGCCCCGCACCAAATGCGGGGCGTAGAATGACGGCTTGACCGTCACTCCACAATCTCCGCCGTTTCCACAACCGCGTGCATCAAGACATCAGCACCCGCCGTGGCCCATTCCTTGGAGATGTCCTCGGCCTCGTTATGTGACAGACCATCCACACATGGGCACATGATCATCGCCGTTGGCGCCACCTGATTGATCCAGCAGGCGTCATGGCCCGCACCGGAGACTATATCCATGTGGCTATAGCCCAGACGCTCGGCCGCGTTGCGCACGGCGGAGACGCATTTTTCGTCAAAGGCGGGCGGGTCGAACTGTCCGACCACCTCGGCAGAAAATTCCAGCCCCAGTTCCTTGCAAATCCCCGGTGCCTTTTCCATCATTTCGTCAACCATACCCTGCATGATATCAAGGAAGTGCGAACGGAAATCGACAGTGAAAACAACCTTTTCGGGGATGATGTTACGGCTGTTCGGGTAGACATCAATATGGCCAATCGCGCCCACCGCGTTGGGCTGGTGTTGCATGGCAATTTCATGCACCAGTTCGGTGATCTGCGCCAACCCGCGACCCGCATTCTTGCGCATGTACATCGGGGTTGAGCCTGTGTGCTGCCCCTTGCCCGTCACCGTGCATTCGACCCAGCGCAGGCCCTGCCCGTGGGTGACAACGCCGATCAGTTTGTCTTCGGCCTCCAAAATCGGCCCCTGTTCGATGTGGTATTCGAACATCGCGTGCATCTTGCGGCTGCCAACAGGTTCGTCCCCTTCCCAGCCAATGCGTTTTAATTCGTCGCCAAACCGCTTGCCTTCGGCATCGACACGGTCCTTGGCCCAGTCTTCTTCCAGCACACCGGCAAAGACGCCGCTGGCCAGCATCGCGGGGGCAAAGCGCGTGCCTTCCTCGTTGGTCCAGTTGGTGACAACGATCGGGTGTTTGGTCTTGACGTTCAGATCATTCAGCGTGCGGACCAGTTCCAGACCGGCCAGCACCCCCAACACCCCGTCATATTTCCCGCCGGTTGGCTGGGTATCAAGGTGGCTGCCAACATAAACCGGCAGCGCATCAGGGTCAGTGCCTTCGCGGCGCGCAAACATGTTGCCCATGCTGTCAACACCCACGGTGCAGCCCGCATCTTCGCACCATTTCTGGAACAGTTTGCGGCCCTCGCCATCGGCATCGGTCAGGGTCTGGCGGTTGTTGCCACCGGCCACACCGGGTCCGATTTTCGCCATCTCCATCAGGCTGTCCCATAGGCGATCGCCATCAATTTTCATATTTGCAGCAGGTGCGGCCATTGTCTTAACTCCCTTATTTCAATTCGACTTCGACAAAGGACATCACACTATCCCCGTCATTGATTACATTATGTTCTACGCCCTGTTCGCGTCGATAGGATATGCCCGCAGGCACCAGAGCCTTGCGGGCCTCGCCGCTTTTTTCCTCAAGCAGCATGTGGCAATCAGTGATCGCGGTGATCACATAATCCATCCCGTGGATATGCCATCCGGTTTCGGCCCCCAGCGCGAAGTCAAACCGCGTAACCCGCACGCGGCCATCATCGATCTGCCGAGTTTCCACAGCCGGATCGCGCATCAATCCAGCCCTTTCAGAACGTCGGTCATGATCCCGAACAGCTCGTCAATCTGGGCCTTGTTGATCATCAACGGCGGCGACAACGCGATGATGTCGCCCGTGGTGCGGATCAGCAGGCCCTTGTCATAGGCTTGCAGGAAGGCATTGAAGGCCCGTTTGGTGGGCGCACCTTCGATCCCTTCCAGTTCAATCGCGCCGATCAGACCCATGTTGCGGATGTCGATCACATGCGGCAGACCCTTCAGGCTGTGCAGCGCATCTTCCCAATATCCGGCCAGACCGGCTGCATTTTCAAACAACCCGTCCTCGCGATAAGTTTGCAACGTGGCCAGACCGGCCGCTGATGCAATCGGGTTGCCAGAATAGGTGTAGCCGTGGAACAGCTCGATTGCCTCTTCCGGTCCCGACATAAACGCATCATGGATCGCGCTGGTGGCCAGCACCGCGCCCATCGGGATCACGCCGTTGGTCAGGCCCTTGGCGGTGGTGATCAGGTCGGGCATCACGCCGAAATGTTCGGCGGCAAAGCTGCTGCCAAGACGGCCAAACCCTGTGATCACCTCGTCAAAGATCAGCAGGATGCCGTGTTTCGTGCAAATCTCGCGCAGTTTTTCAAGGTAGCCCTTGGGCGGCATCAACACGCCGGTGGACCCCGCCATCGGCTCGACAATCACGGCGGCAATATTATCACCGCCATGCAAGGCAGCGATATTTTCCAGTTCGTCGGCCAGATAGGCGCCATGTTCGGGCTGCCCGCGGGTATAGGCGTTCTGATCCGGCAAATGCGTATGCGGCAGGTGGTCCACACCGGTCAGCAAGGATCCAAAGTATTTGCGATTGTTCACAATACCGCCCACCGAAATGCCGCCAAAGTTCACCCCGTGATAACCACGTTCACGGCCAATCAGACGGGTGCGGGTGCCCTCGCCGCGCACGCGGTGATAGGCAATGGCGATTTTCAGTGCAGTTTCAACGGATTCGGACCCCGAGTTGGTAAAGAACACATGTTCAAACGGATCAGGCGCCATATCGCGGATGGCCGTGGCCAGTTCGAATGCTTTGGGGTGGCCCATCTGGAACGCCGGTGCGTAATCCAGTTCGGCGGCCTGTTTTTGAATCGCCTCGGTGATCAGCGGGCGATTATGACCCGCATTCACGCACCACAGACCGGCGGTGCCATCCAGCACATCGCGCCCGTCGGCGGTTTTGTAATACATCCCGTCCGCCGAAACGAACATACGCGGGTTTTTCTTGAACTGGCGATTTGCCGTAAACGGCATCCAGAAGGCGGACAAGTCGTTGGGAACCTTGGGTGTATCATAAGCCATGACAAGCAATCCTGTTATGTGGTGGCGGCACAAAGTGCTGATTGTTTGACCAATTGGTCAGAAACACGTTATCAGAGCCGCGTTTTCAGTCAAGGAAATCATCACCAAGTTTAGCGTTCATTTGCACTCGAACGAAGAAAAATCGCGTATCGGTGGAATTTTTGTGGCAGTTTGGCTTGTGGTCGGTAAACTAGGCAGTCAAACGGACAGGAATTCGCTTAAATCAGGGGCAGTAAATGGCCGAGCCACAGACGCGCACACGAATACAAAAGAAAAACCGCACAACGATTCTCGATGCGGCGCTGGATGTTTTTTCGCAATTCGGCTTTCGCGGATCGACTTTGGACCAGATCGCCAAGGCGGCCGGATTATCCAAACCGAACCTGCTGTATTACTTTCCCTCCAAAGAAGCGATCCATGTGGAATTGCTATCCTGCCTGATGGACACATGGCTGGACCCGCTGCGCGATCTGGACCCGAATGGCGAACCGCGCGCAGAAATCCTGGCCTATATGCGCCGCAAATTGGAGATGAGCCGCAATTATCCGCGTGAAAGCCGGTTGTTTGCCAATGAAATCCTGCAAGGCGCACCGCGCATTATGGGGGCGATCGAGGGCGAGTTGAAGGATTTGACCGACGAAAAGGCGGCGGTAATACAGGGCTGGATGGATGCGGGTAAAATTGCACCGTCCCACCCTTATCATCTGTTATTTTCGATCTGGTCTCTAACCCAGCATTACGCCGATTTCGACGTGCAGGTGCGGGCTGTCCTGGGGAACGAGGGCGATGATCCTTTCCCCGCTGCAGAACAGTATCTGGAAACGCTTTTCACAAAGTTGCTGACAGTTTAACCCGCTTTGTTTTACTGATATCAGGGCCTGCTAACCTTATTGCCTATACCGGAATATGGAAACGGGCATGATTGTGAATGGCAATATTGCCGCGGTTAAATCGATTCTATATGACTATTCCAGAAGCCTAATCGGCGCTTTTGGGTGTGGCTGCTTTACCACCGGCCTAAAAGCGATGGTTTGTGTCAGATAAACCATCGCGGGTTTGATGCCGTTCGGAATTCCAAGAATTTCCTGGGAGGAAATAATATGTACGGACAAATGATGCAAATGCCGCTCACTATCAGTTCGCTTATCGAACATGCGGGCCGCTATCACGGAAAAACCGAAGTTGTTTCGGTTAATACGACAGGCGGAATTGAGCGGCTGGATTGGGGCACAATCGAGGCCAACTCGCGTCGCCTTGCATCGGCATTGGATAAACTTGGCTTATCCAAAGGCGACCGCTGTGCCACTATTGCATGGAACAATCGCCGCCATTTGGAAATCTATTTTGGTGTCTCCGGCGGCGGGATGGTGTGTCATACAATTAATCCACGCCTGTTTCCCGAACAACTTGTTTACATCATCAACCACGCCGAGGATCAAATTCTGTTTTTGGATGAAACATTTCTTGGCGTGGCTGCAAAATTGGGGGATCATCTGAAAACCGTCAAACATGTTGTTTTGATGGGACCGCGTAATGACGATGCGGCAAAAATGGTCCCAGGTCTTTTGTTTTATGATGACCTGATTGAATCGGGTGATGCCAGTTACGAGTGGCCTGAAATCGACGAGAATTCTCCATCGAGCCTGTGCTATACTTCCGGCACAACAGGAAACCCGAAAGGTGTTTTGTATACGCACCGGTCAACCTTGCTGCACACCCTTGGTGGGAACCAACCTGATGGCCTGGCTATTTCGGCCAAAGACTGCGTTCTACCGGTCGTGCCAATGTTTCATGTGAATGCGTGGGGGGTGCCCTATATAGCTGCCGCAAATGGCTGCAAACTGGTTTTGCCCGGCCCGGGACTGGATGGTGAAAGCCTTGTGAATTTGATAGATGGTGAAAGCGTCACATTGGCTCTTGGGGTGCCGACAATCTGGATGGGCTTGCTGGGCGCGCTGGAAAGCACGGGATCAAAGGCTGCAAGCCTGACCCGCACTGTCGTAGGCGGATCCGCATTACCACCCTCGATGATTCCGGCATTCCGTGATAAATACAATGTAGAGCTGATCCATGCGTGGGGTATGACCGAAACATCCCCCTTGGGAACAATGAATCAGCTCTTACAACACCACAATTCTTTGCCCCCCGAAGCGCAGGCCGAAATTCGTCTTGGTCAGGGCCGCCCCCCTTATGGAGTCGAATTACGTATTGTGGATGATGCGGGCAATATCCTTCCAAATGACGGTGAAACCCAAGGGGCGCTGCAAATTCGCGGCCATTGGATTGTCGACAGCTATTTCGGCATGGAAGAGAATGCGCTTACAAAGGACGGCTGGTTCGACACCGGCGATGTAGCGACAATTGATAGCGATGGATATATGATCATCCGCGACCGGGCCAAGGATATTATCAAATCGGGTGGTGAATGGATTTCCACAGTCGAGCTGGAAAACACGGCAATTGCCCACCCCGCTGTTGCCAACGCCGCCGCCATTGCAGCACGGCATGAAAAATGGGACGAGCGCCCCGTACTATTGGTTGTCAAAATACCGGATACCACCCTGACCGAGACCGATCTTCTTGCGTTCTACGAAGGTAAAATTGCCCACTGGCAAATTCCTGACAAGGTAATTTTCGTTGATGAATTGCCAATTGGCGCCACGGGTAAAGTCCTGAAAAACAAATTGCGTGATCTATATGGCGACGTATTGATCGTGGACGGAGCGAAATAAAGCCGACTTAAATTCAGCACCCCCATAATGCTATTTTCCGGCATACATGGGGCGCAACTCTATTGAGCTTTAATAAAATCGGCCCAAGGATTTATTGAGGATTAACCCGATGTTCATACTCAGTATCTGATACTATCCCATCGGTGGGGGCGCCGATCAGGAGCATGGATATGCTTATTCTTCCGGGGGCTTTGCCTGTGGCCCCGCCAACACAACAGGCCTTTGCCACACCACCGGCACCTTCACCCGTGAAAACTGTGGCGGAACCGGCGGCGTCCAGCAAAACCCGCAATGAAACCGGCACCGATACCGGCCCGCATTCGGACGGGCAACACAGCGCGATCCTGCCACCACCGCCCAATCCTGACAAACCCGTAGGCCCACCCCCGACATTCGAGGCGAACCTGCTGGAATCCGAGCGGGAAAAACTGCGTGCAGGGCCGGAATTGCGATCTAGGGAATCCGCCAAACCCGAAGCAGAAAAGGCGGCAGAGCCTTACGCCCCGCCGCCTAAAGATACACATGAAATAAATATCGCTGTTTAACTATTTCCCCGATGCGCAGGTATTGCCCGGGTTGTTCGGGTGGTCAATCCAGTTGCCGTATTCGGCGGGAACCTTTTGCCCCGTGCGTTCGTCCAACTCGCCCGGCATTACCTGTTTCATAGTGATGCAGCCCTCGACGGGGCAGACATTGACACACAGGTTACAGGCGACACATTCGTCGTCCTTGACGCTGAATTTACGGTCCTCCGACATTTCGATGGCCTGATGGCTTGTATCCTCGCAGGCGGCATAACAACGGCCACACTGGATACAGGCGTCCTGATCAATCACTGCTTTGGTGATGTAATTCAGGTTCAGATACTGCCAGTCGGTCACATTCGGCACCGCCATCCCGACAAAATCATCAACCGATGTATAGCCTTTTTCATCCATCCACTGGCTAAGGCCCGAGATCATTTCCTCGACGATCTTGAAACCATAGGTCATCACCGCCGTGCAAACCTGCACGTTGCCACAACCCAGCGCCATGAATTCCGCCGCATCGCGCCATGTGGTCACGCCACCAATACCGGAAATCGGCAGGTTCGCCGTTTCGGGATTGCGCGCAATTTCCGCCACCATGTTCAACGCAATCGGTTTCACCGCAGGGCCGCAATAGCCGCCATGCGTGCCCTTGCCGTCAATCGTCGGTTCGGGCGCCATTGTGTCCAGATCAACAGTCGTGATCGAATTGATCGTATTGATCAGCGATACCGCATCGGCTCCGCCGCGCAACGCCGCTTCGGCGGGTTTGCGGATGTCGGTGATGTTGGGGGTCAGTTTGACGATCACCGGCATTTTGGTGTTTTCCTTGCACCAGCGGGTCACCATCTCGATGTATTCGGGCACCTGCCCGACAGCGCCGCCCATACCGCGTTCGGCCATGCCGTGCGGACAACCAAAGTTCAGCTCGACACCATCAGCGCCAGTCGTTTCGACCGCCTTCAAAATGTCCTTCCACGGCTGTTCCTCGCAAGGCACCATCAACGACACGATAATCGCGCGGTCGGGGTAGTCCTTTTTCACCCGTGTGATTTCTTCCAGATTCTGCTGCAAAGGGCGGTCGGTGATCAGCTCAATGTTGTTCAACCCCAACAACCGCCGGTCAGCGCCATAAATCGCGCCATAACGCGGGCCATTGACGTTGACCACGGGCGGGCCTTCTTCGCCCAGTGTTTTCCAGACGACGCCGCCCCATCCGGCCTCGAACGCGCGGCGGACATTGTATTCCTTGTCCGTGGGCGGAGCCGAAGCCAGCCAGAACGGGTTAGGAGATTTGATACCAAGAAAATTAGATGTAAGATCAGCCATTTACCAACCCTCCTATGCCATCAACGTGGCGTTAATATCAATCGCGGCGTCGCGGCCCTCGGCCACGGCGGTCACGGTCAGATCGTCGCCACCACTGGCGCAATCCCCACCGGCCCAAACGCCGTCTTGCGATGTGCGGCCATGTTCGTTCACCACAATCTTGCCGCGTTCAACCGCCACACCATCGGGCACCCCTTCCAGTGTCTGGCCAATCGCCTTGAACACCTGATCGGCGGGGATGCGGAACATCTCGCCTGTGCCGCGCAGTTTGCCGTCTTCTTCAACGGTATATTCAAATTCGACCTCGCGCACTGCGCCGTCCCCGTGGATGGCAACCGGCTGGGCGTTATAGATGATCGTCACGCCTTTGGCTGTGGCCAGTTCCTGTTCGTATTCCGATGCCGCCATGCGTTCCTTGCCGCGCCGATAAACCATCGAAACATGTTCCGCGCCCAGCAGCTTTGACTGTACCGCCGCGTCAACAGCGGTCATACCGCCGCCAATCACCACCACATTGCGGCCAACCGGCATTTTTGACAGATCATCGGCCTGACGCAATTTCGCAATGTAATCAACAGCATCCAGAACCCCGTCCAGATCCTCGCCATCAGCACGCAGGGCGTTTACCCCGCCCAGCCCGATGGCCAGAAATACAGCGTCATAGGAACCGGTCAGATCCGCCAGCGACATGCCGTCGCCCAGACGTTTGCCGTATTCCACTGTGATACCGCCTATCTGCATCAGCCATTCCACCTCGCGGTGGGCGAAATCATCGACCGATTTATAGGCGGCAATGCCGAATTCGTTCAGACCACCGGCCTTTTCGCGACCATCCAGAATAACAACATCATGGCCATGCATCGCCAAACGGTGCGCACAGGACAGACCCGCAGGCCCCGCCCCGACAACCGCAACCTTTTTGCCGGTCGGTTCGGCACGCTCAAACGGATGCACGCCCTTTTCCATCATCGTGTCGGTGGCATAGCGCTGAAGGCGGCCGATCTCGACCGGCTTGCCTTCGGCAACCTCGCGCACGCAAACCTCTTCGCACAGGGTTTCCGTCGGGCAAACGCGGGCACACATACCACCCAGAATGTTTTCCTCGAAAATCTTCACCGCAGCCGCTTCGGCTGTGCCGGTGCTGATCTGGCGAATAAACATCGGAATGTCGATGCTGGTCGGACAGGCCGTCTGGCATGGCGCGTCATAACAGAAATAACAACGATCCGCCGCGACCGCTGCCTCGTGCGCATCCAGTGGCGCATGCAGATCGGTAAAGTTCTTGGCATAGGCGTCTTTGGTCAACCGTCCCGGCGCAATCCCCGGTGTCATCTGGCTGTTCGGCATAATTTGCATCCCGCGTTGATAAAACAGACTCAAATCGTGCCACAAGTTGATTATTTTATCAAATGGTAAATTTTATTTTTTGGTCAATTCTTCAAAATCCTGAAAAACAAGGGCAAATTGGCGGTTATATGGTGGAAACTGGCAAAATTCCCCCTATGAAATATGACCGGAACCGCTTTTCACCTTCCGTAAGGTCGCGTATAAGCATGCAAAGTCAAAGACAACCAGCCCCGCAAAACGGGGCCGTTAAGGGGATACCGAGGACGCCATGACAAAGAAAACCAAAGACGAAGACGTGGCCTTTATTCAGGCGCTGGCACAGATACTGGATGATAACGACATGACCGAGATCCAGGTCAAGCGCATCTATGCCAACAACGACAGCATGAACGTCCGCGTCAGCCGCAAGACCGAAACGGTTATGGCCACAGCAGCTCCCGTGGCCGCTGCCCCAGTTGCCGCCGCCGCGCCGACTGCTGCTGCCCCTACCGAAGCCCCGGTAGAAGTTTCCGCCGATCCGGCCTCGCTGCCCGGTGCTGTGACATCGCCAATGGTCGGCACCGCTTACCTGCAACCCGAACCCAACGCCCCCGCATTCGTCAGCGTTGGTGACAAAGTGGCCGAAGGCGATACCATCCTGATCATCGAAGCCATGAAAACCATGAACCACATTCCGGCCCCTGCATCGGGCACGGTGAAACGCATTCTGGTGGCCGATGGTGATGCGGTAGAATTTGGCGCACCTTTGATGATCATCGAATAGGGGCCACACCATGTTCGACAAAATCCTGATTGCCAACCGTGGCGAAATCGCCCTTCGGGTGGTGCGTGCCTGCCGCGAAATGGGCATTAAATCCGTTGCGGTGCATTCCACCGCCGATGCCGACGCGATGCATGTGCGCATGGCAGACGAGGCAGTTTGCATCGGGCCCCCATCCAGCACCGACAGCTATCTGCGCATCCCCGCAATCATCGCCGCTTGCGAAGTGACCGGCGCACAGGCGATCCACCCTGGCTATGGCTTTTTGTCGGAGAACGCCGATTTCGTGCAGGTGATCGAGGATCACGGCCTGACATTCATCGGTCCCACCGCCGAACATATCCGTATCATGGGCGATAAAATCACCGCCAAGGATACAATGAAAAAACTGGGTGTGCCTTGCGTTCCCGGCTCGGACGGCGGTGTGCCCGATGTGGCAAGCGCCAAGAAAATCGGCAAGGAGCTGGGCTATCCTGTGATCGTCAAGGCCACCGCCGGTGGCGGCGGGCGCGGCATGAAGCTGGCCCCGACCGAAGCCGATATGGAAAGCGCCTTTCACACGGCGAGGGCCGAGGCCCTGTCGGGTTTTGGCAATGACGAAGTGTATATCGAAAAATACCTGACCAAACCGCGCCACATCGAAGTGCAAGTGTTTGGCGACGGCAAAGGCAACGCGGTGCATCTGGGCGAACGCGACTGTTCCCTGCAACGCCGCCACCAGAAAGTGTTTGAAGAGGCCCCAGGCCCGGTCATCACCCCCGAAATGCGTGCCAAAATCGGCAAGGTCTGTGCCGATGCTGTGGCTGGAATCAACTATATTGGTGCTGGCACAATCGAATTCCTGTATGAAGACGGCGAATTCTATTTCATCGAAATGAACACCCGACTACAGGTGGAACACCCCGTGACCGAAGCCGTTTTCGGTGTTGATCTGGTGCGCGAACAGATTCGTGTAGCCGAAGGGCTGCCAATGTCGTTCACTCAGGATGATCTGGAAGTGCAAGGCCACGCCATCGAGGTGCGGATCAATGCTGAAAAGCTGCCCAACTTTACCCCCTGCCCCGGCACGATTACGCAATTCCATGCCCCCGGCGGTCTGGGCGTGCGGATGGATTCAGCACTCTACGACGGCTACAAAATCCCGCCTTATTACGACAGCCTGATTGGCAAGCTGATCGTGCATGGCCGTGACCGGCCCGAGGCTTTGGCCCGTCTTAGCCGCGCTCTGGGTGAATTGATTGTGGACGGGGTGGATACGACGCTCCCCCTGTTCCATGCGCTGCTGGCCGAAAAGGATATCCAGACTGGGGATTATAACATCCATTGGCTGGAAAAATGGCTCGAGGAAAACTTGGGCTAAGCTCGGCAGCAAAGCATGCCAACCACGGCTTCTTACCGGGCCGTGGATCTAAGATAGAATACTGCTTGGTGACTTCGGGGAGAAAGTTATAAAACAGTCTTTCTTTATTTGCCTTTCCCCGTGACAATGAGGGCCAACAAGACCCCTTTGAACATCCAAGCGCGTGACACGAATGCCAAACCCGATTACAGCCGAAACACTCTTGCATGCATATGCCTCGGGCGTCTTTCCAATGGCGGAATCGCGCGAGGATAATGATCTGTTCTGGGTCGATCCCCATTTTCGCGGGATATTTGAATTGGATAATTTCCACATTTCCCGCAGCCTGGCGAGACAAATCAGGCAAGAACCTTACCAAATTCGAACAAATACTGCATTTATGCCAGTCGTCCACGCCTGTGCCGACCGGACCGAAACATGGATAAACGCAAAACTGCTGGAACTGTATGAACAGCTTCATCTGATGGGCTTTGCCCATTCTCTCGAGGTCTGGGAAGATAGTGAACTGGTCGGCGGCGTTTACGGGTTGGCCATTGGCGGCGCCTTCTTTGGCGAAAGCATGTTTTCACGACGCACCAATACGTCAAAAATTGCACTTGCATATCTTATAGACAGGTTGCGTCTGGGTGGATTTTCTCTATTTGACACCCAGTTCATCACCCCGCATCTGGCCTCGTTGGGGGCCATTGAAATACCGCGTGATGACTACCGCAAAAGGTTGGAATACGCTTTGGGCTTAGAGGCTGATTTTAATCGTGCAGAAGATATGCCCGATGCCTATTCTGTCTTGCAGCGCAACACCCAGACATCATAACGCGCATTATCCAGCGCATCCAGAGCAGGAGCGGCAGCTATCATCCAGCCCTGGAACACCGGCTCATCCTTGCCATTCTCGCGAATGACCAGATAGGCAAAGGCGTTGCCGGCCGGATTCCCTTTGGGATATCTACAGTCCTTCAGGGTAATATTCAGTCGACCGAAGTCTTGGTTTGCGCCTGTCGCAAGTTCGATATCGGTGACGCTCCCATCCAGTTTGTCCAGTCCGCGCAAAATCGCGGCGGGGGCGCTACTGACTTCTTGCGCCTGAAGCGGGGGCGCAAGGAAAGCAACAGACAAGAGAAGAAAGGCACATATCATTTGGTTGTATCGTTACCACTACCGCTTCCGGAAACATATTTCATCAGCAGCGTAATCAGGCTGACTGCGCCTTGCGTATCGTCGATTTCATCGCCTGCTTCAAAGTTGTCAGGCGAACCGCCTGGGTATATTTCAACGAAATTCCCGCCAAGCAACCCTTCGGACGATATAACGGCCGCACTATCATCGGGAATGGCGATACCCTCTTTTACCGTCAGCACCATATCCGCGCGGAAGGTTTCAGGGTTCAGTTTCATTTCACTGATCGTGCCGATTTTCACACCGGCAAGGCGCACATCGGTTCCGACAGTCACCCCTTCAACCGATCGGAAACTGGCGGTTAGCGGGTAATCACCTGTTTTCCCGATGGAAAACCCGGTAGCCTGACCCGCATAGACCAAAAATCCGATGGCCACAGCAAGAACAGCACCGCCGACCAGCACTTCTGTCGTTGATTCCGACATGGTTATTCAGGCTGCCAAGCGTCATAATCCCGCCATTCGGCAGGTTTTTCACGACGCAATGAGCCAACAGGAAAATGCGCTTTATCTGTGCCAGTCAGGTTTGGCAAATGCGGCTTTTCCCATTTCTTGTGTTCCAAAGGCGTATTTGTTGGCGGCTCGTCCCAAGTGAAATGCAACCAACCGTGCCAATCCGGCGGGACCACACTGGCTTCGGGGATATCGGCGTAGCAGACCCAGCGCCGTTTGTCGTCCTTGGTCCGGTAATAGATATTGCCCATATCATCTTCGCCCACTTTGACGCCATTGCGCCATGTGTAAATCTGGGTGCCCAGCGTCTGGCCGTGGTACCAAGTCAGCATTCGAAGAATAAAGCGTATCATCACGCCCCCCAATATCCATGTGGTCGTTGCTTACTGATATGAACCAATCCGTCGCCAAGGTCCAGACCTGCCGGTGTATTTAGGCGCTTTCCGGCAAGCGGGCGGTGACTTCGATCTCGATTTTCATTGCAGGGTCGATCAAACCGGCCTGGATCATCGTCGCGGCGGGAGGGTTCTCGCCAAAGGCTGCACGCAAAAGCGGCCAGCAAGGCTCGAAATCATTGCGGTCGGGCAGGATGTAATGCACCCGCACCACATCGGCAAATGTTGCACCGGCCTGCTTTAACGCCTTGCGAATATGGCCCAGCGCCAATTCGCATTGCTCAACCACGTTTTCGGGGGTGGTCATGGTGGCGTGATCATTGCCGACAGTACCTGAAACATGCACCCAACCATCGACCACCACCGCACGGCAGTAACCGATCTTGGGCTCATAGGCAGAACCGGATGAAATACGCTTGATCGGCATATCAGCTCGCACTGGCTTCCTCTTTTTCCTTGGGCTCGGAATAGATCAACAGCGGGTTGGCATCCGAGGTCACAGCCTCCTCGTTCACCACAACTTCGTCCACGTTTTCAAGGCCGGGCAGGTCGAACATGGTATCCAGAAGGATATCCTCCATGATCGAGCGCAGGCCACGCGCGCCGGTTTTACGTTCGATCGCGCGTTTGGCGATGGCTTTCAACGCATCTTCGGTGAAGGTCAGCTTGGCCTCTTCCAGTTCGAACAGGCGCTGGTATTGCTTGACCAATGCGTTTTTCGGCTGGGTCAGGATGGTAACCAGCGCGTCTTCGTCCAGATCCGTCAGGGTCGCGATCACCGGCAAACGGCCAACGAATTCCGGGATCAGGCCGAATTTCAGCAGATCTTCGGGTTCCAGATCGGTCAGCATCTCGCCGATACCGCGATCTTCGTCATCTTGCACATCGGCCCCAAAGCCGATGGCGGACCCTTTGCCGCGTTGGGAAATAATTTTTTCAAGGCCGGAAAAGGCACCGCCACAGATAAACAGGATATTTGTGGTGTCCACTTGCAGGAATTCCTGCTGTGGATGCTTGCGCCCGCCTTGCGGGGGCACCGAGGCAACCGTGCCTTCCATGATTTTCAGCAGCGCCTGCTGCACACCCTCGCCCGATACATCGCGGGTGATCGAGGGGTTATCGGACTTGCGGGTGATTTTGTCGACCTCGTCAATATAGACGATGCCACGCTGGGCACGCTCGACATTGTATTCGGATGCCTGAAGCAGCTTCAGGATGATGTTTTCCACGTCTTCGCCCACATAACCGGCTTCGGTCAATGTGGTGGCATCGGCCATAGTAAACGGCACATCCAAAATCCGCGCCAGCGTTTGGGCCAGCAGGGTTTTACCGCAGCCGGTGGGACCAATCAGCATGATGTTGGATTTTGCCAGCTCGACCTCGCCGGATTTGCCGCCCTGGTTCAGGCGTTTGTAGTGGTTATGTACCGCCACTGACAGAACCCGTTTGGCATGGAACTGGCCGATGACATAATCATCCAGCACGTCGCAAATCTCTTGCGGTGTCGGCACCCCTTCGGATGACTTCAAGCCAGCTGCTTTGGTTTCTTCACGGATGATATCCATGCACAGCTCGACGCATTCATCGCAGATAAAAACGGTCGGGCCCGCAATCAGCTTGCGCACCTCGTGCTGGCTTTTGCCGCAGAACGAGCAGTAAAGCGTGTTCTTGCTGTCGTTGCCTGAATTGTTCGCCATTAGTGCACCTCTGTGGCTCGTAACCTGTGTTTCAACGCGAACCCGCAAAGGCCGCAGCGACTGCCCCTCGTCTCCAGCTTAGGGCAGCGCGATTTTGTCTTCAACGTCAAAATAGCGATTTGCGTCAGGCAGATCAGCTTTCGTCGTCATCATCTATCGGGCGATTCTCGACGATTTCGTCGATCAGGCCCCAATCCTTGGCCTCTTGGGCGTCCATGAAATTGTCGCGTTCCAACGCCTCGACCACATCTTTTATCTTCTGGCCGGTATGGCTGACGTAGATCTGGTTCAACCGGTCCTTCAGTTTCTGGGTTTCTTGCGCATGGATCATGATGTCCGTTGCCTGCCCTTGATACCCACCGGATGGCTGATGCACCATGATCCTGCTGTTTGGCAGCGAGAAACGCATCCCCTTGGCGCCAGCGGTCAGCAATAGCGACCCCATGCTGGCAGCTTGCCCGATGACCAGCGTTGACACCTTGGGTTTGATGTATTGCATGGTGTCGTAAATCGACAGCCCCGACGTGACCACCCCGCCCGGCGAGTTGATATACATCGAGATTTCTTTTTTCGGGTTCTCGGCTTCGAGGTGCAAAAGCTGCGCCACGATCAGGCTGGACATGCCGTCATGGATCGGACCGGTGATGAAAATAATCCGCTCTTTCAGAAGGCGCGAGAAAATATCATAGGCGCGCTCGCCACGGGCGGTTTGTTCAACCACCATCGGCACAAGGTTGTTCATATAGTGTTCATACGGGTCGTTCATGGTCACCTGCCTGCTACTGGCGCGAATATTGCGCGCGTTACCTTCCCCAAGTCTTAGTTGTGCGTTCGAACCCCTGCAAGGGGGGTGCGCTGTGTTTTCGCACAAATGGGTTGAAGGATTGGTTACCGGAACGGAGAAATGGCAAAATTATTCCGATATTCGGGCCAATTCCACGGATCGGGGCGATCTAACCCGCCGGCCCATTCAAAACGCTACCTGAAAGGCCTGCCCAAGTTTATCAACAATTTCGTCAATATGATTATCCTGCAATATGAACGGCGGGGCCAATAGAACGTGATCCCCCTGAACCCCGTCTATTGTTCCCCCCATTGGATAACAGGCCAATCCGGCAGTAAAAGCGGCCTTTTTCACGGCTTTGTTTACTCCGCGTTCAGGGTCAAACGGGGTTTTGGCCTCACGGTTCTGAACAATTTCCAGCCCGACAAACAGCCCGCGTCCGCGAATATCCCCGATATGCGGATGCTGGCCAAATTCTTCGGCCAATCGGGTTTTCAACCGCGCCCCCATGATCCGCGATTGTTCAACCAGCCCGCCATCCACCAGTTTCCCGACAACCGCGTTTGCGGCGGCACAGGCAACCGGATGGCCGATATAAGTGTGCCCGTGCTGGAAAAACCCGCTGCCCGAGGCAATGGCGTCATAGATTTCACCACTGCACAACATCGCCCCGATTGGCTGATAACCGGCACCCAGACCTTTGGCGATGGTAATGATATCGGGGCGCACAGGTTCCTGTTCACAGGCAAACAACGTGCCACACCGCCCCATGCCGCACATGACCTCGTCCAGAATCAGCAAAATACCGTAGCGGTCGCAAATCTGGCGGATACGTTTGAAATAACCCTCGACAGCGGGCACCGCCCCCAGTGTCGCGCCTACAACCGGCTCGGCCACAAAGGCCGCAACACTTTCCGGCCCCAGCCGCAGTATTTCGGTTTCAAGCGCATCTGCAACACGTTGGCCGTACTCAAAGCGGCTTTCCCCCGCTTTGCGCCCCCGATATTCATAACACGGCGGAATATGGGATGTTTCGATCATCAATGGTGCGAAAGGGCGTTTGCGCCATTGGTTCCCGCCGGTGGCAAGTGCGCCCAGCGTATTGCCATGATAGCTTTGCTCGCGGGCGATAATACGGTGGCGTTCTGGTTCGCCTTTCTCGATGAAATACTGGCGGGCCAGTTTCAACGCCGCCTCGATCGTCTCGGAGCCGCCTGACACGAAATAGACCCGTTCAATGCCGTCGGGGGCCGATGCAATCAGCCTGTCGGCCAGTTCCTCGGCGGGGTCGGACGTGAAAAAACTGGTGTGAGCATAGGCGACTTTATCCAGTTGCACCTTGATTGCGGCAACAACATCCGCATCGCTGTGTCCCAGACAGGAAACAGCCGCCCCGCCCGAACCATCCAGATACCGTTTGCCGCTGCGATCAATCAGGTAAACCCCGTCACCCTGCATCACGGCCGGCGGGGAAACCTGACAATGGCGCGGAAATACATACGACATGGGATACCTCTTTGAATTTCGGGGCGGATTGCCCCCTTAGAATGAACCGTCATAAGCAGATTTATCAATCGGGCAGGCAAGAACAGTGAAGGTGCTGCGGCCCCATGCTTTGGTAAGGGCGGATAGCAGTTCATCCTTGCTTTGGATCACTTCGCCAATACCGTCGTAAGCCCGCGCAATCGCGGGAATGTCGGACCCTGTGAAACGCACCCCGTGGGTATTCAACTGCATCGCCGTCTGTTTCTTTTCGATCAGGGCAAGGCTGTTATCAATCGGCACCACGATCACCAGCGGCACCTGCAGATCGCGCAAGGTGGCCAGGTCACCGGCGGCCATATCGAACCCCGCATCGCCCACCACGGCCAAAACCGGCGTATCCGGGGCCCCGCGTTTATAGCCAATAGCCAATGGCACCGCGACACCCATCGAGCAAAAGGCAGCCGATTGCAGCAAGGTATTGGGGCGCTTGCAGCGCCATATCTGGTTCAGCAGGATGCGATGGGCACCGGTATCAACCGTGGTGATGGTCCTGTCCGGCAGGGCCGAATTCAGGGTCGCAAACAACTGGTGCGGCCCCCAATGGTTCGGTATGGCAAATGCGTTTTCCAGTTCGGCCTTGGCAACGGCAGGTTCACCATCGGGCCATACAGGGCCATCTGGGGCACCAAGCACCGCCAGCGCCTTGCCAACATCCCCGACAAAACGCACCGCCGCCCCGTGCATCCCGTGCTGATTGGCTGCGTGCATTATTTCGATCGCGTTTTCCGGCCGCCACGGATTAATCCAGTCGCTGCGCATTTCAATCGGATCATAGCCCGCAAGGATCACGCAATCGGATTTGTCCAGCAGCGGCAGGATGGTTTTATCCGACAACGGCGACAGCCCGTGACCACCCAGCGCCATCGGGTGATTCTCGGACAGTATTCCTTTGGCTTTATAGGTGGTTACAACCGGTACTTGATGTTTTTCGGCCAATTCCAGAATGGCCGATCCCGCTGCATGATGAATCGCGCCCAACCCTGCCAAAACAATAGGTTTTTGGGCCTTTCTCAACATATCGCGGGCCTGTTGCAGCGTTTTGCTGTCTTCAGCCCAGATACCGGCCTCGGCCAGCTTGGGTGCGGCGGGTGCGCGGTCTGGTTCCTGCCAATGGGCCGCGTCCAGATATTCGTCCGGCAATTCCAGCAGCACCGGCCCAAGCGGGTCGGACAATGCAATCGACAGGGCCTTGTCAACGGTCAGCGCCGCTGTGCCCTGATCCACCCGCAAAGTGGCCTTTGTGACAGTGGAAAACAGTGCTGCGTGATCAATCACCTGATGGGTGAACTGTTCGGCCATCGCGTGCGAGATACAGCCCGTCAGCACGATCAACGGCACCTGTTCTTGGTAAGCGTTGGCCACCGTGTTCACCGCATTCGATACCCCCGGCCCGATGGTGGCCAACAGGATGCCCGGCGCGCCGGTAGCGTGCCAACTGCCCTCGGCCATATAGCCACCCGCGTTTTCGTGTTTCACCAGCGTGAATTCGATCCCCGCCACCCGTAGGGCATCCAGCAGGGCCAGAACCTCGCCCCCCGGCATACCGAAGGCATGGCGGCACCCTGCCCCTGCCAACTCGTTGGCGATGATCTGTGCGGCGTTCATTTTGCCAGCCGTGAATACCCGTCGCGCGTTTGCGGGGTTTTCATATCCAGCGCCCGTCCCGCGATCAGGTTGCGCAGCATTTGTGCTGTGCCCCCACCGATGGTGAACATGCGCGCATCCCGCACCATGCGTTCCAGCGGCAAATCCCGCGAATACCCCGCCGCGCCATGCAGTTGCAGCGCATCATTGGTGACTTTCACAGCGGTTTCCGAGGCTAGCAATTTGGCCTGCGCCGCCAGCAACGGGTCGGGAAACCCGTTTTTGCCGCTACAAGCCGCGCGCCACAGCATCAGCCGTGCGGATTCCAGTGCCACGTCCATATCGGCAATCATCCATTGTAGCCCCTGAAATTCAGCAATCGGACGGCCAAACTGCTGACGCATTTTCAGATAATCCTTTGCGGTGTCATAGGCCCCCGCCGCAACGCCCAGCGCCACGGTGCCCGCCCCGACCCGCTGGGCGTTATAGGCATCCATCAACCCGCCAAAACCGCGTCGCAGCCCTTGTGGCGGGATCAGCGCCATATCGGCGGAAATCTCCATATTCTCGAATATGATTTCCGTTTCTGGGATTCCGCGCAGGCCCATTGCCGGTTCGCGGTGGCCGATTCTCATGCCTTCGTCCTCGCCTCGCACGGCAATGAAGGCACCGATGCCCTGACGCTCGCCGTTTTCGACAACCTGCGCGAAAACCAGATGCACGCGCGACACCCCTCCGCCGGTGATCCAGTGTTTCACCCCGTTCAGGATGTATTTGTCCTTTTTCTTGACCGCGACCGTCGTCATGCTGGTGGCCGCCGACCCTGCGCCGGGTTCTGTAATGCAGATCGCAGGCTTGTCCCCAGCCAGAACCAATGGCGCGGCGCGACCAATCTGTTCCTTGCTGCCATAAGCACAGATCGCACCGATTGCGCCCATATTGCCTTCAACCACGATCCGGCCCGTCACTCCACAAGCCTTGGCCATTTCCTCGGCCACCAGAACCGCATCCAGATAGGATGCACCGGCGCCCCCGTGCTTCTTGGGAATACACATGCCCATCAATCCGGCCTCGACCAGCAATTGCACGTTTTCCCAAGGGTATTCCTCGGAGCGGTCCACCTCTGCGGCACGGGATTTAATGACCCCCTGGGCCAATTCCCGCACAGTATTGCGGATCAGGTGTTGTTCCGGCGTTAAATCAAACATTACTCTTCCTTCAACCATTCAGATAAAACTTCATCGGTATGTTCCCCGCAAATCGGCGGGTATTGGCGATAACTAACAGGGGTGACGCTAAATTTCACCGGATTTCCGATCAGATCGACATGGCCCTTGGCAGCCAGCGGATGCGGCATGGAAATCTTCATCTCGCGTGCGGCAACCTGATCGGTTTCGAACACCTCGGGAACGGTGTTAATCTCGCCGCCCGGCACGTTGTTGGCCTCCATCGCGGCGACCAAAGCGCCCTTTTCCATCTGTTTAAGGCGCTTGGACAACAGCGCAATCAGCACCTCGCGATTTTCCAGACGAGAGGTGTTCAGGGTAAAGCGGTCATCCTTGGCCAGTTCCGGCATGCCGATCAGTGCGGCGAAACGGGCGAACTGCCCGTCATTGCCCGCCGCCACGATCACATGACCATCCGCACATTCAAACACCTGATAGGGCACGATATTGGGGTGCTGGTTGCCGCGCCGTTCGGGCGCCTGACCCGAGGACAGATAATTCACGCCCTCATTGGCCAGCCAGGCAATCTGCGTATCCACCAGTGCGATGTCGATATGCTGACCCTCGCCTGTCGCATCACGATGGCGCAAAGCGGCCAGAATGGCGTTACTGGCATACATACCGCACATGATATCGGCGATGCCAACCCCCACCTTGACCGGCTCGCCATCCGGTTCCCCCGTCAGGCTCATCATCCCGCCATAGCCCTGCGCCAGCAGGTCATACCCCGGCTTGTCGCGGTTCGGGCCGGTCTGGCCAAAGCCGGAGATCGAACAGTAAACCAGCGCCGGATTGCGGGTTTTCAGCGCCTCGTAATCCAGCCCGTATTTCTTTAATCCGTCCACCTTGAAATTCTGGATCACCACATCGGCCACCTCCGCCAGACGACGCAGGGTTTCCGCCCCTTCCGGATCGGCCATATCCACAGCGATGGAACGCTTGTTGCGGTTGGTGCACATATAATAGGCGCTTTCGCGGGTGACTTCGCCATCTGCCGTGGTCACATAGGGCGGCCCCCATGCGCGGGTGTCATCGCCCTCCACAGGGCGTTCGACCTTGATCACATCGGCGCCCATATCGCCCAGCAATTGCGTTGCATATGGGCCTGCCAGAATGCGCGACATATCCAGAATGCGCAGCCCCTTTAACGGGCCGGTATTATCAACCATTCCCTGAAAATCCTTTTGTCCTGCGAGTCGCTTATCCAGACTTTATGCCCGCTTTGGGCCACGGGGCAATCCTGAACAGCATCCCCGCCTAAAGCTTTGGCAAAAACGACCCCTGCAATTCGGATATAAACCGGTGAACTGTGGCAATCGCGGGGGTCACTCGCAGATCCTGCCGGTGCAGCAGAAACCATTTTCGGGCAATCGGCAGACCGGCGGATTCAATCGTCATCAAACGCCCCGAACGCAATTCCTCGGTCACCGTGTGCTGCGAGATCAGCGCCACACCCAGCCCCGCAATCACCGCTTGTTTAATGGTTTCATTGGTTCCCATTTCAATGCTGCGATACGGTGTGCCTTCGCCGATGCGATCAAGATAACGCACCATCATGATCCGTGTGCCCGACCCTTCCTCACGCGCGATGAAGGTCTGCGCCAGCAATTCCTGCGCCGAAATGTCCCGCCGACCGGCCAGCGGGTGTTCGGGGGCGGCAATCATCACATGCGGGTGATCCCCGATCACTTCGGTTTCCATAACCGGACTGCGCGGGGGACGCCCCATAATCACCAGATCAAGCGCCTGCTGCTGAAGCGCCCGCATGATCGCATCGCGATTGCCCACCCGCAGCACCACGTCAATATCGGGATAATGCTGCTGCAACATCGCCACCAGCCCCGGTGCAAAGTATTTGCCGGTGGAAACAACCCCCAGCACCACAACCCCGCTTTGCCCGTCCCGCAGTGCCCGCACCTGTTGCAGGCAGTTTTCCAAAGCGCTGTGGATGGTGAATTCCGCCCTTAGCACTGCCTGCCCTTCGGCCGTCAACCGTGCCCCTTGCGCCCCGCCACGATCCACCAGCTTGCAGTCCATATTTTCCTCGAGGATTCGCAATTGTGTATGAATCGCGGGCGGAGTCAGTCCCACCGCCTCGGCTGCCGCCGACAAAGTTCCGTTTTCAGCCACAGCGCGAATGGCGCGTAACTGTTTGAAAGTAACCGCATCCAGCTTCGGCATTAAATTTCCCTTAACGCAAATTCCATTTAATTAAATTCTATAATCATTCGAATTATGGAATACAAAAGAAAATTACCGAAACTGCGCCAGAATCGGGGGATTATTATGCAGTCGGACGAAAACATCATCGGAAACGACAAAATTCCGGCGGACCTGTATCCACTAATCAACGGCCTTTGCACCGTTGGCGCGGAGCTGGCCAAGACCATTGCCCGTGGCCCTTTGGGGCAAACACTGGGCGGGGCTGTTGGCGAAAACAGCGATGGTGATCAGCAAAAAGCACTGGACGTGATGGCGGACGAGGCCTTTGCCGAGGCGCTGAAATCGCTGGGCGTGCGCTGGTATGCTTCGGAAGAACAGGAAGAAGTGGTCGAACTGGACCCGAACGGGCGTTATGCACTGGCGATCGACCCGCTGGATGGGTCGTCGAACATCGACGTGAATGTCTCGATCGGCACCATCTTTTCGATCTTCGAGGCCAACGAGGGCGCAAACGAAAGTTTCCTGCGCCCCGCCAACGAACAGATTGCAGCGGGTTACATCATCTTTGGCCCGCAAACCGGCCTGATGGTGACCTTCGGCAACGGCACCCTGTTCTATGTGCTTAGCCCGGACAGCGGCAAATTCGAATTGGCCAATGACCATGTGGTGGTGCCAAAGGAATCGATTGAATACGCCATCAATGCCTCGAACTATCGCCATTGGTCCAAACCTGTGCGCGCCTATATCGATGATTGCATCGCCGGCGCTGAAGGCATCCACGGCAAGAACTTCAACATGCGCTGGGTCGCATCACTGGTGGCCGAAACCCACCGCATCCTGACCCGCGGCGGTATTTTTCTGTATCCGTCGGATTCCCGTGAAGGCTATGGCGCGGGTCGTCTGCGCATGGTCTATGAATGCGCCCCGATGGCGTTTCTGGTGGAACAGGCCGATGGCCACGCCACCAATGAACACGACCGCATCCTAGACCAGACCGCCAAGGAGTTGCACGCCCGCACGCCCTTTGTGTTCGGCACACCGGTCAAGGTGGATCGCCTCGCCTCGTACCACGACCTACCCGAAAAAGAAGTCTCAGCCCTTTTTGGCCAGCGCGGCCTGTTTCGTGATTAAGGAAACCATGACATGAGCAAGAAACATCCCATCATTTCCGTCACCGGCTCTTCTGGCGCTGGCACCTCGACCGTCAAAGACACCTTCGAGCAGATTTTCCGCCGCGAAGGTGTGACCGCTGCCACCATCGAAGGCGACGCGTTCCACAAATATGACCGCGCGGCGATGAAAGAGCAGCTGGACCAGCATTACGCCAAAGGCGACCACACCTTCAGCCACTTCAGCTATGAAGCCAATGCGCTGGAAGAACTGGAAGCGGTGTTCAAAGCTTATGGCAAAACCGGCACCGGCAAGAAACGCTATTATGTGCATAACGACGAAGAAGGTGCCAAACTGGGCGCGGCTTCGGGCACGTTTACCGATTGGGAAGACATCGAAAAGGGTACCGACCTGTTGTTTTACGAAGGCCTGCATGGCGCTGTGAAAAACGACAAAATAAACCTGCCAAAATACGCCGATCTGAAAATCGGGGTTGTGCCGGTGGTGAACCTTGAGTGGATCCAGAAAATTCATCGCGACAAGCACCAGCGCGGCTACACAACCGAGGCCGTGACCGACGTGATCCTGCGCCGCATGCACGCCTATGTGCATTGCATCATGCCGCAGTTCACCGAAACCGACATCAATTTCCAGCGTGTGCCGATTGTGGACACCTCGAACCCGATGATTTCGCGCTGGATCCCGACGGCGGACGAAAGCCTTGTGGTGATCCGTTTCAAAGACCCGCGCGGTATCGATTTCCCTTATCTACAATCCATGATCCACGACAGTTTCATGAGCCGCGCCAATTCCATCGTGGTTCCGGGCGGCAAGATGGAGCTGGCAATGCAGCTGATCTTTACCCCGCTGGTGGAACGCCTGATTTCCGAATCCAAGCGCGCATAAGGAGGCCTGACAATGAGTAACGAAACCCAAATGGCCAACGCCATCCGCGCCCTTGCAATGGACGCCGTGCAGGCCGCCAATTCCGGCCACCCCGGCGCCCCGATGGGACTGGCCGATGTCGCCACCGTTTTGTTCAACCGTTTCATGAAAATCGATCCGACAGCCGACAAATGGGCCGACCGCGACCGGTTCGTGATGTCGGCGGGCCATGGCTCGATGCTGGTTTATGCCATCAACCACCTGCTGGGTTATGACGACATGGACATGAACCAGATCCGCAATTTCCGCCAGATGGGTTTCCGCACCGCGGGCCATCCCGAATATGGTCACGCCAAGGGCATCGAAACCACCACCGGCCCGCTGGGTCAGGGGATTTCCACCGCTGTCGGCATGGCGCTGGCCGAACGGATGCAGAATGCGCGATTTGGCGATGATCTGGTCGATCACTATACATATGTGATCGCCGGTGACGGCTGCCTGATGGAAGGGATCAGCCACGAAGCCATTGATTTCGCTGGCAACATGGGCCTTGGCCGGCTGATTGTGATGTGGGATGACAATTCGATCACCATTGACGGCAAAACCGATCTGTCCACCAGCACCAATCAGCAAAAGCGTTTCGAGGCCGCGGGCTGGCATGTCCAGTCGGTTGACGGCCACGACAAAGACGCAATTGCCGCCGCGATTGAAGCGGCCCGCAAGGTCAGCGACAAACCATCCATGATCGCCTGCAAGACGATCATCGGATTTGGCGCACCCAACAAACAAGGCACATCCGCCACTCATGGTGCACCTCTGGGGGATGGCGAGATTGCCTTGGCGCGTGAGGCCCTTGGCTGGCCTCACGCCCCTTTTGAAATCACGTCCGACGTTTATGACGACTGGCACGCCATCGCCGCCCGCGGCAAGGCGGCGCGACTGGACTGGGATAAACGTCTGTCTGCCTCGGGCCGGGCCGACGAATTCAACGCCACGCTGGCCGGACCGGACAAATCGGCGCTGGATGCGGCAATCAACGCCTATAAACACCGCCTGTCGCAAGACGCACCAAAGGTTGCAACCCGCAAGGCCAGCCAGATGGCGCTGGAAGTGATCAACGCCACCCTGCCCAACACCGTGGGTGGTTCGGCCGATCTGACCGGATCGAACCTGACCAAAACCAACGGGATGGAGCCGGTTTCCAAAGGCAATTACGGCGGCAGTTACATCTATTACGGCGTGCGCGAACACGGCATGGCGGCCGCGATGAACGGCCTTTCGCTGCACGGGGGCTTTTTGCCCTACGGCGGCACCTTTCTGGCCTTTGCCGATTACTGCCGTGGCGCGATCCGCCTGTCGGCGCTGATGGGCCTGCCGGTGCCATATGTGATGACCCATGACAGCATTGGATTGGGCGAAGACGGCCCGACCCACCAGCCGGTGGAAACCGTCGCCAGTTTGCGCGCCATGCCCAACACCTATGTGTTCCGCCCCGCCGATGTGGTGGAAACCGCCGAAAGCTGGCAGATCGCGATTGAAAGCGAAAGCACACCTTCCGTGCTGGCCCTGTCGCGTCAGGGGCTGCCCTGCCTGCGCACCAGCCACACCGACACCAATATGGTCGCCAAAGGAGCCTATGTTCTGCGCGACACCGCGGGCGAACGGGATGTGACCCTGATCGCCACCGGCTCCGAAGTGGAAATCGCCATGAATGCCGCCGATCTGCTGGCCAAAGAAGGCATCAAGGCCGCCGTGGTTTCGGCCCCCTGTTTCGAACTGTTCGCGCAGCAGGACGCAGCCTATCGCGCATCCGTTCTGGGCACCGCCCCGCGTGTTGGTGTCGAGGCGGCGATTGAACAAAGCTGGGGCAAGCTGCTGGGCGAAAATTCCGCCTTTGTCGGCATGACCGGTTTCGGGGCTTCGGCCCCCGCAGACGAACTTTACGAACATTTCGGCATCACGGCAGACGCCGTGGCAAAAGCCGCCAAAAACCTGCTTTAAGGGAGAAATAACATGACTGTAAAAGTAGCCATCAACGGCTTTGGCCGCATCGGCCGCAACATCCTGCGCGCCATCATCGAATCCGGTCGCACCGATATCGAAGTGGTCGCGATCAATGATCTGGGGCCGGTTGAAACCAATGCCCACCTGCTGCGGTTTGACAGCGTGCATGGCCGTTTTCCCGCCACCGTGACAACGGGCGGTGACTGGATCGATGTGGGCCGTGGCAAAATCCGCGTCACCGCCATCCGCAACCCCGAAGACCTGCCGTGGAGCGATGTTGACATCGCAATGGAATGCACCGGCATTTTCACCGCCAAGGACAAGGCCGAATTGCTGCTGAAAAGCGGTGCCAGCCGCGTTCTGATCTCGGCCCCCGGTGCAAATGCCGATAAAACAATCGTTTACGGTGTGAACCACAATGTGCTGACCAAAGACGACATCATCGTTTCCAACGCGTCCTGCACCACCAACTGCCTGTCGCCCGTGGCCAAAACCCTGAACGATGCGATCGGCATCAACCACGGGTTCATGACCACGATCCACAGTTACACCGGCGATCAGCCGACGCTCGACACGATGCACAAAGACCTCTATCGCGCCCGCGCCGCGGCGCTGTCGATGATCCCGACATCAACCGGCGCGGCCAAGGCCGTGGGGCTGGTGCTGCCGGAACTGAACGGCAAACTGGACGGCGTGGCGATCCGGGTGCCCACGCCGAATGTTTCGGTGGTGGACCTGACATTCGAGGCCAGCCGCGACACCACGATTGACGAGGTGAACGCCGCCATCAAGGCCGCCGCCGACGGCCCGCTTAAGGGTGTGCTGGGCTATACCGACCTGCCCAATGTGTCGATCGACTTCAACCACAACCCGCACAGCTCGGTCTTCCACATGGACCAGACCAAGGTCGTCTCGGGCAACATGGTCCGCATCCTGACCTGGTATGACAACGAATGGGGCTTCAGTAACCGCATGGGCGATACAGCCGTGGCGATGGGGGCGCTGATCTGATGGGCATCCCTGCGATCACGGATATGGATGTATCGGGCAAACGCCTGTTGGTACGCGCCGATCTGAACGTGCCGTTCAAGGATGACGGCACGGTCAGCGACGCTACCCGCATCACACGCTTTGCGGCGGGCATGAAGCCCCTGCTGGCCAAAGGGGCGCGCCTTGTCATCCTGACCCACCTTGGCCGCCCCAAGGGGCAGCGCAACCCCGATCTGTCCACCGAAAGCATTCGCGAAACACTGGCCGATGCACTGGGCGTGGATGTGTTTTTCACTGACGCCTGCGTCGGAGCAAAAGCCGAAGCCGCCGCAGTCGATCTGGGTGCGGGACAGGCCCTGTTGTGCCAGAACGTGCGCTTTGAGCCGGGCGAAGAGGCCAACGACCCTGCTCTGGCGGCGCAATTCGCCCGCCTTGGCGATATCTATGTCAACGATGCCTTTTCTTGCGCCCACCGCGCCCACGCTTCGACCGCCGCGATTGCAGACCAGATGACCGCAACCGCCGGCCCGCTGATGCTGGAAGAGGTGTTGGCACTGACCAAAGCACTGGAAGCCCCCAAACGGCCCAGCGTGGCGATTGTTGGCGGAGCCAAGGTGTCCAGCAAAATCGCTGTGCTGAAAAACCTTGTCGGCAAACTGGACGCCGTGATCATTGGCGGGGGCATGGCCAACACCTTCCTGTTCGCCGATGGCGCACCGATGGGCAAGTCATTGCACGAGGCCGACCAGATCGAAACCGTCAAGGAAATCCGCGAGTTGGCGGCAAAATCGGGCTGCAAACTGTTGCTGCCGATCGATGTTGTGGTTTCGCGCGAATTCAAGGCCGGTGCCCGAAAGCAGATCGTCGCCAATGACGCCTGCCCCGAGGACGCTATGATCCTAGATGCCGGTCCCGAAGCCCTGCGTGATTTCGAGGCCGAACTGGCCGGTGCCCAGACCATTTTGTGGAATGGCCCGCTGGGGGCCTTTGAAATCCCGCCATTCGACCATTCGACCAAAATGCTGGCCCGCAGCGCTGCCGAAATGACCCGCGCGGGTCTGGCGGTTTCCGTGGCCGGTGGCGGCGATACTGTTGCGGCCCTGAATGTGGCCGATGCAGCGGATGATTTTACCTATGTCTCCACCGCCGGTGGGGCCTTCTTGGAATGGCTCGAGGGCAAGGAGTTGCCCGGTCTGGCCGCACTGACACGCGCTAAAGCAGCTTAATCAAAGGAAACGAGCAATGGCACTTATCACACTTCGTCAACTGCTGGATCACGCCGCCGAAAATGACTATGGCGTCCCCGCGTTCAACATCAACAACATGGAACAGGGGCTGGCCATTATGAAGGCCGCCGCCGCCTGTGACGCGCCGGTAATCCTGCAGGCCAGCCGTGGTGCACGATCCTATGCAGGCGACATCATGTTGCGCCATATGATCCAGGCCCTGTCGGAAATGTATCCCGATATCCCGATCTGCATGCATCAGGACCACGGCAATAACGAACAAACCTGTTCCTCGGCCATCCGTTATGGTTTCACCTCGGTGATGATGGACGGCTCGCTGCACGAAGACATGAAAACGCCTGCCGATTTTGACTATAACGTCAACATCACCCGCAACGTGTCCAATCTGGCCCATTGGGTCGGTGCCTCGGTCGAGGGCGAGCTGGGCGTGCTGGGATCATTGGAAACCGGCGAAGCGGCAGAGGAAGATGGCTCGGGTGCTGTTGGCAAACTGTCGATGGAACAATTGCTGACCGACCCTGACGAAGCCGTTGATTTCGTGAAGAAAACCAAAGTGGACGCGCTGGCCATCGCTTGCGGCACCAGCCACGGGGCTTACAAGTTCTCCAGCAAACCCACAGGCGAAACACTGGCGATGAGCCAGATCGCCGCGATCCATGCCAAATTGCCCGACACCCATCTGGTGATGCACGGATCGTCCAGTGTTCCGCAGTATCTGCAGGACCTGATCAACAAATACGGCGGCGAGATGCCGCAAACCTATGGTGTGCCGGTCGAGGAAATCGAAAAAGGCATCAAAATGGGTGTGCGCAAGGTGAACATCGACACCGACAACCGCATGGCCCTGACCGGCCAGTTCCGCAAGGTCGCAATGGAAGACCCGACCCAGTTCGACCCGCGCAAATTCCTGATCCCCGCAATGGCGGAAATGGAGAAGCTGGTGAAAGACCGGCTGGAGCGTTTCGGAACCGCCGGACACGCCGCGAAAATCAAGGTCATCCCGATGGATGACATGGCCAAGCGTTACGCCGACGGCTCGCTTGACCCGAAAACCGCTTAATCCCACGGCCCAAAGGCCACCTACCCAAGGAGACCAGAAATGGACCAGTCAGATCGTTACGCAGACCTCTCGCTGAAAGAGGCCGACCTGATCGCGGGCGGCAAGCATGTGCTTGTGGCCTATATCATGAAACCGAAAGAGGGCTATGGCGGCTACCTTGAAACCGCTGCCCACTTTGCCGCCGAAAGCTCGACCGGGACCAATGTAGAAGTTTCGACAACCGATGATTTCACCCGCGGGATCGATGCGCTGGTATACGAGATCGACGAGGAAAAGGAGATCATGAAAATTGCCTATCCGGTCGATCTGTTTGACCGGAACGTGATCGACGGCCGCGCCATGCTGGCCAGTTTTCTGACGCTGACCATCGGCAATAACCAGGGCATGGGGGATGTTGCCTATGCCAAAATGCACGATTTCTATGTGCCGCCGGCTTATCTGCGCCTTTTCGATGGGCCATCGACCACGATTTCCGATCTGTGGCGGGTGCTGGGGCGTCCGGTGGTGGATGGCGGCTTTATCGTCGGCACCATCATCAAACCCAAACTGGGCCTGCGGCCGCAGCCTTTTGCCGATGCCTGCTATGATTTCTGGCTGGGTGGCGATTTCATCAAGAATGACGAACCCCAGGGCAACCAGGTGTTCGCCCCGCTCAAGGAAACCGTGCGCCTTGTCGCCGATGCGATGAAACGGGCACAGGACAAGACGGGCGAAGCCAAGCTGTTTTCCTGGAATATCACCGCTGACGATTATCACGAGACGATCGCACGTGGCGAATTCATTCTGGAAACTTTCGGCCCCGATGCCGATCACTGCGCCTTCCTGGTGGATGGCTATGTGGCCGGCCCGCAGGCGATCACAACCGCCCGCCGCACTTTCCCCAAGCAGTATCTGCACTATCACCGCGCCGGACATGGTGCTGTGACCAGCCCCAGCGCAATGCGTGGCTATACCGCGTTTGTACTGGCCAAAATGGCGCGGCTGCAGGGGGCATCGGGCATCCATGTGGGCACCATGGGCTATGGCAAGATGGAAGGCGAAAAGGACGATACCGTCATCGCCCATATGATCACCGAAGACAGCGTCAAGGGGCCGTTCTTCCATCAGGAATGGCTGGGTATGAACCCGACCACCCCGATTATCTCGGGCGGGATGAATGCTTTGCGGATGCCGGGTTTCTTTGAAAACCTCGGGCACTCGAACCTGATCCTGACCGCCGGTGGTGGCTCTTTCGGCCATGTCGACGGTGCTGCCGCGGGGGCGACATCGCTGCGTCAGGCCGAACAATGCTGGAAAGAAGGCGCCGATCCGCTGGAATTCGCCAAAGAGCACAAGGAATTCGCCCGCGCATTCGAAAGCTTCCCGCATGATGCCGACAAGCTGTTCCCGAACTGGCGCGAGGCCCTGCGCATCAATTCGGCTGCATAACGCGGCAGATCACGTTAAGAACCAGTGGCGCGGAGACGGATTCGCGCCACTTCAACCCACCAGATGCAGGGAATTTGCACCATGACCTTTGATCGCTCCATCAAAATTGCCCCGTCGATCCTGTCGGCGGATTTCGCCAACTTCGGCCAGGAAATCCGCGCTATCGAGGATCAGGGCTGTGACTGGGTCCATGTCGATGTAATGGACGGCCATTTCGTGCCCAACCTGACCTTCGGCCCCCCTGCCGTGGCCGCCTTCCGCCCGCATGTGAAAACCTTCATGGATGTGCATCTGATGATCGCGCCGGTCGATCCCTATATCGAGGCCTATGCCAAGGCCGGTGCCGATATGATCACCGCCCATGTCGAGGCCGGCCCGCATATCCACCGCACCCTGCAAGCAATCAAAGCACAAGGGGTAAAGGCCGGAGTCAGCCTGAACCCGGGCACGCCGCTGTCCAGTATCGAATACTGCATGGACCTGCTGGATATGGTGCTGATCATGACGGTCAACCCCGGTTTCGGCGGGCAGAAATTCATCCATTCGGGCGTCGAGAAAACCCGAAAGGTGCGCGAAATGATCGGCGATCGTCCGATCCACATCCAGATTGACGGCGGCGTCACACCTGAAACCGCCCCGCTGGTGGCCGCTGCCGGTGCCGATGTTCTGGTCGCCGGATCAGCCGTATTCAACGGCGGCTCGGTCGATACCCCCGAGGTATACGGCAAAAACATCCGCGCCATCCGCGAGGCCGCCTCGGCCGCACAATAACGCCTCGAAGGGCCGCGCGAACACCCTTTGATGTCTACGGCCTGTCGGGATACACTCGGCAGGCCGTAACAACAAATCTGGAGATTTCAACATGGCCGTGACACCCCCCGTCTGCAATTTCGATTGGCTTGCCCCCGACTTCACCCTGCCCGCCTCCGATGGCAAAACCTATTCGCTGTCCGATGTGAAAGGCGAAAACGGCACGCTGGTGATGTTCATATGCAACCACTGCCCCTATGTGAAATCCATCATGGACAAGATCATACGCGACGCGCTGGACCTGCAAAAACTGGGCATTGGCGTGGTGGCGATCAATTCCAATGATGCCGAATCCTACCCCGAAGACAGCTTCGAGAATATGCAGAAACTCGATCTGCCCTTCCCCTATCTGCACGATGAATCCCAGGCCGTCGCCCGCGCTTACGATGCCGCCTGCACCCCCGATTTCTTTGGCTTCAACGCCGACATGGGCCTGCAATACCGTGGCCGTCTGGATTCATCCGGCCGCAACCCCGGCCCCGCCGATCTGAAACGCGATCTTTACGAGGCGATGAAACAGGTTGCCCAAACCGGCCAAGGCCCGCGCGAACAAATCCCCTCGATGGGCTGTTCGATCAAATGGAAAGACGCATGACACCCATAGTATTCGATCTGGACGGCACGCTGATCGACAGCGCGCCCGACCTGCACGCCGCCTGCTGCAAAATGCTGACGGACGAGGGCGCCCCCGCCCCCAGCCTTGAAACCGTGATCAGCTATGTTGGCAATGGCGTACCGCGTCTGGTCGAACTGGCCATGGCCGACAACGGCATCCCTGCCGATCAGCACGCCCGTCTGGTTAAGGCCTATATGGGCTATTACGACGCCGATCCGGCCACTCTGACCACGATTTACCCAAACCTTTTGCCCTTACTGGAAACGCTTAAGGAAAAGGATCACAAACTGGCCATCTGCACCAACAAGCCCGAGGCCCCGGCCCGTGAAATCCTGCGCCTGCTGGAAATCGAGCATTTCTTTGACGTGCTTGTCGGTGGTGACACCCTGCCGCAGAAAAAACCCGATCCCGCGCCGCTGTTTCACACTCTAAAACTGCTGGGCGTCGATAGCTGCCTTTATGTCGGTGACAGCGAAGTCGACGCCGAAACCGCCGACCGCGCAGGGCAACCCATGGCGCTGTTCACCAAAGGCTATCGCAAGGTGCCCGTGGCCGACCTTCCCCACGCCTTTGCCTTTGAGGATTTCGCTGCCCTTGGCCCTTATATCGAGAGCCTGTAATTGCCCCTGCAAGCCCTGATTTTCGACGTTGACGGCACCTTGGCCGAAACAGAAGAGGCCCACCGCGCGGCCTTTAACAAGACTTTCGAGCAATGGGGGCTGGGCTGGCACTGGACGGTCGACGATTACCGCCAACTGCTGAAAACCACAGGCGGCAAGGAACGGATGCGCGCGCATCAATCCACCCTGCCCGATGGCGAACGCCGCCTGACGGATGCGGAAATCGCCCGCGCCCATAAGGAAAAGACCGCCATCTACGGCGAAATCCTTGCCACGGGCCAATTGACCCTACGCCCCGGCGTGGCCGATCTGATAAAGGCGGCGCGCGCCCGTGGCCTGAAGGTCGTGGTTGCCACCACCACCAACACCCCCAATGTCGAGGCCCTGACCCGATGCTGCTGGGGCAAACCCGCGCTTGAAGTGTTCGACCACGTCGCCGCCGGTGATATGGTGGCCAACAAAAAACCCGCCCCCGATGTGTTCCTGCTGGCGCTGGAACAACTGGGCCTGCCCGCAAAATCCTGCATCGCCTTCGAGGACAGCCGCAACGGCGTCCATTCCGCCCTTGGCGCCGATCTGCGGGTGCTGGTCACGCCTTCGGCCTATACTGACAGGGATGATTTTTCCGACGCCGACTGGGTGATCCCCAGCTTGGAAAAACACCACCTGCCGCGCGAATTGCTCTGATCTTCTTCTTGCCCTAAATACATGCGCCGCAGGCATAGAATCTCTTGGGCGCAGGCCTCAGAATTCAATCCTGAACGCCGCCCCTTTTTCACTGTCCAGCACCGCAATTCCGGCCCCGCGCACCATCAGCAAACCGCGCACAATCGCCAACCCCATACCTGTGCCACCATCCTCGCGCCGCGTGGTAAAGAACGGCTCGAACAAACGCGCGCGATTGCCCGTCGAAATCCCGCTGCCATTGTCACTGATCACCAGCGCCTCGGGTGCCGCCTCAAGCCAGACCCGATCCGCCCCATGCGCCGCCGCGTTGCCCAGCATCTGCCGCAAGATCACCGCCAACCCTTCGGGCGGGATCGGCAAGGATATACCCCCGCCCGTCACCTGCATCTTTAGTGCCGGATATTCACCCGCCAAATCCGCCAGCACCTGATCCAGAGTGCTTGCCCCTTGCCCCAGCGGCTCACGCGCCTTGGCCATCTGCCGCAACCCTTCCAGCAAATCCTGCATCCGGTCCGCTGATTGCCGCACCGTGCCCAACAATTGCGCCCGTTGCTCATTGGTCAGCCCTTCGGCCTCGAGCAGTTCCGCCGCACCGATCAACGCGGTCAGCGGGGATTTCAATTCATGCGTCACATGGCTGGTATATGTGCGCACGGTTTCCTGCCGGTTGTGCAGGCTTTCGGCCATGTCCAGCACACTTTGCCCCAACTCCCGCAATTCCCGGGTGCCGTAATGGGCCTGCGGATCAAACCGCGCCACCTCGCCCGCCGCGAATGCCTTGCTTTCCATGGACAATCTCTGCACCGGTTTCAGGATCAGCCGCCACAGCAACCAGCCCAGAACAACCGTGACCAACAGCACGCCTGCCCCGACCAACAGCACGGCATAGCGATAGCGCATGTATCCCCAAAGGAGTTTCACCACCACCAAGCCAACCATCGGCGCCAGCAATACGGCCGCCAGCGTACCGCCGATGACCAGCGCCAGCGAGGGGCGCCATTTGCGCCTTATCCGCGACATGGCCCCATCCGCACCCCGATGCCATGCACCGTTTCCACCGCATCCGTGCAGCCGGCATCGGCCAGTTTGCGGCGCAGGTTGCGCAGATGGCTGTCCACCGTGCGGTCCGACAC
>WFNH01000035.1 GCA_015488685.1 Marinosulfonomonas sp.
GCTGGCCGGTGGCCTATGAATACGCTGTGGGCGGGCGCAAGCACCGGTTTGACATGACCGGCGAGGTGCAACCGATTTGCCATATCCGCACCTTTTCGCCGCAGGATGACCATTACGGTTTTTCGCCGATGCAGGCGGCGGCCAGTGCGGTGGATGTGCATAATGCGGCCTCGCGCTGGAGCAAGGGGTTGCTGGACAATGCCGCGCGGCCATCCGGTGCGATTGTCTATCGCGGATCGGACGGGCAGGCGAGCCTGACGGTGGACCAATATGACCGTCTGGTCGATGAAATGGCCAACCAGCATCAGGGGGCTGCGAATGCGGGGCGTCCGATGTTGCTGGAGGGGGGGCTGGATTGGAAACCGATGGGGTTTTCCCCATCCGACATGGAGTTCCAGAAGACCAAGGAGGCGGCGGCGCGGGAGATTGCGATTGCTTTTGGTGTGCCGCCGATGTTGCTGGGGATCCCTGGGGATGCGGCCTATGCCAATTATCAGGAGGCCAACCGCGCGTTTTACCGGTTGACGGTATTGCCGCTGGCGACCCGCGTGGCGGCGTCGGTATCGGAATGGCTGACGCGGTTCAGCGGCGAGGATGTGGAGCTGCGGCCCGATCTGGACCAGGTGCCGGCGCTGTCGGCAGAGCGGGATAACCAGTGGCGGCGGGTTGGCAATGCGGCGTTCCTGACCGATGCGGAAAAGCGCAGCCTGCTGGGGTTGCCAAAACTGGCGGAGGATGAATGAACGAGGAGAGAGCGCAGGCCGGTGGATCGCGGTTTCTGTATGACAGTTTTGACGCCGCCACCGCGCGGATCGAGGCCAATGAGCGGGTCAGCAAATTGCAGTTCGAGGCACTTGCGGACCGGCTGGTGCGGATCGAAGGCATGATCGAGCGGCTGGAACGGCGGCTGTGGCTGGCGGTTTACGGTGTGGTTGGTGTGGTGCTGGCGCAAGGGATTGTTACGCTGCTGGATGCGGCGCCAAAGTAAGGAAAACAACATGACTTCAATGGATTGCGAGGCCGGGTTAGAGCGCAAGTTCTGCCGGATGGAAAGCGGTGTGACCGTTACGGATGGCACCTGTATCGAGGGTTATGCCAGTTATTTTGGCAAATGTGATCAGGGTGGTGATGTGGTCGAGGCTGGCGCCTATGCCGCGTCTTTGGCCAATCTGGCCAGCAAGGGGCGCACGGTCAAGATGCTGTGGCAGCATGATCCGACCCAGCCGATTGGCATCTGGGACGAGGTGCGCGAGGATGGCAAGGGCCTGTATGTCAAGGGCCGTCTGCTGCTGGACGTGGCCAGGGGGCGCGAGGCGGCGGCGCTGATCGAGGCGGGGGCGATTGACGGTTTGTCGATCGGATACCGCACCAAGAAGGCACATAAGAATGGCAAGGGCCAGCGGCTCTTGGCTGAACTGGAATTGTGGGAGGTGTCACTGGTGACGTTCCCCATGCTTCCGGAAGCGCGGGTGGGGGCAAAGGGGGAAACTCCCGAGGCCGATATTCTGCGTGATCTGGCAGGGGTCATCAATGACGCCCGCCACATGCTGGCCCGCGACTGAGCCAGCGATCTGACCTCACTTAATAGGATGTGAAAATGAGCAAAACCGACCGCAAGGCTCGGGACGTTGGCCATGCGCCAACGGACCTGTCTCCGGCTGCCGAGGTGAAGACCGCGATGGCCGGTTTCGTGAATGATCTGAACAAGTTTCAGGACAAAGTTAATACCAAACTGCAACAACAAGAAGAGCGACTGACCATGCTGGACCGCAAGACAACAACCTATCAACGCCCCGCGCTATCCGTGGCGGCCGAAACCGATGCCCCGCACCAAAAGGCGTTCAATGCCTATTTGCGTTCGGGCGATGATGACGCCCTGCGCGGCATTGTTCTGGAAGGCAAGGCCATGTCCACGGCTGTATCTGCCGACGGCGGCTATCTGGTGGATCCGCAGACTGCTGAAACCATCAAGAGCGTGCTGAATGCCACCGCATCGCTGCGGTCTATCGCATCGGTGGTGAATGTCGAGGCGACATCGTTTGACGTGCTGATCGACCATACCGATGTGGGGGCCGGCTGGGCGACTGAAGCCGGTCCGGCGGCGGAAACTGGCACGCCTTCGATTGATCGCATCACCATCCCGCTGCACGAATTGTCGGCCCTGCCCAAGGCAAGCCAGCGTCTGCTGGATGACAGCGCGTTTGATATCGAGGGTTGGCTGGCGGGCCGTATTGCCGACAAGTTTTCCCGCGCCGAGGCGGCTGCTTTTGTCAGCGGTGACGGTGTGGACAAGCCCACGGGTTTCCTGACCCATACGGCAGTGGATGATGCGACATGGACCTGGGGCAATCTGGGCTATATCGCCACCGGTGTTGACGGTGATTTCAGCAGCACCAATCCGGTCGATGCGATCATTGATCTGGTTTACGCGCTGGGGGCCGAATACCGCGCCGGGGCAACATTCGTGATGAATTCGAAAACCGCCGGAGCCGTTCGCAAGATGAAGGATGCCGATGGCCGTTTCATGTGGTCCGATGGTCTGGCGGCGGGCGAGCCTGCGCGCCTGATGGGCTATCCGGTGCTGATTGCCGAGGATATGCCGGACATCGGTTCGGGCACAACGGCGATTGCCTTTGGTGATTTTGCCGCCGGTTACACCATTGCCGAGCGCCCCGATCTGCGCGTGCTGCGTGATCCGTTCAGCGCCAAGCCGCATGTTCTGTTCTATGCCACAAAACGTGTGGGCGGGGACGTCAGCGACTTTGCCGCGATCAAGCTGCTGAAATTCTCGGTCTCTTAAGGATCGGGAACAGCCCCTTGCCGGTGCGACGGTGAGGGGTTGAAACGGGCGTGCGTCCGGGGTTTCGTGTTGTCTAGCTGCTTCCCTCCGTCCGAGCAATGCGAAGGACGCGCGCCCGCCTTTTTGGCGGGGGAATTCAGATTTTTTGGAGATTTTCCATGATGTTAGTCGAGCAAACCACAGTGCCCGCAGCGGCACTGCCGATTGCAGAATTCAAGGACCACTTGCGGATGGGCACGGGGTTTGCCGATGACGCGGTGCAGGATGCGGTGCTGGAAAGCTACTTGCGCAGTTCTATCGCGGCGATCGAGGCGCGCACGGGCAAGATACTGATCGGGCGCAGTTTCATGTGGTCGGTCACCGCCTGGCGGGCGCTGGGAGAGCAGGCGTTTCCGGTGGCCCCTGTCAATGCGATCAGCGAATTGCGTCTGCTGGACCGGCTGGGGGCCGTGACGGTGATAGATGCGGGTCGTTATTCGTTGCAAAAGGATGACCACAGGCCAAAGCTGCTGGCGGTGGGGGGCTGTTTGCCGACCATCCCGATTGGCGGCAGCGCCGAGGTGATTTTTGATGCCGGTTTCGGGGCCGTCTGGGGCGATCTGCCTGCCGATGTGGCCCATGCGGTGATGCTGCTGGCGGCGCATTATTACGAGCATCGGGATGTCGGTGGCGCGGCGGACAAGGTGATGCCTTATGGGGTGACCAGCCTGATCGAGCGCTACCGCACAGTGCGGATTC
>WFNH01000036.1 GCA_015488685.1 Marinosulfonomonas sp.
GACCATATCCATGCGGTCTGGACGCTGCCCAAGGGGGACGCGGATTTTTCCACGCGGTGGGGCGCGATCAAGGCGCGGTTCACCCGGGCGGTAAAGACAGATTGTAGGGTGGGGTTTTACCCCACCAACGGCGGGAATAATGGACAGGTGGTGGGGTGGAACCCCACCCTACGGTCGCCAAGCAAAATCCGTAAAGGGGATGGTGGCGTCTGGCAGCGGCGTTTCTGGGAACATCTGATCCGCGATGAACGCGATTACCGCAATCATGTGGAATATTGTTGGGGCAATCCGGTGAAACACGGGTTTGTCGAACGCGCAGGGGATTGGCCGTATTCGTCAATCCATCGGGAAATCGCACGCGGTGTGGTTTCGCCGGAATGGGCCGGTTTGGGATATAAATGCACCGTGTGAAATAATACGCTGGCGTAGGGCGGGGTTCACCCCGCCGTTGCAACGATTGCCACAAACGCCGTGTTTGGTTGTTTTGCGGGATGGCGGGGTGAACCCCGCCCTACGGGTTGTTTTTCAAATATATTCAGCTTGAAATACCAAGATCAGCCCTGATTTGGAGCTTCAATTGTTCGATCGCTTCGATCCGTGCATTGTTGTCGATATCCGTGCCGTATAATGCATTAATTGCATCCCTTACAGTTTTAGGAGCGACTATGTTGCACCGAAACACCCACATATCGAAATTGACTTTTGCAGCACTGGAGCTTCCAGATTGAAGGCTGCTAATTGCTTCGAACAGACCGAAATAAGCTTCTTTTCTTTCGTTAAAGCTTCTTGATCTTTTGACTGTGCGATTTGATAGAACGCTTTGAGTAATCGTTGAGACAACAGCCCCCACACCGAATGCAGAAAGTAAAGAAACAAATTCCATTTCTCTACCTCACAAACTTCTTAAACTTCACCCGCTTCGGTTCCAGCGCATCCGCGCCCAACCGGCGTTTCTTGTCTTCCTCGTAATCCTCGAAATTCCCCTCGAACCACTCCACATGCGCCTCGCCTTCGAACGCCAGAATGTGTGTGCAAATCCGATCCAAGAAAAAGCGGTCGTGTGAGATGACCACAGCGCAACCGGCGAAATCGACCAGCGCGTCTTCCAGCGCCCGCAGGGTTTCGACGTCCAAGTCATTGGTCGGCTCATCGAGCAGCAGCACGTTGCCACCCGAACGCAGAAGCCGCGCCATATGCACGCGGTTACGCTCGCCGCCTGACAGCATCGACAGCTTTTTCTGCTGATCCCCGCCCTTGAAGTTGAACGCCGAGCAATAAGCGCGGGAATTCATTTCGGCGTCGCCCAGCATGATGATGTCCTGGCTGTCGGTGATCGCCTCCCACACGGTCGCGTTATCGTCCAGATCGTCGCGGGATTGATCAACATAGGACAGCTGCACCGTGTCACCAAATGTGACCGTGCCTGCGTCGGGCTGTTCCTGCCCTGTCATCATCCGGAACAGCGTGGTTTTACCTGCGCCGTTGGGGCCAATCACACCGACGATCGCACCGGGCGGGACGGTGAAATCAAGGTCTTCGATCAACAGCTTGTCCCCCATCGCTTTCTTCAGCCCCTCGACCTCGATCACCTTGCCACCAAGGCGTTGGCCGTTGGGGATGATGATCTGCGCCTTGCCCATTTTCTCGCGTTCGGACATGTTGGCCATGTCGTTATAGGCGTTGATACGGGCCTTGGATTTGGCCTGACGGGCCTTGGGGGAGGCGCGCATCCATTCCAACTCGCGCTCCAGCGTTTTCTGGCGGGATTTGTCCTCGCGGGCCTCTTTGGCCAGACGTTTGGATTTTTGCTCGAGCCACGAGGAATAGTTGCCCTCCCACGGGACACCCTGACCACGGTCCAGTTCCAAAATCCACGAGGTGATGTCGTCAAGGAAATAGCGGTCATGGGTGACGATCAGGATGGTGCCCTTATAATCCATCAGATGCTGTTGCAGCCAGGCGATGGTTTCGGCGTCAAGGTGGTTGGTTGGCTCGTCCAGCAGTAGCATGTCGGGCGCTTCCAGCAGCAGTTTGCACAGCGCAACGCGGCGCAGTTCGCCGCCGGACAGGGTGGATACATCGGCGTCGTCGGGGGGGCAGCGCAGGGCCTCCATGCTAACGTCAATCTGCGCATCCAGATCCCACAGGTTTTGCGCATCGATCTCGTCTTGCAGCTTGGCCATCTCGTCTGCGGTTTCGTCCGAATAGTTCATGGCGAGTTCGTTGTAGCGATCAAGGACGGCCTTTTTCTCGGCCACGCCCAGCATGACGTTGCCGCGCACATCCAGCGACGGGTCAAGTTGCGGTTCCTGCGGCAGATAGCCGATTTTCGCGCCCTCGGCGGCCCATGCCTCGCCGGTGAAATCCTTGTCGATCCCCGCCATGATCCGCATCAGGGTGGATTTACCCGAGCCGTTCACACCGACCACGCCGATTTTCACGCCGGGCAGGAAATTCAATCGGATGTTTTCAAAGCATTTTTTGCCGCCGGGATAGGTTTTGGACACGCCGTCCATGAAGTATACGTATTGATAGGCTGCCATGAGGGATGCTCCGCAAAAATTCGAGTTTCATGCCCGTTTACATATTTTGCTGGACAAGGGCAATGCAGACGGGGATAGGGTTTTAGTTTGAAAGCGAGGAAAATGCAGTCAGGACTTCCATATGCAGCAAAAGGCCAGCGCGTCGGTCTGCTGGGCGGGTCATTCGATCCGCCGCACAGGGGGCATGTGCATATTTCCAAGGCGGCGCTAAAGCGGTTCAACCTGGATCAGGTGTGGTGGCTGGTGTCGCCGGGCAATCCGTTGAAACAGGATGCGCCGGCAGCGATGGAGAAGCGGTTGGCGGCCTGCCGGGCGATTTCGGACAATCCGCGCATCAAGGTGACGGATTTCGAGGCAAGGGTGGGGACGTGGTATACCGCTGAAACCTTGCAGGCGATATTTGCGCGGCGGCGCGGGGTAAAGTTTGTCTGGTTGATGGGGGCGGATAATCTGGCGCAATTCCATCGCTGGCAACGCTGGGAATGGATCATGGAAAACGTGCCTGTCGGGGTGATTGCGCGGCCCGGTGACCGGACGTCGGCGCGGATGTCCAAAGCGGCAAAGCGATACGAGGGGTATCGCTTGCGTGGTGCCCAAGCGGGTATATTGGCGGATAGCCCGCCGCCCGCGTGGTGTTTTATCAATGTGCCGATGGTGGATGTGTCCTCGACCCAGATACGGGCACGCGGCGAGTGGGCCTGACAATCACAGGGATAAGCGAAAAATAGCCGTAATCTTTTGATATAAAATCGATATAAAACGATGGTTTACGCCGTAAGTTGATTGGTAATCCTCATCGATATAGTCATTCATCCATTTGCGCGCGATTGCAATGAAGTCTTGTCATGCGATGGAGGCATCACTTGGCAATTTCAAGGAGAATAAAGAAAATGAGTAAGAATTTGATTGCGGCTGCTGCTCTGGCGGCGGCTGGTATGGCTGCACCGGCTTTTGCTGACACAACGCTGCATGTATTCCTGTGGGATGCGATGGAAGCAATGGATATGGTAGACAACCACACCATCGGTAACGATGACGACCGTTCAACCGATGTGATGGGCGTTACTGTAAACACGACAGTCATTCCGGCAGGCAAGGTGACCTTTGATGTCATCAACACTTCTACGGATTCCGAGCATGAGATGGTTGTGACCAAATTGTCAGGGCCTGACGGGACATTGCCATATGATGCCGACTCTATGCGTGTGGATGAAGAAGCCGCAGGCAGCAAGGGTGAGGTATCGGAACTGCCGGCAGGTGAAAAAGGCGCTTTGACTGTGACGCTGGAACCGGGAACATATGTTCTATATTGCAATATTGCAGGCCATTATGCTGCCGGTATGTGGACGGAAATTACTGTAAAGTAGAATATTCACAAAATAATCGCGGCGGGTGTTTCGCCGCGATTGAATATTTCGGGCAAGTTATTTTGTACAAACGCCTTTGTCTTTGGACATTTAGCTATAGTAACGTAAATCAGCATTGTTCTTGATCTGCGGGTTTGTTTATATCCCCTTTATGAAGGGTCAATTTTCAAGACGGTTTATTCTGGGGGCTTTGCTGGCCAGTGCTGCGGATGTGGCGTGGGGCGATGCGCCGAAGGTTTCGATCCGACCTACCGCACGGGCAGGGGATTTCCGCAAGCGGGCGGTGAAGGGTGCTGCTGACCTGATCGCAGCGGCACGGTTGGGCGGCAAGGTTGCCTTTGTAGTCGCAGATGCCAAAACGGGGCTGATATTGGAAGCCGCCAATCCTGTGTTGCCACAGCCCCCCGCCAGTGTGACCAAGACGATCACATCGCTTTATGCGCTGGATACGCTGGGCGCGGGGTATCGTTTCAAGACACGGTTGATGGCCACGGGGCCGGTGGTGAACGGGCGCCTGAAGGGGGATCTGGTGTTGGTGGGCGGGGGTGACCCGACGCTGGACACGGATGATCTGGCAGATATGGCGGCGGCGCTGAAACAGGCCGGGGTGCGCGAGGTTTCGGGCAGGTTCAAGGTGAATTCCAGCGCGCTTCCCTTTATCAAGCAGATCGACAAAAGCCAGCCGGATTATCTGGGCTATAACCCGGCGGTTTGCGGGCTGAACCTGAATTTCAACCGTGTGCATTTTGAATGGAAACGCAGCGCCAGCGGCTATGATGTGGCAATGGACGCGCGGACCAGGAAGTACCGCCCCAGCGTGCGGATCGCCAAGATGCGTGTGGTGGATCGGGATTTGCCGATCTACACCTACAAGGATTCCGGCGGGGTAGACAGTTGGACCGTGGCGCAGCGCGCGTTGGGGCGCGATGGCAGCCGCTGGTTGCCGGTGCGAAAACCGCATCTGTATGCAGCTGAGGTATTTCAAACCATGGCGCGTTCGCAGGGGATCAGCTTGCCGCGCGCGGTGGTGTCCAAGGGGCCGGCCAAGGGTGCGGTTCTGGTGGAACATAAGAGCGATCCGTTGCAAATATTGTTGAAGGCTTTGTTGAAGTTTTCCAACAATATGACGGCCGAGGCGATCGGCATGACCGCCAGTGCGGCGCGGGGTGGCACGGGTGGATCTCTCAAGGCTTCGGCCAAAAAGATGACAGACTGGACGGCCAGTCACACAGGGGCGCGCAAGTCGAGGTTTGTGGATCATTCCGGATTGGGCACGGGGTCGCGCCTTACGGCGGGTGACATGGTGTCGGCGCTGGTGCGGCAGGGGCCGAACGGGTCACTGGCGCATTTGCTGAAACCGATTGGGTTGCGGGATGCGAACGGGCGGGTGATCAAGGGGCATCCGGTCAAGGTGCACGCGAAAACAGGAACCCTGAATTTTGTGTCGAACCTTGCGGGCTATGTAATCGCGCCGGATGGCACGCAACTGGCATTCGCGATGTTCATGGCCGACGAAAAACGCCGCGCAGGCGTGGCCAAATCGGACCGCGAGGCGCCGCAGGGGGCCAAGTCGTGGAACAAGGCGGCCAAGCGGTTGCAGCAGGCGCTGATTGAAAGATGGGCAACGCTTTACGGGACCTAGTAGGCGTTACGGCATTACATGTCGCGCGCGGGCGCCGCGTTCGATGGCGGCGGCGTGCAGGCGGTCGATTTCGAATTCGTAGCGGATTTCCTCGAGCAGGCGCAGTTCGGCCTCTTTCAGTTGCCCATCCGCAGCCGCCACATCGCAGGCCAGCGCATAGGCTGTTTCATGCAGCCGCTCGGGCAGGTCATTGCGGATCAGGCCGAACAGGGCGTCCAGACCGTCTTCTTCGCCAAACAGGTCGAACACGGTTTGCGAGACCGTTTTCACCCGATCCATATCATAGCCCGCAAACACCGGCAGGTGGTTGACGATGGCCTGAATGGTCACAAGTTCCGAGGTGCGGATGTTTTCATCCGAGGCGGATACGGCGATCATCACGGCGACAAGGCAATCCTGTGGAGTCAGCGAATGGGGGATCTGGTTCACGATATAATCCTAAATATGGGGTATTCTGCGGGGTCAGAATATTGACGCGGGCGGGGCAGGGCAATAGGGACGTTTGCAAAGACGGGTGTAATTGCCCAAAACCTGCCGAGAAAGTGAAACAAATGTCCGAACTGCGTGAAGCCGCGATGAATTCCAAAGCCTGGCCCTTTGAAGAGGCACGCCGCGTTTTGAAACGGTTGAAGGGCAAGACGCCGGAAAAAGGCTATGTTTTGTTCCAGACCGGCTATGGCCCGTCGGGTCTGCCGCATATCGGCACCTTTGGCGAAGTGGCGCGCACAACGATGGTGCGTCGTGCGTTTGAAGCGATAAGCGACATTCCGACCAAGCTGATTTGTTTTTCCGATGATATGGACGGGTTTCGCAAGGTACCCGGCAACCTGCCCAATCAGGAAATGCTGGCCGAGGATCTGAACCTGCCGCTGACCAAGGTGCGCGATCCGTTCGGCACACACGAGGGGTTCGCCCAGCACAACAACGCGCGATTATGTGCGTTTCTGGACAGTTTCGGGTTTGATTACGAATTCGCCTCATCGACCGAATATTACACCAGCGGCAAATTTGACGAGACCCTGCTTACGGCGCTGGAACGGTTTGACAAGATCATGGAGATCATGCTGCCGACCCTGGGGGCCGAGCGGCAGGCGACTTATTCGCCGTTCTTGCCGATTTCGCCCAAGACCGGTCATGTGCTGCAAGTGCCGACATTGGAGCGCAATGTGGAAAAAGGCACGATTGTTTATGAAGAGCCGGATGGCGAGCGGGTGGAAGTGCCTGTGACCGGCGGCCATGTGAAATTGCAGTGGAAGCCGGATTGGGGCATGCGCTGGGCCGCGCTGGGGGTTGATTACGAAATGTCGGGCAAGGATTTGATCGACAGTGTGACGCAATCCAGCAAGATTTGTGCAGCACTGGGCGGGCGGCCGCCGGTCAGCTTGTCATATGAACTGTTCAATGATGAACATGGTCAGAAGATTTCCAAGTCCAAGGGCAATGGTCTGACGATGGAAGAATGGCTGGCCTATGCACCGCCGGAATCCTTGCAGTATTTCATGTATCTGAAACCGAAAACCGCCAAGCGGCTGTATTTCGATGTGATTCCCAAGGCGGTGGACGAATATCACCAACAGCTGCGGGCCTACCCGACGCAGGATCTGAAGGCGCAGTTGAACAATCCGGTCTGGCATTTGCACGAGGGCAAACCGCCCGAAAGCAAAATGGTGGTGCCGTTTGCAATGCTGCTGAATCTGGCCAGTGTTGCCGCGGCCGAGGACAAGGATGCGTTGTGGGGCTTCATCAAGCGGTATGCGCCGGATGCAAGCCCTGAAACCCATGCGGATCTGGATGCGGCGGCGGGCTATGCGGTGAAGTATTACAACGACTTTGTGAAGCCGCAGAAAACCTATCGTCTGCCCGACGACAAAGAACGCGCCGCGATGCAGGAATTGCTGGAGCGCCTGAAAGCGTGGGATGGCGGTCTGGATGGCGATGCGCTGCAATCCATGGTGTTTGCGGTGGGCAAGGAACACGGGTTCGAGCCACTGCGCGACTGGTTCAAGGCATTATACGAGGTGCTGCTGGGGGCATCCCAAGGGCCGCGTTTTGGCGGGTTTATAGCGCTTTATGGTGTGGATGAAACCGTGACGCTAATTGAAAAGGCACTGGCAGGCGGGCTGGTTTAAGGCGGAACCGATATGGCGCAAAAGGACCGGCTGAAGTGGGACGCAAAATATAGCGATGGTGATCACCTGATTGAAAAGGGTGAAGCCAGTTTCATGCTGAAGCGTTATTATGACAAGGCACCGGCAAAGCGGGCGCTGGATGTGGCCTGTGGCACAGGGCGCAATGCGCTGTTTCTGGCGGAACACGGGTTTGTGGTGGATGCGCTGGATATTTCGCCGGTGGGCTTGGAGCGGTTGCAGGATCATGCCGGGCAGATTTCAGGGGCTGGCAAGGTGAATTGTCAGGTTGTTGATCTTGACGATTATTCCCCGCCAGAGGCAAGTTATGGCTTGATTGTTGTCACCAACTATCTGAATCGCCCATTGATCCCGAAACTGGCAAAGGCTTTGTGTGATGGCGGGATACTGGTGATTGATACTTTCATGGCGGACAGCCAGAATGGAACGCGGGATTTCAACCCCGATTACCTGTTACGCGCGGGTGAATTGCCTGAATATTTTGACAGCGGTTATGAGGTATTGGCATTCGAGGATGCCCGCAAAGGCCATTGCAACAATGAATTGCTGAAACAGGCGATAGCGGTGTGCAAGATTCCGGCCTGATCCTAGTTTCTGACCTGTTTTATTGCGTCCAGTATCAAGGGAACAACTTGTGCCACCCCGGGAAGGGAAAGGTGGCTTCCGTCTGCAAACAGGGATTCTTTGTTCTTGAACACCATGCATTCCCCGTTTGGACAGATTGCGCTGGCTGTGTTGATCAGGACGGCACCGGTATCAGCAGTGGATTTTGCCAGAATTTCGCGTGTTTCGGCGGTGTTTTCCAGATAGAGGGTGGCCGGAAAGGTAATATCGGCGGGCAGGGTTTCGCCATACCAGACCTTGTTGGCATAATGGTTAGGGACGCTGAAATTCGGACGGGGTTCGGCCTGAATTAAAAGCACGGTTTTGCCTGCATCGCGAAGGGTGCGGATTGTTTCGGTAAGCGCCTTGCTGATGGCGGCCTTGCGGGCGGTATCGGGCATATCGGGGTTCTGGCCGACCGGATAGGCATAGATCAGATCATCGACAGGGGCGCCCAGCCAGTTTGTTGATATTGTCTTTTGAAAATAGCTGTCCCATGCGCTGTTCAGGATAACGGTTTTGATCGACGGAGTGGCAACCAGATAGGCCAGCACATCGGCATTGAATTTTGTGCATACGGGCGCGCGGGATTGTCCCTGATTGATCAGGCCGGGGACCGGTTCGCAAGAGGACAGGGTGAGTTCCCTGAGCGACATGTTGCGTTTGCTCAGCCCTTTGCCCAGTGAATAGGCCAGCACGGCAGCGTGGCTGTCGCCCCAGAGGGCAACGCTGGGCGGAACATCCGCGCCATGAACGCAGCGCGATTCCACCGGCCGGCCGGAAACGGTTCCACGCACCGCAAGGCAATCCTTGTATCCGGGGGAATAGGAACTGGCATAGGCCATTATGGCGCGGGCTTCGGGAGGGATGCGGTCCGGGTAGCCCCGCGTGATATGCCCGCCGATGGCAAATCCTGCAATGGCCACGCCGGTCAGGGACAGTGTGGCGATGGTTGCCAATTTCGGCATGGTGGTTTTGTTGCGGAACGGTTGTTCGATGAACCGCCAGCTAAGCCACGACACCCCCAGAACTGCTGCAAGCACTGCCGTTATCTGCGCCGCGCTCGTGGGGCCGTGACCTGTGATCTCCAGAAAGCTGATGGCGGGCTGGTGCCACAGGTAGGCGGAATAGCTGATCAGCCCGATTATGGTGACCGGACGCAGGGTTAGCAATTTTTTGGCCAGTGACGGGACCTGACCGAACAACAGCACCAGAACGGTTCCGGCAACGGGAATAATTGTCCAGCCGCCCGGCCATGGCACATTGTGCGGTGTTAACGCCAGCCCGACAAGGATCAACACCAGCCCGAGATTGGCCAAGGTGGCGTGCAGGCGGTTGTTGGCGGGGATGCGGGGGAACAGCAGGGCAGCCAAAACGCCGGAAAACAGTTCCCAGGCGCGGGTATGGATCAGATAAAAGGCAGCCATCGGGTGATCGTCATTTGTCAGAATCGCGGTGGTCAGGCTGGCTGCCCACAGCAACAGGAAAACCGCGAAAACCGCTTTGCGGCCAAACCGCCAGAGCAGGCCGAACAGCAGAGGCACGAACATGTAGAATTGTTCCTCGACGGCAAGGCTCCAGGTGTGGATCAGCGGGTCTTTCAGAGCGGATGGGTTGAAATAGTCGATCAGCTCGAAAAACCAGATGTTCGAGACAAACAGCAGGGTCGAAAAGGCTCCGCCGCCGAAATAGCGGTATTCATAGGGCATCATGGTGAACCAGCCCACCATGACCGACACCAGAATTACGGTGAACAGTGCCGGAAGGATGCGCCGCGCGCGGCGGGCATAGAAATCACGGTAACTGAAGCGGCCTGTTTCGCGTTGGCGGGCAATGATGCCGCCGATCAAAAACCCCGAGATCACAAAGAATACATCCACACCGGCATATCCCGCGCCGATCACGGTCAGCCCAAGGTGACACAGGATAACCCCCATCACCGCGATGGCGCGCAATCCGTCAATTTCCTGCCGGTATGTCATATGCCTGTGTTGGTCCTTTGCCTGTATTTTGAGGGTTTATGCACAAACCGGTGCAGCGAACGCAATGGTTAAGGCTGGTTAACCCCTCTTTGATACATCTTCCCCCTATTCGGGCCGCTGGGTCCGAACCTTCAAACGATAACTGAAATTTGAGCGGATTGATGGCGGCCAGTGGCCCCATTCGCGGTGCTGTGTGCCAGTGCGCGTTCCGGATATGTGGAAAGGGGTTAGGATGAACAAAGCGATCACCGACGGGTTGGTTTTTACACCGCCAGAGTTTGCCAGCGGGTTGAATGTATGGTCCAGTCAGGATGGATTGGCAGGGCAGGATACCTATGCGGGAGTGGCTGATGCGGCCTTTGTGCCGGCGGATGCGGATTTTAGCAGTTGTCTGGAACTGGTTAAAACCACGGCCACGAAAAAGCTGCGTTATATGGGGCAAACGCCGATCTTGCCGGGGTGCTATTTGCGCATCACCGTCAAGGTTAAGGCGATGAGCGGCAACCTGATGGATGTGCGTATTGCCGGTTGGGCCGGTGATGCGACCGACACCCATGTGCCCGGACTGGTCGAGGTCGGGCCGAGTGTGACGCTGACCTCTTACGGCGAGGTGGTGACGGTTTCGGCGATTGTCGGCACAGGTGTGCGCAACGGTGTAGACATGCAATGGGGCAGTGCGCCGGTTTATGGGCATTTCGGACTGGATTTGACGGGGCCGACCGGCGGGGTGATCCGCATTGACGATTTCCAGATCGAGGACATCACCGGCGCGTTCCTGCGTGACATGATGGACTGGGTCGATGTGAAGGATTACGGCGCGATTGGTGACGGGGTGACCGACGATCAGGCCGCGTTCGAGGCGGCGGATGCGGCCGCGAACGGGCGGCGTGTGCTTATTTCGGCAGGCACCTATTATCTGGCCGATCATGTGACCTTTGAAAACCCTGTGCGGTTTGAGGGCACGGTGATGATGCCGGTTGCCAAGCGGCTGGTACTGCGTAAAAACTTTGATCTGCCGACCTATATCAACGCCTTTGGTGACGAGGAACTGGCGGTCAAGAAGGCGCTGCAAACGCTGCTGAATTACTCCGATCATGAATCACTGGATATGGGCGGACGTCGGGTGGAGCTGACGGCGCCGATTGATGTGCAGGCGGCGGTGGCCAACCGTGATACCTTTGAATCGCGTCCGGTGCTGCATAACGGGCAGTTCAATATCATTGCCGGACCGGCGTGGGATACGGATGTGGTGACGTCGGCGGCGACCTATTCTGCGGCGGACCCGAAAACCCTGACAGCTGTTGCGAATGTGGCGAATATCAAGGTCGGTTCACTGGTGGAAGGTGCCGGTGTAGGCCGCGAGGTTTATGTGCGGGCGGTGAATATCGGGGCGGGAATCGTAACCCTGAACCATGCGTTATACGGGGCGGCGGGGACGCAGACCTATACGTTCAAGCGGTTCAAATACGCACTGGATTTTGGTGGCTTCGTCAAGATGAGCCGGTTTGAACTGGAAGAGGTTGAGCTGCTGTGCAACGGGGATGCCAGCGGGGTTATGCTGCCGATGGATGGCCGGATGTTCCAGATCCGCAGCAGCAGTATTTCGCGGCCAAAGGACCGCGGGATTACCTCGGCGGGGATTGGGTGTCAGGATATTCACATTGACGGCAACCAGTTTTTGTCAAACGAAATGGGATTGCGGGCGCAAGATCGCACCACGGTGTTGCTGAATGTGAACAAGAATGACGCGAAAATCCGCAACAATCAGGTTCACCGCTTTGGCCATTTCGCAGTGATCGGCGGCACCGGAACAATTCTAACCGGCAATCACTGGTATCAGGGCGACAATGAAACTGACGGGTTGCGCACGGCGGGCGTAATTTTCACCCGCCGCAATCTGAATACGATTGTGGATGGCAACTATGTCGACAACAACTTTATCGAGTTGACGAACGAACACGATGCCAACCCGGATCTGGTGTCAGGGTATTCTTTTGGCGGGTTGACGATCACGGATAATGTTTTCGTGGTCAGTGATGCGGCGGACTGGTTCAACTGGATTGTGATCACGCCTTACGGTACGGGCCATTCGATTGATGGCCTAAGCATCACCGGCAATTCGTTCCGCTCGATTGTCGGGGCGATAACGCGGGTTGAAAAGGTGGATACGACACATGCCGATCTGGATTACTGGGCATTTCACAATATTGTGTTTGATGCCAACACTTTTCACGGTGTTGACGAGCGGGTGCAAAACCCGACCACGGTAGAATTCAGCCAGAACACCAATGCAACCACTTGGAAGGTGCCTTTTGCTCCGCATTTGCCGTTTGGCGGATTGGCGCGGCGCGTGACTGCTTTTGTGGCGGATGGGCAGATTACCTCGGGCACGGCAACTCGGGTTGATGTGATGCCCTATTCCGAGCGCACCAAAGGGGCCAATTTTGACGAGGTTTGGCTGAATTGGCCGGTGGCCTGTCGTGGCAAGGTTCAGGTAACTGCGCGGGTGGACCGACCTTTGTAAATTCGTCAGAGGCTGGTTGATATGGCCGACGGGGCGCAGAAATGCGCCCCGCTTTTATGTGTTTGCTTGATTGGGGGAGCTGTCTGACAAAAGCATGACCCTGATTTTGTAGTATGTTTCGGCCTTTCTGGTGGTACAGACAAGCCCTTTTCGGCACTCATCGTAGTCGCCCGGGACGGGTATCCGACTGCGCAGAAATTTTACTATCGCGGCGGGGTGCCGGTTTGGCGTATGCTGGGCCTGACTGTGATCGAACCGAACGATGGATAACCCTTAGGCGGAGGAATAAATATGCCAAATATAACCAAAGGCGGCGCGCCGCAAACTGTGATCACCACATTCGATGTCACCCCCGGCACTTGCGCCGATTTACAGGATTTACTGCAAGATGCCTATGTTGAAGTGATCAGTAAACATCACGGATTTATTGGTGGGGCTATTCATGTGAATGACGCCGAAACCCGCGTTTGCAGCTATTCCCAGTGGCAAAACCGCGAGGATTTTCAGGCCATGCTGCGTACCCCCGAAATGCGGCGGCGCAATCGCAAGATCAATGAGCTGTGCAAAGGGTTCGAGCCGGTGATGTATGACGTGGTGGCGTCCTACGACTGAGACCGTCTAAGCGAGCGCAAGGCCAGATCGGCCTTGCCCTTGATCAGCCATGAGAAGGCGAAGGCCCAGATGCCTATGGCCTCGATCCAGAAGATGATCTTCCAATCCGTGACCAGGCTTTGCATTTCAGGGCTGCCTTTCAGTTTGAAATAGGAAAAGAGCATAATCAGCACGGTGGAAACGGCTATGATATGACCGCACCAGATATATATCCGGCGGCGCACGGGTCTGGCGGTTTTCGGAAACTGGACATAGCAGAAAATGGTCAGGCAGACGAAAAACATCGTTGCGCTGGCATAGTGGAATAGCGGGCTGATATTCAGTCCCAGTGCCTGTTGGGAAACGGTTTCGATGGCATCGCTTTCATTTGGAAACAGGGCGACGCCAAAGGCGGCAATACCTGCGGCTGTTGCGACCAGATCATCCGAAATCCGCTCGTTCGGCCTGCGTTTATACCCTTTGTAGGACACCAGAAAGATGCCGATGGCAAACAGGCAACCGACAAAGATATCGCGCAGTTTGGTATGGTAGAAATCGCTGATGGACGGCTCCAGCCGCGCATTTGACAGCAAACCACCAATGATCAGCACCAGCGGCAACAACACCCCCAATATCCCCAACGCACGGCGCACCCTGTGGTAAGATAACACAAGGTCGTGGTTGTTGTTGGTCGATGTATCGGGTGCCTCTGACATGGGCTGGGCCTGCTGAAAAACCTGATTTCTAGCGGTCTATGCCCGTTATTTCAAGGTTTCAAAACCGTTTCCAGAACCCCGGCTTCAGGTTTTGGCTGTCATCCCCTGTCAAACCGTAAGCAATCCCCCCACGCAAACAGGTTGATGTGCATCATGGTAACAGGGGGCAATGGATTGGTATAATGCGGGTGAACAACAAAAGGAGACGTCCTCATGTATAAGAACATCATTGTGCCTATTGCATTGGACCACGGCCATGACCCTGCCGAGGCTATTGCCATTGCCAAGACCCTTCGTGCCGAAGGTGGCAAAATCACACTGCTGAGTGTGATCGAATCTGTTCCCAGCTATATCGCAACCTATATCCCCGAGGGGCAGATGGAAAAGAACCGGCACGAAATACTCGAAAGTCTGGAGGCCGACGCTGCCGGTGACGAATACATCGATACCCGTGTGATTATGGGCCATCCGGGCGCCGCGATTGTGGATCATGCAAATAGCAACGGCGTCGATCTGATCGTCATTGCCTCGCATAAACCTGGGTTGCAGGATTTCTTCCTTGGCTCGACCGCCGCGCGGGTTGTGCGGTATTCAAAGTGCGCGGTGCATGTGCTGCGATAGGGTGGTAGCGGCAGGGTGAATCCCGCCCTACGGTCATTCTGGAAACTGGATGCGGCAGTTCGCGATTGCCGCGTCCATCTTGCGCCTTTCGGCGGGCAGGCGGCGTTTTAATTGCGCCAGTTTGCGCCGCTCCTCGGCCACGTCGATTGTGACGGGGGTTTCCACTGTTCGGTATTCGGTGTGGAAGCAAGTATACGGCTTTTTATCCTTGTCATAGCAGGTATTAATCGCCTCGTAGGGTTCCTGACTTTGATGGATGGCATAGCCACGGGCGATGTTGCCTTGGGTGGTGCTGATCAGGGCCTGCATATTGCGCACCTGACTGCTGGCGGTGTTGATGCACTGTTCCTGCGGGGTGGCGCAGGCGGCGAGGATAGCAAGGGCGGGAAGGGCAAGGTATTTGAGCATTGGGTATCGTCCGATATGGATGTGCGTCCGAGGGGGAGTGTTGGGGATATTGGGGCAAACGTCAACCAATCTTGTATAACGAATGCAAGACCCCAGTCCCTTGTTCCCTGAGATGTTGCACATGGCTACACCTATTTGGAAAGGACTCCGTCAATTTCGCCCTTGCATGGGCGGTTTGGGCGGCGCGTATCACACACATAGGCCTGGCCAATGATTTTACGCCATTCTGAAATGGCGGCGTTATCTGGCTTTTGCCGCCACAGTTTAAGTCCAGTATAAAAACTATACCGCCCTTTGACTGCAATTATTAGCCCCCATTCAGGCTTTCCCGTTTCTGGTGTTTTCGGGCAGCTATAGAAAAGCAATGCATAACGATAACCGTTTGCTTTTCCGGTTTTTAAAATCTGTCCCCGATTGCCGCCACATTGATTCAGACCGGCATCCAGAAACCTTTGGGCAAAGGTTTTCACGCTCCCCGATATATTGCGATAGTTTACAGAGACTGAAACCATTTCGCGCCAATTTCCTGTTGTCTGCCCTTTTGGCAGGTATTCGACAACCAGATGGTCCGACTTTGAATCGTAGTTGCGCCATGCTTGGAAATAGCTTTTGGAATCCGGAATATAAAAGGATAAATACTCCCCATTAGCGGGTTCGGCGATGGCGCCGAACCCTTGAAGGAGAAAGGTTACAATTGCTGTAATCCACAGGAATGTAATGGCCTTCATGCGTACTCACCTAGATGATAACTTTTTTAAGTTTATAATCATACCCGTTTTGTGGGCAAGTCAAGTTGGGGGGCAATATTGGGGCCAGTTTGATGCAATAGTTTGCCTACCTCTTCCCCCACTTCCGACTGCTCCCTGCCTTGCCCGCCGTTGACCTTCCCCCCGCCGCACTTGCGGCTTCGACCGCCGATTGCCGCGCCAGCGGGTCGTCGGCGACGGCCAGTTCCACCGCTTCCAGTCGTCGCACTTCGTCGCGCAGGCGGGCGGCTTCTTCGAACTCCAGATTTTCGGCGGCTTTGCGCATGTCGCTGCGCAGCGCTTCCAGATGGGTTGCCAGATTTTCGCCGATCAGCGGTTTGTCCACGGTGGCGGTGATACGGGACATGTCAGTGTCTCCGTCATACAGCCCCGACAATACGTCATCGATGTTCTTTTTCACCGTTGCCGGTGTGATGCCGTGTTCTTGGTTATAGGCGATCTGGCGGGCGCGGCGGCGTTCGGTTTCATTCATCGCGCGTTCCATGCTGCCGGTGATCCGGTCGGCATACATGATCACGCGCCCCTCGACGTTTCGCGCCGCCCGCCCGATGGTCTGCACCAGCGAGGTTTCCGAGCGCAAGAAGCCCTCTTTGTCCGCGTCCAGAATGGCGACCAGACCACATTCGGGGATATCCAGCCCCTCGCGCAGCAGGTTGATGCCGACCAGCACGTCGAACGCCCCCAGCCGCAGATCGCGCAGGATTTCGATGCGCTCCAGCGTGTCGATGTCGCTGTGCATGTAACGCACACGGATACCCTGTTCGTGCAGGTATTCGGTCAGATCCTCGGCCATGCGTTTGGTCAGGGTGGTGACCAGCGTGCGCATGCCCTTGGCCGCGACTTTGCGCACCTCGTCCAGCAGGTCATCGACCTGCATTTCCACGGGCCGGATTTCAATCACGGGTTCCAGCAGGCCGGTGGGGCGGATGACCTGTTCGACGAACACGCCGCCTGATTGCTCCAGTTCCCAGTTTTGTGGGGTGGCGGAAACAAAGACGGATTGCGAGCGCATCGCATCCCATTCCTCGAATTTCAGCGGACGGTTGTCCATGCAGGAGGGCAAGCGGAAGCCGTGTTCGGACAGGGTGAATTTGCGCCGGTAGTCGCCTTTGTACATGCCGCCGATTTGCGG
>WFNH01000037.1 GCA_015488685.1 Marinosulfonomonas sp.
TTCGCGCGAACGGCCGGTGCATATCGCCTGTTTGCAAAAATGCGAGTCAATCGAGGAAATGGCGCAGGCGGCATTGGCGACGGCACCGGAACATTTCGCACTGGCGGGCCATTCGATGGGGGGCATCGTAGCAATGGAAGTGTTGCGACGCGCGCCGGAACGGGTGACGCGGGTGGCCTTGATCAGCACCAATTCACAGGCCGAGCCGCCCTCGATCGCTGCAGAGCGGGAACCACAGATTGTCGGTGTGATGGCCGGACGGCTGGACGAGGTGATGCAGGATGTGATGCGGCCCGAGTATCTGGCCGAAGGGCCGCGGCGGGGCGATATTCTGGCGCTGGTGCGCAACATGGCGCTGGCGGTTGGCGAAGGCGAATTCGTGCGCCAGTCACGTGCTTTGCAGCGCAGGCCCGACCAGCAGAAAACCCTGCGCAAGATACGGATGCCGGCATTTGTGATGTGTGGTGCCGAAGATACGCTGACCTTGCCGCGCCGCCATGAATTCATGTCGGAACTGATCCCCTATGGTACTTTGCGGATTATTGACGGGGCCGGCCATATCCCGATGCTGGAAGCGTCCGAGGCCACAAACGCGGTGCTGCATGAATGGCTGGATGCGCCGCTGGTGTTGCGCTGAGGGCGGCAAGCGCCTAGGCTGGCAACATTAACAGGGGATAATAACCAATTATGGTTGCCACCACAGGCCGCATAACCCTTTGGGGAATAGAGGTTTTCATCGCAACGGCGGATGAAGGTTCGATCTCGGCGGCGGCACGGCGGCTCGAGGCAAGCCCATCGGCTGTGAGCCAGCAATTAACCAATCTGGAAACCGCACTGGGTGCCACATTGCTGAACCGAAACGCACGTCCGGTGACATTAACCCCCTCGGGCGAGATTTTTCGCAAACGGGCGCAGGTGATCATGGACGAGGCCTTGCAGGCGCAGGCCGAACTGGCGATGCCGGATATGTCGGCGCTGACGCGGTTTAGGCTGGGGATGATCGAGGATTTCGACGCCGATGTCACCCCGCGCCTTCTGGCGGATATGGCGGTGGAATTGCAGGGTTGCCAATTTTTGCTGGAAACCGGCGCCAGTCACCGGTTGTTCGATCTGCTGGACAGCCGCGCGCTGGATGTGGTGGTGGCAGCCGATATGGGGGCCACGGCGGACGGGATGGAGGTGCACCCGTTGCTGGTGGAACCCTTTGTCGCCGCGGTGCCCAAGGGGATGATCGACATGGGCGGGGATGTATTGGCGCAGCTGAAATCGCTGCCCCTGATCCAATATACCCAGCGCCATCACATGGGCCGCCAGATTGCAGCACATCTGGCGCGGCAGAATTTGAAACTGGCACAACGGTTCGAGCTGGACAGCTATCATGCGATCATGGCGATGGTGGCGGCGAAGGCGGGCTGGACGATCCTGACGCCACTGGGATATTTGCGCGCGCGGCGGTTCCACGATGCGGTGGAAATGATCGAACTGCCATTTGATCCTTTAACCCGCAGCATATCGCTGACCGCGCGTCGGGATGTATTGCAGGATATGCCGCAGGACGTGGCGGTGCGGTTGCGTTCACTGTTGCAGGAAATGATTGTCGATCCGGCAATAAAGGCCCTGCCGTGGATTGCGCGTGACCTTAAGGTTTTGAAATAACATCAAAAACCGGTGTTCCGTTTTGCCAGACGGCGGTCAGATACAGGTCATTATCCAGATGGACGAAATTGGCAGCACCATCGGAAACCAGTTGGCCGGCCTGCGTGTTTTGCAGCATCTTTGCAGGTCTCAAAGTAGCCATTTTCAAGGCTTCATCCGGTGACACGCCGACTTTGGACGTCATGAATCGCAAGGCCGTCGGTATATTCAGATCGGCCCCCGCCAAGGTGCCATCCGCCAGTGTTAACCGCCCGTCACGCCGATATATCGTGCGGCCATCCAGAGTGAATTCCGTGATGTCCGAACCAACTGTGGACATCGCGTCGGTCACCAGAAACACCGCCGCTGGTCCCTGTTTTGCCGCCAATGCCGTGCGGATGCTGGCGGCGCAAACATGGATGCCGTCGGCTATCAGACCGGCGTGCAGGGTCGGGGTGTCCAGCGCGGCACCAACAAGACCGGGTTCGCGACCGGTAAACTGGCTCATCGCGTTGAATAGATGGGTGGCGCAGGTGGCTCCGCGCGCAGCGGCGGTTTTGCAATCGTCATAAGGCGCATCGGTGTGGCCAAGGGAGATAAGCACACCTGCATCGGTCAGGGTTGCGATCTGCTCGGGTGTGACGTTTTCGGGGGCAACCGTCACCATCAGGATCGGCAGGCGTTTCACGGCGTCCAGCAGCAGGGCCATGTCCGCCGGCTCCATCTTGCGGATCAGGTCGGGGTTGTGCGCCCCTTTGCGGGCAATCGACAGATGCGGGCCTTCGAGGTGCAACCCGATGATGCCGGGGACATTGGCCGCAATCGCCTGTTCCACGGCATCAATCGCGGCGCGGACGTGTTCGGGCGTGTCGGTGATCAGGGTGGGCAACAGGGACGTGGTGCCGCAACGGGCATGGGCCTGTGCGATGGTGCGCAGGGTATCGACCCATTGGGCGTCATTAAACAACACCCCGCCGCCGCCGTTCACTTGCAGATCGACAAAACCGGGGACGATGGTGCCGCCGGGCATTGGGTGAATTTTTGCATTTGCGGGAATGTCCCCTTCCAGAACAATACCGGCAATGCGATCCCCATCTACCAAAAGGGCGGAATTCCTGTGGCGAATATGGCCGTCGAAAACGTCGGCACCGGTATAGGCGGTCAGGGTCATCGGGTTTGGGTCACTTTTTTCAGGTGGCGCGGGGCATCGGGGTTGATCCCGCGCGCGGTGGCAAGGCGTTCGACCATCGCATAGAACGAGGTGATCAGCGAAATAGGGTCGGTCAACGGATGATTTGTGCGGACATGCTCCAGCGGCTTGGCGGTTTTGCACTTGTCCGAAGTCACGAACACCTTTGCCCCCTTGGCGGCGATGGCGTCGGCGACTTGAACCAAGGCACCTTCGGCGGCATCCGCAGCGGTCAGGCCCAGCACGGGGAAATCCGCACCGACGATGGATACGGGGCCATGCAGCACTTCGGCCGAGGAGTAGGATTCGGCGTGGATCTGGCAGGTTTCCTTGAATTTCAACGCGGCCTCGTTTGACATGGCCCATGACGGCCCGCGTCCAAGGGTAAAGACCGAGGTATGACCATCCAGTGCGTCGCGCAAGTTCGGCCAATGGGTTTGACAGGCCCGTGCCAATTGGTCGGGCAGGGCGTGGATGGCGGCCGTCAGTTCGGCATCCCCTTTCCAGCGGGCCAACAGCAGCAGGGCCGCAACGGCAGAATTGACGAAAGTTTTGGTCGCGGCCACGCTTAACTCCGGTCCGGCGTGAATGTCGATGGTGTGCTGGCTGGCCTTGGCCAGAGGCGAGACCGGATCATTGGTGATGGCCAGTGTCAGCGCCCCCTGATCTGTGGCGGACCCGGCCATGGCGACAATATCGGGGCTTTTGCCCGATTGCGAGATCGAGATGCAGGCGGCGCGTTTCAGCTTTAGCGGTGCATCATAGATCGAGGCGATAGACGGCCCCAAGGATGCCACCGGCACCCCCAACAGCAGTTCGCTGGCGTATTTTAGATAGGTGGCCACATGGTCGGACGATCCGCGCGCGACCGTGGCCAGAAAGGCGGGGCTGGATTGGCGCAGGGTATCGGCGGCGGCATCAATCGTTCCCAGATCGCGGGTCAGCAGGCGGTCCACCGCATCGGGGATTTCCAGCACCTCGCGGCGCATTTTGCTCATCATGTCTTGCATCAGGTGCCCTTGCTGTTTGACAGGCGCAGTTCGGCTACAAAATCATAGGCATCGCTGCGGTAAATGGATCGGGTAAATTCGACCACACGCCCTTCGGGCAGGTATGATGTGCGCTCGATTTTCAATCCGGCCGTATGGGGTTCGACATCCAGCAGATCGGCGTCACGGTCATCCAGATTGATCGCGGTGATTTTCTGGATTGCGCGCACGGGGCGGTGCCCGCTGGCGTCCAGCGCGGCATATAGGGATTCCTGCACAAGCGTCGGATTGGGCAGCACATCGGCGGGCAAGGACGCGCGTTCAATCGCCATGGGCCGTTCATTGGCCATGCGCAGGCGGGCAAGGCGGGATACGGAATCACCCGCACTCAGCCCCAGTGCGACCACTTCTTCGGGCGAGGGCAGGAACAACCCGCGCTCCAGCCACAGGGCTTTGGTCTCCATCCCGCGGCGCGACATGTCTTCGGTGAATGATGTCAGTTGCGATAGCGATTGTTCCACCCGTGGCGGGCGCGAGGCAACGAAAGATCCCGATCCATGCCGCTGCACCACCGCGCCATCATCGGCCAGCGCCTGAATGGCCTTGCGCACGGTGACGCGGGAAAGGTCGGTTAGCGCCGCGATTTCGCGTTCAGAGGGCAGGGGGGTGTCGGGTTGCAGCAAGCCGCTGTCGATCGCCTGATCCAGGCGGCGGCGCAATTGCAGGTATCGCGGACCGGAGGCCGGTGCCAGCCAGTTATCCGGCTTCAGGAATTCGTCCATCTTCATGGTGTATCCCCCATCCGCGCCGCCAGCAGCAGGGCGCCATCAAGGGCGGTTCCCTTGGGTTTGACCACCTGCGCGGCAAAGGAGGCAGGCAGGAAACCCGCATAATGCGGACCCAATCCGCCCGTCAGACACAGCGGCTCGTCCGGTTGGTAGCTCAGCGTGTTCAGCGCCTTGACGATGTAATCCGCCCCTTCGCGCATCATGGCGGTGGCGGTCGAATCGCCCTTGTTGGCAGCTTTAACCACGAGCGGGGCCAGTTCGCCGAATTCGGCAGGCGTGGCCGCATTGCTGAATTCATATATCGCGTAGGGGTCATCGTTATATTGTGCCAGCGTTTCGCGGGTCAGATCGCTGTGGGCCTCGATCCCTTCGGTGCACAGGATCACCCGTTCCAGCAACTTGTTGCCCAGCCACGCGCCCGAGGCCTGATCGCCCAGCCGGAACCCCCAACCGCCAAGGTAGACGGTTTTGCCCCCCTTGCTGCGGGCGACAAAGGAACCGGTGCCGATTGCGGCAACGGCACCTTCCCCGCCGGCCAATGCACCGGTGACAGTGGTTTCGCGGTCCTCGACCACATTGGCCTGCGCGAAGGGCAGGATTTCAGCTATGAATTCGGCGTCGGCATCATTACGGATACCCGCAAGGCCGACATAGGCGCGGGCGGAATTTATCGCCGCTTGGTCCAGCCCTGCATCAAGGCGGGCGGCGTCAATTGCAGCCAGTATATTATCGCGGGCCTCTTGCGGGGTGTAGGTCGGATTGGCGGGGCCACCCTTGGCCGATCCAAGGATATTGCGATCCGCATCGGCAATCGCCACACGGCACCCCGTGCCGCCGCCATCGATTCCCACAAGAATGGTGCTGTTTTGGTCAGACATGATAATACCTTTATAATACCTCTTGATAAAATGAAAGGCCGGATTGTAGGGGTGCAGCGCATTTTTTCATGATGTTGGCTGTTTTTGTAGCTAAATCATAGGGGATAGACAAAAGGTATTAAAAAGGTATTATTTGGGAAAGAATCCTTGGGGGAATCATATGGCGCTGCCGCAAACCGAAGCTGTCTCAACGGAGTGTTCCGGCATTGATACCATGCCGGATGCTGCTGTTCTGGCGCGGGTGCTGGCGGGGCAAAAGGCGGCGATTGCAGCGGTGGAATCCGCAATGGTTCCGATTGCTGCTGGGGCGGATATGATGGCCGATGCGCTGCGTGATGGTGGGCGGCTGATCTATGCTGCCGCCGGTTCCTCGGCGCTTATGGCAATTGCCGATGGGCTGGAACTGGGCGGGACATTCGGCATTGCGCCGGATCGAATCCATCTGTTGATGGCGGGCGGTCTGCCGGTGGACGCCGCAATGCCCGGTCACACCGAAGACGACGTTTCCGAGGCCGAGCAGGCCGCAAAAGGCATCCGGCGCGATGATGTGGTGATCGCGGTGACGGCCAGCGGCAGCACACCCTACCCCTGCACCATATCGAAACTGGCCCAAAAGACGGGCGCGCGCACCATCGGCATTGCCAATAATGCAGACGCACCGCTGTTTGCCACGTCGGATATTGTCATCCATCTGCCCACCCCGCCCGAGGTGATCGGCGGCTCGACCCGACTGGGTGCGGCCACGGCGCAAAAGGCGGCGTTGAATATGATGTCCACCCTGATGGGGATCAAACTGGGTCATGTGCATGACGGCATGATGGTGAACCTGCTGGCCGACAATGCCAAATTGCGCAAACGCGCTGCCGTGATGGTTTCCGCCATTGCCGGTGTGGACGCAGCGCGGGCAGGGGCCTGCTTGCAAGCCAGTGGCGGGGCGGTGAAACCGGCTGTGTTGTTGGCGGCGGGTGTGGATGATCTGGAACAGGCCAAGGAAATGTTGGAGACCGCACAGGGCAACCTGCGTGCGGCCCTATCCATTCACGGATTTTACGAATGACGACGCGATATAATATTAACCAAGGGAGAAAACTTATGAAACTGAAACTAGGTCTGGCGCTGATGGCGACCACCATTCTGGGCACGGCATTTGCAGCCACCGCCGAGGACGTGACGATCTCGATCGAAAGCTGGCGTTCCGAAGACCTGTCGATCTGGCAGGACAAGATTATTCCGGCATTCGAAGCCTCGCACCCCGGCATCAAGGTGAAATTCACCCCCACAGCCCCGGGCGAATATAACGCCGCCCTGAACAGTAAACTGGAAGGCGGCGTCGCCGGTGATCTGATTACATGTCGTCCGTTTGATCAGTCGTTGGGGATCTATGAAAAAGGTCAGCTTGCTGATCTGACCGATCTGGATGCGATGAAAAACTTTGCCGATGTGGCCAAATCTGCCTGGAGCACGGATGACGGCGCACACACATTCTGTGTGCCCATGGCATCGGTGATCCACGGGTTCATCTATAACAAGGACGCCTTCAAGGAACTGGGGCTGGAAGTGCCGCAAACCGAAGACGAATTCTTTGCTGTTCTGGACAAGATCAAAGCGGATGGCAATTATATCCCGATGGCCATGGGCACCCATGACGAATGGGAATCCAACACCATGGGCTATTACAACATCGGGTCCAACTACTGGAAAGGTGAAGAGGGCCGTCTGGCCATCATCAACGGCACGCAAAAGCTGACGGATAAGCCTTGGGTCGATGCGTTCAAATCGCTTGCCAAATGGGGTGCCTATCTGGGGGACGGTTACGAGGCCCAGACATATCCTGACAGCCAAAACCTGTTCACCCTTGGCCGTGCGGCGATCTATCCTGCCGGATCCTGGGAAATCAGCGGCTTTAATGCGCAGGCCGATTTTGAAATGGGTGCATTCAAGCCACCAGTGCCGGTTGCCGGTCAGGATTGCTATATCTCGGATCACACCGATATTGGCATGGGCATGAATGCTGCCTCCAAACACCCCGCAGAAACCAAGGAATTCCTGAACTGGGTCGGTTCGCCTGAATTCGCGTCGCTCTATTCCAACGCACTGCCGGGCTTCTTCTCGCTCTCGAACGAGCCGGTTACGCTGGAAGATCCGCTGGCACAGGAATTTGTAAGCTGGCGCAAGGATTGTCATTCGACCATCCGTCCGACCTACCAGATCCTGTCGCGTGGCACGCCTAATCTGGAAACGGAAATGGGCAATGCTTCGGCCAATGTGATCAAAGGCACCGAAACACCCGAGGCCGCCGCAGCGCGTCTGCAAAAAGGTCTGGCCAGCTGGTATGCACCACAGCAGAACTAAGCTGGTTTAACGATAGTAACTCCGGGCGGCACAGATCGCCCGGAGCATCCACAGGGGAACATCATGCAAAATGCAGAACGCAAGCCGCGGTTCAAGTGGCATATCTTGGTGTTTTTGGCACCGGCGGTGCTGGTTTACACTGCGATCATGATCATCCCCATATTCGACACCCTGCGTATGTCGTTTTTTGCAGATGTGGACAACAATCAGGTTTTTGTCGGCTGGCAAAACTTCAAGATGCTGTTTGGTGATGAACGATGGGCCGACCATTTCTGGAACGCGCTGAAGAACAATTCGTGGTTTTTCATGATCCACATGCTGGTGCAAAATCCGGTCGGAATCATGCTGGCGGCCATCCTGTCCTCGCCTAAATTGCGCTTTGCCGCTGCCTATCGCACGGTGGTGATCGTGCCTGCCATCCTGTCCTTTGTGATTGTCGGCTTTGCCTGGAAACTGATCCTGTCGCCGCTGTGGGGCATCGCGCCGTGGCTGCTGGACAGTGTCGGTTTGAAATCGCTTTTCGCCCCGTGGCTGGGCAAAGAGGAATACGCCCTGACCACCCTGTCGCTGATTTCTGTCTGGCAGTTTATCGGCATCCCGATGTTGCTGATCTACGCCGCCCTGCTGTCGATCCCCGAAGAGGTTCTGGAAGCGGGCGAATGTGACGGGCTGACGGGTTTTTCTGCCTTTTGGAAAATCAAACTGCCGTTGATCCTGCCCAGCATCGGCATCATTTCAATCCTGACGTTCGTTGGCAATTTCAACGCTTTCGATTTGATCTATGCGGCGCAAGGGGCGCTGGCGGGGCCGAATTATTCCACCGATATTCTGGGCACATTTATGTATCGCACTTTCTTTGGCAACCAGTTGCAACTGGGGGATGTCAACATGGGGGCAACTATTGCCAGCGCCATGTTTGGCATCATTCTGGTCGGGGTTTGCCTGTATCTTTTCGCCATCCAGCGCCGCTTGCGCCGGTATCAGTTCTAGGGGGGTGGACAGATGAACAAAGCACGCCGCAATATCTGGCACTCGGTTGCCGCCCACGGGATTTTGCTGACCTATACGTTGCTCGCCCTGTTTCCGGTGTTTGTGATCCTGATCAACAGTTTCAAAACCCGCAAGGCCATCTTTCGCCACCCTCTGCAACTGCCCGGTCCCGATACGTTTTCGACCATCGGCTATGACACGGTGCTGAAACAGGGCGATTTCATCCAGTATTTTGAAAACTCGCTGATCGTCACAGTGGTATCGCTGTTTTTTGTGCTGCTGTTCGGGGCCATGGCGGCCTTTGCGCTGGCGGAATACCGGTTCAAAGGCAACACGTTGCTGGGGTTGTTTCTGGCGCTGGGCATCATGATCCCGATCCGCATCGGCACGGTTGCCATCCTGAAAATGATGGTGGCCAGCGGGCTGGTGAATACGCTGACAGCGTTGATCCTTGTCTATACCGCGCAGGGGTTGCCACTGGCGGTGTTCATCCTGACCGAATTTATGAAACAGGTGTCCGAGGATTTGAAAAACGCGGGCCGGATTGATGGCCTTAGCGAATACGCCATCTTTTTCCGGCTGGTGCTGCCGCTGGTGCGCCCCGCAATGGCAACCGTGGCGGTGTTCAATATGATCCCGATCTGGAACGATCTGTGGTTCCCGTTGATCCTTGCCCCGTCTGAAGCCACCAAAACCCTGACGCTGGGCAGTCAGGTGTTTATCGGTCAGTTCGTCACCAACTGGAACGCGGTTCTGGCGGCGCTGTCGATGGCGATCATTCCGGTGCTGGTGCTCTATGTGATTTTCTCGCGGCAATTGATCCGTGGCATTACCTCGGGGGCTGTAAAATGAGCAACACCACCCGCGATTGTGAATTGATGAAGGATACGGAATGAGCGCTTTGAAACTGGAAAAAGTCTGCAAATCCTTTGGCTCGGTCAAGGTTTTGCACGACATTGACCTGACCGTCGAAGATGGCGAATTTGTGGTGTTTGTCGGCCCGTCCGGTTGTGGCAAATCCACCCTGTTGCGGGTGATTGCAGGGCTTGAGGATGCCTCCTCGGGCAGTGTGGAAATTGCCGGTCGCGATGTCACCACAACCCCGCCATCCAAACGCGGCATCGCGATGGTGTTCCAGTCCTACGCGCTCTATCCGCATCTGACGGTGCAGGGGAATATGGAACTGGGGTTGAAACAGGCCAGAATGCCCAAATCCGAGATCGCCCAGCGGGTGGCCGAGGCGAGCCGAATGTTGTCACTGGACGACTATCTTGATCGCCGCCCTGCGGAACTGTCCGGCGGTCAGCGCCAGCGGGTCGCGATTGGCCGCGCCATTACCCGTGAACCCGAACTGTTTCTGTTTGACGAACCCCTGTCCAATCTGGACGCTGCTCTGCGGATGAACACCCGCATCGAAATTGCCAACCTGCACCGCACGATTGACAGCGCCATGGTCTATGTCACCCACGACCAGATCGAGGCAATGACACTGGCCGACCGTATCGTCGTGCTGCGTGACGGGCGGGTTGAACAGATCGGCAGCCCGATGGATATATATAATGATCCGGACAATCAGTTCGTTGCCAGCTTCATCGGCTCGCCTGCAATGAATTTCGTCAAAGCGGCAGCCTATGGATTTGACAAAGGCGCCGTGCTGGGGATCAGGCCCGAATATCTGACGGTCGTTGACAGTGGTCGCCTGTCCGGCGTGGTGACGCATATTGAACGGCTTGGGGCGGAAACCAACCTGTTGGTGGACCTGGATACGGATGACACGATCACCCTTCGCCTGTTCGGCCAGTATAGCTTTGATGTCGGGCAAAAGGTCGGGGTTGATTTTGACGATGCCAAGGCGCTGTTCTTTGGCAAGGATGGCCAGCGCATCCGCTAACCCTCCTCTTCTTCTTGCCCAAAATACCTGCGCGGCAGGCAAAACGCGCGGCCCGTTAGGGGCGCGCGCGGGGTGACACGCTCTAGCGCGGCACAACCCCAGAGCAAATCCAACCAGACTGAATTCCCCCGACGATCCGAACGCATTTGCTATCACAAACGCTGTCCCGGATCGTCGGGTGAATGCTCGATTTCGCTTGGATTGGATACGCTCTAAATCAGTTTAACCTGTGTGCCCACCTTGGCCAGATCAAACAGCTCGGCAATCTGGTTGTTATACAGCCCGATACATCCGTTCGATGATCGCCGCCCGATCTTGCGCGTGTCATTGGTGCCGTGGATCCGGTAATATTGCCAGCTTAGATACAGCGCATGCGTTCCCAACGGGTTATCCGGCCCCGGACCGACATAATCGGGCCACTCGGGGTTGCGTGCTTTCATCGATGCGGTCGGGCGCCACGAGGGGCCGACAACCTTGCGGATAATGCGGGTATAGCCACGGCGGGTCAATTCATCGGTCATGGGCACAGAGCTGGGATACAGCTTGTAAACACTTTCGTCCTCGGACCAGAACTGCACCATCCGCGAAACTGTATCGGCCAGAATGGCGCCGTTTTTCAGATTATCGAAATGGTCCTGCCAGCGCGGAACACGAAAGGATGAAATATTGCGCCGTGTCCCGCCGCTTGCCTGTGCCAGCAATGCCGGTGCCGGAAATATGCTCAGGGCTGCTGCCCCAAACAGCACTTTGCGTCGTGACTTGTTTTCAGGTTTGTCGTTGCTCATTCGTTTCTCCTGTTATTTCACCCATTTTGGGCCCGATACGGAATTGCCTCATGCGCACATAGGGGCTTCCAGCGCTGGCAGGTAAAGGGCGGAAGTGATCACAAAACAGTGAGGGGCCGGACAGGTTTTTTGCTTTCAGGCCAAGTAATTTCTTGACCGATTGATAAAACATTGCCACCCTTGCGACACATTGCCACTTGGGAGGTTACAATGGGAATTTTGAAAACATGGAGCAGGCGCACGGTTTTAGCGTCATTTATTGCGGCAGGGACAATGATGTCTGCTGGTGCTGCACTGGCCGAAAAAATCAAGGTTGCAGGGATATTCACCCTGCCGGTTGAACAACAATGGATCAGCCGGATTCACAAGGCGCTGGTTGCCGCCGAAGAGCGCGGCGATATCGAATATGTCTATTCCGAAAACGTCGCCAACACCGATTATGAACGTGTGATGCGCGAATATGCCGAGGGGGGCCAACAGTTGATCGTTGGCGAAATTTTCGGTCTGGAACGCGCTGCCCGCAAGGTTGCCGCAGATTACCCCGACACCGCATTCCTGATGGGCTCGTCATTCGAGCCTGCGGGCGACAATCTGTCGGTGTTCGATAACTGGATCCATGAGCCCGCCTATCTGTCGGGCATGGCCGCCGGTGCCGCCAGCAAATCCAATGTGATCGGCATGGTCGGGGGCTATGCCATCCCGGAAGTGAACCGTCTGATGAACGCCTTTATGGACGGCGCGCGGGAAACCAATCCGGACGTCAAATTCCTCGTGAATTTTATCGGCAGCTGGTATGATCCGCCCAAAGCCAAGGAAAGCGCGTTCGCGATGATGGATGCCGGTGCCGACGTGATGTATGCTGAACGGTTCGGCGTTTCTGATGCGGCGGTCGAGCGGGGCGTCAAAGCGGTTGGCAACGTGATCGACACATCCGGTGACTATCCGAATACCATTCTGGCATCGGCCCTGTGGCACATGGAGCCAACCATCGACCACGCGATTGCAGCGGTTGCCGATGGATCCTACAAGGCCGAGGATTATGGCAAATACAGCTATATGAAATATGGCGGCGGGTCTGTAGTGGTGGACGAAAACCTTGTTCCGGCGGACGTGGTGCAAGCCATCAAAGCCAAAGAAGCCGCAATTCTGGATGGTTCTTTCGTTGTTAAAGTGAACAACGACGAACCCGTTTCCGACAAATAAAAGGCCGCAGGTGCCGGATTTAATCCGGCACCTCACCCCCAACCCATGAACAAACCCCTTATCCTGACCCTTGCCGGTCTGACCAAACGCTTTGGCGAAGTGATCGCCAATGACGCCATCGACCTGACCCTGCATCAGGGCGAGGTTCTGGCCCTGCTTGGCGAAAACGGTGCGGGTAAAACCACGCTGATGAACATGTTGTTTGGCCATTACACGCCGGATGCGGGCTATGTCGAAATTATCTGCGAAGATGGCACCCCCCTGCGCCTGCCACCGGGGCAGCCGCAGGCGGCGATTGATGCACGCATCGGGATGGTGCACCAGCATTTCACGCTGGCCGAAAACCTGACCGCGCTGGATAACATTCTGCTGGGGTCCGAAAGCCTTTTGTCCCTGCGCCGCCACCGCCGCGCCGCGCGGGCCAAGATCGAAGGTTTGATGCAGGATTCCGGCCTGATCGCACCATTGGATGAAAAGATCGGCGCCCTGTCTGTGGGCGAACGTCAGCGGGTCGAAATTCTGAAAGCCCTGTTTCACGACGCCCGCGTGCTGGTTCTGGACGAACCCACCGCCGTGCTGACCCCGCAAGAGGCCGACAGCCTGTTCGTGTCCCTGCGCAAGATGGTCGATAAGGGCCTGTCGGTGATCTTCATTTCCCATAAACTGCACGAGGTTCTGGCCTTTTCCGACCGCATCGCCGTGTTGCGCCACGGTAAAAAAGTGGGCGAACTGATCACGGCAGACGCCGATAAAAACCAGATCGCCACCCTTATGGTGGGCGAGGAAACAGCCTTGCCCGAACGCGAGGCCTGCGACGTGGGCGATCCGGTACTTGAGTTGAAATCCGTCACAGTGCGCCGCGAAAATACCCGCAATTCATTGAACGATGTGTCGCTCTGTGTGCGGGCCGGTGAGATTGTCGGCGTGGCTGGCGTGTCTGGCAACGGGCAATCCGCGCTGGCACAGGTCATTTCAGGATTGGAGCGCCCAGATCAGGGCGGCATCGCCGTGGCGGGCAAAGTGATGCCAGCGCCCACACCCAAGGGTATGATCAAGGCCCATGTCGGCCGCATCCCCGAGGATCGGCACCATGACGGTGTGGTCGGCAGCATGACCGTGGCCGAAAACTTGATTATCGAGCGGCTGGACGCACCCGATGTGCAGACACGCGGGTTTCTGCGCAAGAAGCGGATTGCCGAACATGCGAAGGAACTTGTGCAAGCCTATGATGTGCGCGGCCCCGGCATTGAGGCCCGTGCGGCGCTGTTGTCGGGCGGCAATATCCAGAAACTGATTTTGGCGCGGGTGCTGGAACAGGAACCGCTGGTGATCCTTGCTAACCAGCCCACGCGCGGGCTGGATTTCGGCGCGGCGGGCGAAGTGGCGCGCCGTTTGATGGAGGCCCGTAAACGCGGGGCTGGGGTGGTGTTGATTTCCGAGGATCTGGACGAGGTGCTAAGCCTTGCCGACAGGATCGTGGTGATGCACGACGGGCAGTTGATCGAGGCTGACACGCGCGATCGTGCGGCAATCGGATTGTTAATGGCGGGGCAGGCGGCATGATGGTGATCGAGCCACGGGGCAATATTTCACGCGGGGTGCAGATGGCTATTCCGGTGATCGCGGCATTGGTGGCGCTGGGCTTGGCGGCCCTGCCGCTGGCCTTTGCGGGCGCCCCTGTTCTGGAAGCCTATAAACAGATGTTCATTGGCGTTTTCGGCTCGGTGTTTTCCTTTACCGAAATGTTGACCCGCGCCACGCCGCTGATCTTTACCGGTCTGGCGGCGGCACTCGCGTTCAAGGCGCGGCTTTGGAACATCGGGGCCGAAGGGCAGTTGTACCTTGGTGCGATGGGGGCGGTGGCGGTTGGCTCGGGTCTGATTGACGGGCCAGCTGTGCTGATGATTCCGCTGGTGATGATCGCGGGGGCCGCAGCCGGTGCAGCAGGGATGCTTGGCCCTGCAATCCTGAAAACCCGCTTTGGCGCGGACGAGGTGGTGACATCACTTTTGTTAAATTTCATCATCCTGATCTTTGTGCAGATGATGCTGGAAGGGCCGTTGAAAGACCCGATGAGCATGGGCTGGCCACAATCCGAACCCATTCTGGACAACGCGGCCCTGCCGCAACTTATCCCGCGGATGCGTATCCATATGGGGCTGATCGTGGCGCTGGTGGCAGCGGTGATCGCACAGATCGCGCTGACAAAAACCACATGGGGTTTCAAAATCCGCGCCGTGGGGGAAAACGCAGCTGCCGCGCGGCACGCCGGTATTAATGTGAACCGCACACTGCTGGGGGTCGCCTGTATCTCGGGCGCGCTGGCTGGGTTGGCAGGGGTTAGCGAAGTTGCGGGGTTGAAAGGTTATTTGACCACCGACCTGTCCCCCGGATACGGCTATTCCGGCATCGTGGTGGCGATGTTGGCGGGGTTGTCGCCAATGGGCGTGGTGATTGCCGCGCTTTATGTCGCCAGCGTATTCGTCGGGGCCGACAGCATGAGCCGCGCCATGGGGGTTTCCAGCTATCTGGCCGATCTGGTGGTATCTATGTCGCTGCTATCGGTTCTGATCGGCAGCTTTTTCGCCCGCTATCGCATCCGGTTTGCGGGTAAGGCGGGGGCAAGCCAATGATGGATATGCTGCAAATATTCCTGAACGAAAGCTTCTGGGTTGCCTCCTTACGCATTGCCACCCCGCTGATTTTCGGCGTGCTGGGCGCATTGTTGTGCGAACGCGCAGGCGTGCTGAATCTGGGGATTGAGGGCATCTTTGTGGTCGGTGCCATGGTCGGCTGGATGTCGGTTTATGCCGGGGCGCCGCTGTGGCTGGGGGTGATTATCGCCGCCGCTGCGGGCGGGCTGTTTGGTCTGTTTCACGCCATCCTGACCGTGCCGCTTGGCCTGTCGCAACATGTGTCGGGACTGGGGATAACGCTGTTTGCCACCTCGGTTGCGCAGTTTCTGTATCGCACCATCCTGCCTGATGTGTCCTCGCCCCCGCGTATCATCCCGTTTCAGCCGATGGATGTGCCGATCCTGTCGGATATCCCTTTCCTTGGCCCCGTGGTGTTTCAGCAAACCGCCATGACGTGGCTGGCGCTGATCATGGTCGGGGTGGTCTGGTGGGTGATCAACCGCACACCCTTGGGCGTGGCCTTGCAGGCGGTGGGGGACAACCCCGATGCGGTGAACGCGCAGGGGCTGTCGGTTTACAAGCTGCGCATAGGTGCCGTGGTGGCCGGATCGGCGCTGATGGCGCTGGGTGGCGCGTTCCTGACCATGTCGGCGTTTGACGCCTTCTTCTTTGGTATGGTAAACGGGCGGGGTTGGATTTGTATTGCCTTGGTCATTTTTGCCAGTTGGCGACCGGGCAAGGCGCTGTTGGGTGCATTGTTATTTGGTATGTTCGACGCTTTTCAGGTGCGCCTGCAAACCGAGGCGGGCGCGATTGTGCCTTCGCAGATATTCCTGATGGCGCCCTATGTTTTGTCGATTATTGCGCTGGTGATCGTTGCCAGAAAAGCCGAATACCCCCGCGCCCTGCTGCATCCGTGGTTCAAGGGCCACCGATAAAAGGAACACCCCATGCGATTTGACCTGCTTGTCACCAACGCCACCCTGCCGGATGGCCGCAAGGGACATTGCATCGCCTGCAAGGATGGTAAAATCGTTGCGATTGAGCGCAACATCAAGGCCGAGGCCGACACCGTGCTGGATGCGGAATCGCAACTGGTTTGCCCGCCCTTTGTTGACCCGCATTTCCATATGGATGCCACGCTGTCGCTGGGGCGGCCACGGATGAACATTTCGGGCACTTTGCTGGAAGGCATTGCGCTGTGGGGCGAGTTGAAACCGCAACAAACGGTGGACGAGATAATCGAGCGCGCCTTGCGCTATTGCGATCTGGCCGTGGCGATGGGGATTGGCGCTATCCGCAGCCATGTGGATATTTGCGATGATGATCTGAAGGGCGTGGATGCGCTGATCGAGGTGCGCAAACAGGTGGCGCCCTATCTGGATCTGCAACTGGTCGCCTTCCCGCAGGATGGTGTTTTGCGCGACCCTACCGCGCTGGAAAACCTGACCCGCGCGCTGGACCGCGGGGTCGATGTGGTCGGCGGCATCCCGCATTTTGAACGCACCATGCGGGACGGGGCGCAATCCGTGCGGTTGCTGTGTGAAATCGCCGAAAAGCGCGGGCTGATGGTGGACATGCATTGCGATGAAAGCGATGACCCTCTCAGCCGCCATGTGGAAACGCTGGCCTATGAAACCACGCGGTTGGGCTTGCAAGGGCGGGTGGCCGGATCGCATCTGACCTCGATGCATTCGATGGACAATTACTATGTCTCCAAACTGATCCCGCTGATGGCCGAGGCCGGATTGCACGCCATCCCCAACCCGCTGATCAACATCATGCTGCAGGGACGGCACGACACCTACCCCAAACGTCGCGGGCAAACGCGGGTGCGTGAACTGCGTGATGCGGGGATCACGGTTGGCTTTGGCTCGGACTGTGTAATGGACCCGTGGTATTCGCTGGGCAAGGCCGACATGCTGGATGTCGCCTTCATGGGGCTGCATGTGGGGCAGCTGTCGTCCCGCGCTGACATGCGCTGGTGCTTTGACGCGGTGACTGTAAATTCGGCAGCGATCATGGGGCTTGAAGGCTACGGGCTTGAGGTGGGCTGTGACGCCAATTTCATCCGTCTTCAGGCCGATGACCCGATCGAGGCGATCCGCCTGCGGGCGCACCGGTTGAACACGGTGCGTGGTGGCAGGATTATCGCCAGCGCACCTTGTGTGGAACATGTTCTGGATATGCCTGGAAGGCCGCTGACACTGGAGGCCTCAAATTACGCGCCAAAGGGCAATTCAGGGTAATGCACATGTGCCAGATACAGCCCCTGTGGCGGGCTGACTGGACCGCAGGCGGTGCGGTCACGCGCCTCTAACGCAACGCGCACATCTTCCGGTTCCCATGCGCCAGCGCCAACCCGTTCCAGCGTGCCGACGAAACTGCGCACCTGATTGTGCAGAAAACTGCGGGCGCGCACATGGAAGCGGAATTCGCAGCCATGCGGGTAATCAACCTGTTCAATGCGCAATTCGTCCAGCGTTTTGACAGGTGATTTTGCCTGACATCCGACCGAACGGAAGGTGGTGAAATCATGCTGCCCCAGCAGATAATCCGCGCCGCGCTGCATCACCGCCAGATCCAGCGGATGCTTCACCTGCCACACCAGCCCCTTGTCATGCACCAACGGCGCGCGGCGGCTGACCAGCCGGAACAGGTAACGCCGCTCGCGGGCAGAAAAGCGGGCGTGGAAATCATCCGTGACTGTCGCCACATCGACAATCGCCACCGGGTTGGGTTTCAGATGGTAATTCAGCGCCTCCATCAGCCGGAACGGATCCCATTCCCGCGTCATGTCGCAATGGGCTACTTGTCCGGTCGCATGAACGCCGGTATCCGTGCGCCCTGCGGCCTGAATCCCGTCAAAATCCGGTTGCAGTTTGCGCAACGCGTCCTCGACAGCCAATTGCACGGTCGGCAGGCCCTTTTGGCGTTGCCATCCGGAAAACGGCGCGCCGTTGTATTCGATTTTCAAAGCATAACGTGGCATGGCCCTTGGGTAGCGTGACAGGCGTGGATTGGCAATCGGGGCTGGCTTCTTCTTTTTCTAAATACCTGCGCCGCAGGCAAGAAAACTTTTATGCCTGCGGCGCGGATATTTATGGAACAAAGATGCAGGGCTAGGCAGCGGGCATTCGGACGCCTATCTTATGGGTGAAAGCTAGGGGAAGATTTTGCGGATTTCCGAGGTTGTAAGCGGTTTAACGGGGGGCTGGATTGGTTCCGAGATCACGGTGCGGTTGGGGGTCACGGGCCTGAGCCGCGCAGGCAAGACGGTGTTTATCACCTCCTTGGTGGCCAATCTGCTGGATCGTGGGCGGATGCCGCAATTGCTGGGCGCGGCCTCGGGGGCGGTGCAGGCGGCCTATTTGCAGCCGCAGCCCGATGATACGGTGCCGCGGTTTGAATATGAAACGCATCTGGCGGCATTGACGGCGGATCAACCGTATTGGCCGCAAAGCACCCGCAATGTTTCGCAACTGCGGGTGTCGCTGAAGGTGCAGCCGACGGGTTTGCTTGGCAACCTGTCTGGCCCGCGTGTGGTGCATCTGGATATTGTCGATTACCCCGGTGAATGGCTGCTGGACCTTGGCCTGCTGGATAAATCTTACGCCGAATGGTCGGTCGGCGTGCTGGAGATGATCAGGGGGCGGGAATGTGCGGCGGAGTTTCTGGCGCAGGATGTGGACCCCGCAGCCGCGTTTGGTGAAACACAGGCGCAGGCCTTAGCCGCCGTTTACACCACCTATCTTAATGCCGCCCGCGAGGCGGGGTTTTCCGACTGCACGCCGGGGCGGTTCCTGTTGCCTGGCGAAATGGACGGCTCGCCGGTGTTGACCTTTGCGCCGATCCCGCAGCCTGACAGCCCCAAACGCGGCTCGATGTGGCGCGAGATGGAGCGCCGCTATGAGGCCTACAAGAAACAGGTGGTGCAGCCGTTTTTCCGCGACCATTTTGCCAAGATTGACCGCCAAGTGGTGCTGCTTGATGCGCTGGGCGCCATCCACCGCGGCCCTCAGGCGGTCGAGGATATGCGCCGTGCGATGGGGGATGTTCTGAAGGCCTTTCGTCCCGGCAAGGTGGGGTTTCTGGCCTCGTTGTTCGGAGTGCACCGGATCGAGCGCATCCTGTTTGCTGCCACCAAGGCGGATCATCTGCACCACCGCCAGCACCCGCGCCTGACCGCGATCATCACCGCCATGCTGCGCGATGCGCGCGATCGGGCGGATTTTTCCGGTGCGCTGACCACGGCCATGTCGATTGCCGCCCTGCGCGCCACCGTCGAGGAAACGATCGAACATGACGGCAAGCGGCTGGACTGTGTGCGCGGCACCCTGCTGGACAGCGGCAAACAGGCGGCGTTTTATCCCGGCGAATTGCCCGATGATCCGGCAAAGCTGCTATCACCCGCCCGTGAAGGGGCGCAGAAATGGCTGGGCGAGGATTATCAAATCATGAGCTTTGCGCCTGTGCCCCTACACCTGAAGCCGGGCGAGGGGCCGCCGCATATCCGGCTGGACAAGGCGGCGGAATTTCTGATCGGGGATTATTTGAGATGAACAAGAAAACAAATGGCCCGGTGCTGATCGAACTGGAACAGGACGCACCCGACATCACCCCCGCCACCGCGCCGCCGGTGCCGGATGCCCCTGCGCCCACAGGGCATGCGATGCAGACGCTGGCGCAGATCGCGGCGCGCAAACCGTCACGGCTGGCCCGCTGGTTCTGGTCGCTGGTGGTGGCGCTGGGCGGGTTCGCCCTGTCGGTCGCCGCGTGGGATTTTGTTACCGGCATGATCGCGCGCAATACCTATCTGGGCTATCTGGCGCTGGGGCTGACGGTGTTGCTGTTGGCGGTGCTCACGGTGATGGCGCTGCGCGAAGCCCTTGGATTTGCGCGCCTGAAACGGCTGGATCGTGTGCATCGGGCGGCGGGGACGGCGCTGGCCTCGGGCGATCTGGAGGCCGCGCGGGATGTGACGGACCGGCTGATGGCGCTTTATGCGGGCCGCGAGGATACCGACTGGGGGCGGGCTAATTTTAACGAGCGCAAGGGCGATGTGTTTGACGCTGACGGCTTGCTGGCGCTGGCGGAATCCGAGGTGGTCAAACCGCTGGATGCACAAGCGGTGAAGGAAATCGAGGCCGCCGCGCGGTCGGTCGCGACAGTCACGGCGATTGTGCCGTTGGCGCTGGCCGATGTGGCGGTGGCGCTAACCGCAAACCTGCGGATGATCCGCCGCATTGCCGAGGTTTACGGCGGGCGTTCCGGCGTGATCGGCAACTGGCGGCTGACCCGCAGCGTGCTGACCCATCTGGTGGCCACGGGCGCTGTGGCGGTGGGCGATGACCTGATCCATTCAATCGCGGGGGGCGGGGTGTTGTCGAAAATATCGCGCCGGTTTGGCGAGGGGGTGATCAATGGTGCGTTGACCGCACGGGTCGGAGTGGCGGCGATGGAGGTTTGCCGCCCGCTGCCCTTTATCAACACCAAACGCCCTGCGGTGACGGGGCTGGTCAAACGGGCGCTTGCGGGGCTGTTCGGGCGCGGGTAGGCTGGGGTAATAGTTTGTTAATTGGGGGTTTCGTTTTGGAACTGGTTATTCCGACGTTATTATTGGCGCTTTATCTGCTGTTCAGCCATCTGAAGCTGAAGAAAAGGGTGGACGCGCTGCAACACCGTTTGGACGGATTGCAGGCCGGGGATAGGCCGGAAGCGGTTATTCCACTCCAGCCCGAGGGCGAAATACGCCCGGAACCACAGCCGGTGACAATCAAGGATGTGGCCCCGAAAAGCACGGCTTGGAAGCCGGCCGAGATAGACAAGCCCGATTTTGCGCCTAAACCCGCGCCAATACCAGAGCCCGCACAACCCCGCGCATTTGTCTTCAATCGTGAAAAAACAGCTGCGTTGATGGACTGGTTACAGGCCAACTGGTTTTTGGCAGTTGCCGCGCTTTCGATGGCGCTGGCGGGGGTATTTTTCGTGCAATACGGCATTGAAAACGGCTATCTGACTCCGTTCTGGCGGGTGATGGGGGCGCTTGGGTTGGGGGCGGCTTTGATTGC
>WFNH01000038.1 GCA_015488685.1 Marinosulfonomonas sp.
CTAACAGTTAGGATTTTAATAAATTATTGAAAGGAAAAGCCCCGCCTGTTTTGCGGGGCTTTTTACGTCATGCGGTGACTTTGTAATCCGCAAAGGCCGCGTCCACTTCGGTGGCCGCCAGATGGTTCACGAAATTCGAATAGGTCTTGCAGGCAATGGCCTGAACGATCCCCAGCACATGTTTCGGCGTAAATCCGGCGGCAAGGAACGTATCCACTTCGGATTTCTCCGGCATCCCGCGCTTTTCGACCATGATACGGGTGAATGTGGCCAGCGCGTTCAGGCGCGGATCGGGCAGGGGGGTGCCGTCACGCAGAGCGGCCAGATCGCCCGCCGGCACTTTTGAAACCTTGTCGGCAATCATCGAATGGGCGGCCATGCAATAGGTGCAGCCGTTCACGGCGCTTACACTTAGAAACACAGTTTCTTGTTCTGGTGGTGTGAAACCGGCGTTATTTCGAAAGCTGGTATAGGCGGCCATGTACCCTTCGAGCACGCCGGGTAGGGCGCCCATATAACCATACATATTCGGGATAAACCCCAGTTTGGATTGAGTATTCTTCAGGATCGCGGCCACAGATTCAGTGGCGGTTTCGGGGGTCACAGGGGTTATGTCGAGCAGAGGTAGGCGTGTCATGGCTGAGTCCTTTTGATTAACAGAATGATCGTTTCATATATTGCGCAGCCGCCCATAGCCAGTTAATAATAGAACGATGAGTTCAAATATAAGTGATCATATCCCCCAAAGCCGCCCACGCGGGCGTCCCCGTGGTTTTAACAAGGCCGTTGCACTGGACGCCGCGATGCGGGTTTTCTGGACGCATGGCTATGCCGGGGCCTCGATCGGGATGTTAAGCGAGGCGATGCATGTGCCGCGCGCCACGCTCTATCAACTGTTTGGCGACAAAGAAGGGCTGTTCAAGGCAGCGATTACCCATTACGGCGAGGTCAGCTTTGCCTCGGTGATGGATAAACTGGAGGGCAGTGGCGATGTGCACGCCGACCTGAACGGGTTTTTCACCGGGTTGATTGATTTTGCCACCAAAGACCCCGAAACGCTGGGCTGTCTGATTGCCGTGGCGCTGGCCGATGCGGCGGGCAGCAACAAGAACATGCGTGACATGCTGGCGGGGCGGTTCGGGATGGTGGAAAACACGCTGAAGGAACGGCTGCAACGGGCGCAGGACAAGGGCCAGATCCCCGCCAGCCCGACTGCCGAAGATCTGGCGATGATGCTGGCCGCCACCGCGCGCGGGCTGATGGTGCGGGCGCGCACGGGATGTGCTGCCGAAGAAATGTATCCGGCGGCGCGCACCGTTGTTGATCTGAGCTGTGGGAAATAGGCCAAGGGTTTGATTTTGCATTTACAAGATCGGGAATTCCCCCCAAGGTCGGGGAAATTCTGATACTTTTGAGGATATGAAATGCAAAAGGCGCTAGACACTGATTTTGTGCGGGACCAGTTCCCTGCGTTCAAGGAACCGTCATTGCAGGGGCAGGCGTTTTTTGAAAATGCTGGTGGCAGCTATACTTGCAAGCCCGTATTGGACCGCCTGTTCCGGTTCTATCACAGCCGCAAGGTGCAGCCCTATGCGCCCTACGAGGCATCGCGTCTGGGCGGGGCCGAGATGGACGAGGCGCGCGCGCGTCTGGCGGCAATGATGGGGGTGGATACGGACGAATTGTCCTTTGGCCCCTCGACCACGCAGAATACTTATGTGCTGGCACAGGCGTTTCGGCAGCATTTGACACCTGGCGATGCGATCATCGTCACGAATCAGGATCACGAGGCAAACACCGGCCCGTGGCGGCGTCTGGCCGAAGAGGGGTTCGAGGTGCGCGAATGGCAGATGGACCCTGAAACCGGCCATCTGGACACCGCTGATCTGGAAAAGCTGCTGGATGGCAAGGTGAAACTGGTGTGTTTTCCGCATTGCTCGAACGTGGTGGGGGAAATCAACGATGTGGCCGCGATATGCAAAGTAGCGCGGGAAAACGGCGCCTATTCCTGTGTGGACGGGGTTAGCTATGCCCCGCATGGCTTTGTTAATGTTGATGAAATAGGCGCGGATATCTACCTGTTTTCAGCCTATAAAACCTATGGGCCGCATCAGGGTATCATGGTGATCCGCCGCGCGTTGGGGATGGAGCTGCCCAATCAGGGGCATTATTTCAATGCGCCTTGCCTTTATAAACGCTTCACCCCTGCGGGGCCGGATCATGCGCAGGTCGCGGCCTGTGCGGGCATGGCCGATTATGTGGACCAGCTATATGCGCATCACTTTGACGGGTCGGCGGATGCTGCCGGACGTGCCAAAGCGGTGCACGGGCTGATGCGCGGCGCGGAAACAGAATTGATGCAACCGCTGCTGGATTATCTGGCGCAGAAGAATTCCGTGCGCCTGCTGGGTCCGACACAGGCCAAGGGACGCGCCCCGACGATCGCGGTGGAACTGGAGGGCAATGCCGAAGCCGCTGCTGCCGCGCTGGCACCGCTGGGAATTATGGCAGGCGGGGGCGATTTTTACGCCGTCAGGGCCTTGCAGGCACAGGGGATTGACCCTGAAAAGGGCGTTTTGCGATTGAGCTTTGTGCATTACACATCCAAAGCAGAAATCGACAAGCTGATCACAGCGCTTGACCAGACGCTTTAGGGCGGGGATTATCCGCGCAGAAAGTCTAACGGAGTAACGAGCAATGCCCTCAGCAATACGTTTGGCCGGATTTGTTGTCTTTGCGGCAATGGGTTGGGTGGTTTCGGAAATGATAATCCCCTTAATGCCGGAAGGCACCAATCCGGGCGGGTTTTCGATCTACAATGCAATTCTGGGGGCTATTCTGGGCTGGGTCATGATGAAACCCGCAGTGGCCAGAAGCCCTAGTGGCCCGTTGGGCGCAGGGATTACCACAGCTGTTGCCATTTTCTTTTGGGGGGTGTTTTTCTATGCGCTGGCGAAAATGCTAAGCCAGTCCATGAAGATGCGGTACGACGGACCGGTCGAGGCTGTGGTCAATGTATTCCAGATCATGATGGATTATGCGGTTATGATTGCAACTCCGGCAATCATAATCACTGCACTTGTCTTTGGCGCTTTCGGGGGGTGGTTTTGTGGGGCGGTTGCAAAACGCTGGCCATAAATATGAAAAATCTGTTCCTTTACGGCACGTTGGCACACATTCCTTTGTTGGAAACGGTAGTTGGGCACGCGCTTGAGCCAGAGCAGGCCGCTGCTGCAAGGTTAGCGGATCATGCTGTGTATTGGGTCAACAGGGCCGCCTATCCATTTATTGAAGCCCAAAACGGGGCGATTGCAAATGGGCTTTTGGTTACCGGATTAACACCGGATGATATTGCGCGGCTGGATTATTATGAAGGTGGGTTCGAATATGATCTGCACCCGCTAAAGGTCGATACCGATAACGGTCCCAAGATGGCACAAGTCTATTTCCCGGCACAGCCGCAGCCGCGTGGTGCCCTATGGAATATGCAACAATGGCAGGCCAAGTGGGGCGATATGACAGTGCTGGCCGCACAAGAGGCGATGCAGTATTTCGGCCTGATTACGGCAGAAGAACTGGCGCACCGGTTCCCCGCCATCCGCCGCCGCGCTGCGTCTTATTTGCGGGGGCGGACGGATATTCGCAAGCCTGTAACAAGGTCCCCGCGCAGCCGCAAAGATGTGTCTGTCGAGAGTGACCGCATCGCTTACAGCAATTTTTTTGCCATGCGGGAATTCGACATCCGCTTTCGCCAGTTCAACGGCGAGATGAGTAACCTTCTGGATCGTGCCAGTTTTATCGGGTTCGATGTGGCCATCGTGTTGCCTTATGATCCTGTGCTGGATCGTGTTTTGTTGGTGGAACAATTCCGCCTTGGCCCTTTTGCCCGCGGGGCGCAATACCCGTGGGTGCTGGAACCTGTCGCGGGGCATGTTGATACGGGCGAAACCCCCGAACAGGCCGCGCGTCGCGAAACGGTCGAAGAGGCAGGGCTGGCGTTAAGTGAATTGATCCCGATGGCCCAAACCTATCCATCCCCCGGCGCGTCCAGCGAATATTACTACATTTTTCTGGGGATTTGCGATCTGACGGGGCAGGGTGGCGCCAACAGGGGCGAGGTTGAGGAAAACGAGGATATTCACAGCCATATCCTGAGCTTTGATGAATTGATGCAATTGATGGATTCCGGCGATGCCAACAACCTGCCGCTGGTATTTGCTGCCAACTGGCTTGCAAGAAACCGTGACCGGCTGCGCAGTGGCGCTTGAATACCCCCCGCCGCCTGCATAGACATAGAGTAAGTCATAAAAAGGCACGCGCTTTGGATATTTGCGAAAATCTGGAACAATCGATCGGCAACACCCCGTTGATCCGCCTGAATGCGGCCAGCGAGGTCACGGGGTGTGAAATTCTGGGCAAGGCCGAATTCATGAACCCCGGCCAATCGGTCAAGGACCGCGCAGCGCTGTATATCATCAAGGATGCCATCGCGCGTGGTGATCTGTTGCCCGGCGGCACGATTGTCGAAGGCACGGCAGGCAATACCGGCATCGGGCTGGCGCTGGTCGGGGCCTCGATGGGGTTCAAAACGGTGATCGTGATCCCTGAAACCCAAAGCCGCGAAAAGATGGATATGCTGCGACTGGCGGGGGCTGAACTGGTGCCGGTACCTGCCACCCCCTATCGCAATCCGAATAATTTTGTGCGCTATTCCAGTCGTTTGGCCGAAGAACTGGCGCAATCCGAACCCAATGGCGCGATCTGGGCCAACCAGTTTGACAATGTGGCCAACCGCCAATCCCATGTGGAAACCACCGCACCGGAAATTTGGCAACAGACAGATGGCAAGGTTGATGGCTTTATCTGCGCTGTCGGCTCTGGCGGCACCTTGGCCGGTGTGGCCGAGGGGCTGCGTGACCGATCCAAAGACGTGAAAATCGGCCTTGCCGATCCCGAGGGTGCAGCGCTGTTCAGCTATTACACCACGGGCGAACTGGCCAGCAAAGGCGGCTCGATTGCCGAAGGCATCGGCCAGATACGGATCACCAAGAACCTTGAAGGGCTGGCGGTCGACATGGCCTACCGCATCCCCGATACCGAGGCGCTGCCGATCATCTTTGATCTGGTGCAGAACGAAGGTTTGGTGCTGGGTGGGTCCAGCGGCATCAACATTGCCGGGGCCATCCGCATGGCGCGGGAAATGGGGCCGGGGCATACGATTGTCACCATGCTGTGCGATTATGGCACGCGTTATCAATCCAAACTGTTCAACCCCGATTTTTTGCGCGAAAAGGATTTGCCGGTGCCTGAATGGCTGGACCGTGCCCCACGTGATCTACCAAAGGTGTTTCAGGACTGATGCGGTATGTGTTTCGGATAATTGCGGTTCTTGCGCTGGTGCTTGCCGGCTTTCAGGGCATGGCCGAGGATGCGGGGCAGGGGGACGGGCGTTCCGGTTCCGGAAGCTATCAGAAAACGATAACGAACACCCTGTCCGCATGGGAGCAGACGGCGAAACGTGCAGAAGAGGCGATTGATGCGGGGCGGGCGTCAACCGCAGCCCTTGAGGAATTGCGCGGCCAGCTTGTTGAATGGCGTGACAAGTTTCTGGCGGCGCAAACTACAAACAAAAGCGCAATTGATACATTGCAGGCGCAGATTACGGCCCTTGGCCCGAAACCCGAAAGCGGCGAGGAAACGCCGGAAATCGCCAACCAGCGCAAAGATCTGGAACAACGGCTGGCCCAGTTGCAGGCCCCAGTGAAATCGGCCGAGGTGGCCTATAGTCAGGCTGACGGGCTGATCCGCGGGATAGATCAGATCATCCGCGCCCGTCAGGCCGATGCGCTGCTGGAACTTGGCGTTTCACCGCTTAATCCGGTTTACTGGAGCAAGGGGATTGCGGCGCTGCAATCCTCGTTCAAGGCCATTCGCAAAGAACTGACCGATGCCTGGTCCAGCCCTGCGCAACAGGTTCAGTTAAAAGCAAAGCTGCCGCAAATCGTGTTTTTGCTTATCGTGGCCTTGCTGTTGCTGGGCCGTGGCCGGCACTGGATGGAAAAACTAACCTTTTCGATGCAGACAAAGGAACGCACGCCGGCCCGCTGGAGCATGGCATTTTTTCTGTCGATTGCGCAGGTGGTGGTGCCTCTGATCGGGTTATTGGCGCTGGTGGAATCCATCTATGCCACCCAGATGATTGGTGTGCGCAGTGATGTGCTTTTGTCATCATTTCTAGGTCTGGGGATATTTTTCCTACTTGGCCGCTGGTTAGGCGGACGGGTTTTCCCAAAGAGTGAATTCATTACACCGCCGTTGAATTTGCCCCCTCCCCAAAGGAGAAAAGGGCGTTTCTATAGCGCGTCCTTGGGATTGCTAATTGGATTGCACAATATGGTGCGGTCTGTCGCCAGCTTTGATAACTGGAGTGTCGAGGCGCGAATTGTTGTTATTTTTCCGCTGTTGGTTCTATCCGGTTATGCTCTTTTACGGATATCAAAACTTCTGCGTCTGCATGTCCTGAACGAAAAGGTTGAAGGCGAAGAACGAACCTATCGGAATAGAATTATATACTATCTAAGCCGGATCATCCTGGTGCTGGCTATTATCGGGCCATTACTGGCGGCAATCGGTTATTTCCAGGCAGGGCAGGCAATAGTTTTACCGACAGTAATGTCCCTTGGGCTGCTGGCGTTATTGCTGATCCTGCAACGTATGATCCTGGAAATATACGGTTTGGTAATTGGCAGTGAGGAAAAAGCACGAGAAGCCCTTATTCCTGTTCTGCTGGGTTTTATTCTGGTGTTGGCCTCGACACCTGTTTTTGCATTGATCTGGGGTGCCCGAGTTACGGACTTAACCGAGCTGTGGGCGCGGTTCCAGGAAGGGTTTAGTTTTGGGGGCGCGCGGATATCCCCGTCAGAGTTTCTGGCCTTTGCGGTTATTTTCACAATCGGGTATATGATAACCCGTCTGATACAGGGCACTTTGCGCACCACGGTTTTGCCAAAAACCAAAATGGATGTGGGCGGGCGCAATGCCATCGTGTCCGGCGTTGGTTATATCGGGATATTCCTGTCGGCGGTGGTGGCAATCACGTCAGCGGGGATCGACCTGTCATCGCTGGCCATTGTCGCCGGTGCGCTGTCGGTCGGCATCGGGTTTGGCCTGCAAAACATTGTATCCAACTTTGTATCCGGCATCATCCTTCTGATTGAACGCCCCATTTCCGAAGGTGACTGGATCGAAGTTGGCGGCAAGATGGGCTATGTGCGGGATATTTCCGTGCGCTCGACCCGGATCGAAACATTTGACCGCACCGACGTGATCGTGCCCAACTCGGACCTTGTGTCGGGGGTGGTGACCAACTGGACCCGTGGCAATTCGGTCGGGCGGGTGATTGTGCCGGTCGGGGTGGCCTATGGCACCGATACCAAAATGGTCGAAGGCCTGCTGCGCGAAATTGCCGAAGCGCATCCGATGGTGCTGGCCAATCCCAAACCCTCGATCATCTTTCAGGGGTTCGGGGCGGATTCACTGGATTTCGAAATTCGCGCCATCCTGCGCGATGTAAACTGGAAGCTCAGCGTGAAATCCGACATCAACCACGAAATCGCGCGCCGCTTTGCCGAAGAAGGGATCGAGATACCCTTTGCCCAACGTGATGTCTGGCTGCGCAATCCCGAGGCCTTGCGGCCCAAGCCGGAAGATGCATAACCTAGATGCAAGCGGGCAATTCTGCCAGTCGTATTTTGTTATTATTACCCGGGGGTTTCCATGAAAAAGATGTTTGAAAAAAGGCAGGTTATTTTGCTCCTGTATATCGTTGCTATGGTGGCGGGGTATTTTGCCTTTCGTTTGCTTTACGGAGTCAGTGACAGTTTCCCCTTCAGTCAGGAATTGTTGTTGGTGTTTCTGGGGGCAATTGCCACCATTCTGATCACGGCCCTGTTGCTGAACCAGCAAACCGAACTGGAATTGCGCAAAGAAGGGCAAGTGCTGCTTTTGGATCAGAAAAGCACAACCTATATGGCGCTGATCGATCATATCGGGGATATCGTCGAAAAAGGGCGGCTGGATCCCGAAGGAGTCGCGGAATTACGGGTGCTGAACCACAAGCTGGCGATGATCGGCAGTGCGGATGTGATTGGCCAGTTTAGCGATGTGTTGCGGCGTCTGGATGACTCGACCAAGGATCAGGCGATCAGTGATGCGGAACAGGCGCAGGTTATGCAGAGCGTTGCCGTTCTGACCTATCACATGCGCCGCGACTTGCTGGGGCGGATCGAAGGGGAGGATGACCAGCAGGTGTTGCAGAAAATTGTCGCAAACAGCAATGATCTGGAAGACTGATTGATCAACACAAAAAGAAAGGGGCGCCTATGTAGCAGCGCCCCTTTTTGATATCAGGCCTGATTTGTCAGCTTGCGCAAGGCTAGCGCCAACGCGATTTCAAGCACGCCATGCAGCAGCGCATAAAACCCGATCATCCAGCCCATCGTAACGATTCCGGCTGCAGGGTTGCCCCACAATACAATCGGAATGGCGATCCCCAGCGCCAGACTGATCAGGCCGGACAGGCCCATTATCCATTCGCCTTCGATCTCTTTACGCAAACGGATTGCAGCGGCCAGTTCCAGCACTCCTGTTGCGATCGACCAGATCGCCAGCATGGTCCAGGCAAAAATTACCAGTGACACAGCCGACAGTCCCGGCAGGATTAAAACGATTGCACCGGCAAACAGCCCAAGCACACCGCGCAATACGAGGGGCCAAAAATTTCCGTTATTGCTGTTTTTGCCCTGCACCGCCGCAATGATTGACAATACCCCGTCCGCCATCGCATAGGCTCCGAACAACAGGGTCATGGCATATACAGCCCCCAGCGGAATCCAGAAGGCCAACAGGCCGAACAGGACGGTTACCAGTCCGCTAAGCAGCACCCATCCCCATTTTGGTTTCAGAACACCAAGGGCGACAAATCCCCCTTGAATTCCTTTGTTTTGAGTTGTCTGTTCCATTTTTTCGTTCCTTTGAATGATGATCTCGTATCGCTTTGTTGCGATTACGGAGGAACCCCGAAACCGAGGCCCGTTTTCTTGGTATTTACCTAGGGTAAGCTTGCGCTCTTTCAAGATGTAGAAAGAAAAACTCGCCTCTTGCGCTTGGAAATTCTCAAGCTATAACAGCGGCAACGGACAGGTGGCCGAGTGGTCGAAGGCGCACGCCTGGAAAGTGTGTAGGCGGGAAACCGTCTCCAGGGTTCGAATCCCTGTCTGTCCGCCACCACCCCTTTTCCCATACTTTCATTGAATTGCTTTCATGTGGGTATACCTCATATTTTACTGGGAATATCGGCCATATCAATCTTACTGACTTTCTTTCAGTTATCCTGATATATTTTCACTGTGTGGTATGAAGAGTGGTATTATTGAATGGCGCATTTGGCGGGAAAACTCACAAAGAAGCTGGTCGAGA
>WFNH01000039.1 GCA_015488685.1 Marinosulfonomonas sp.
GATATGTTCGGCGCCGATGATTGCCACCATATAGCTTTTGGGATTGCGGTTGATGGTGGAACATATCATCAATCCGCCAGGTTTCAGCAACTGCTGGCAAGCGGTCAGATAGGCAAGCGGATCGGCCACATGTTCGACCACTTCCATATTCAGCACCACGTCGAATTGTTCGCCTGCCTCGGCCAGCGCTTCGGCGGTCGTGTGGCGGTAATCAATGTCCAGCCCTTGCTGTTCGGCATGAATCTGCGCCACCGGAATGTTGCCTTCGGCGGCATCGGCACCCACAACCTCGGCGCCAAGCCGCGCCATTGGTTCGGACAGCAGACCGCCGCCACACCCGATATCAATCAGACGCAGGCCTTTGAAAGGTTCCGGCCCTGTCAGGTCGCGGTCAAACTGCGCGGCAATCTGTTGTGTGATATAATCCAGCCGACAGGGGTTCATCATGTGCAGCGGCTTGAATTTCCCGTTCACATCCCACCATTCCGCCGCCATTGCCTCGAATTTGGCGACTTCTGCGGGGTCAACTGTTGTTTGCGCGGCTTGCATTCTGAACTCCATGTGATCAATTAAGGGGGTCACGAAACCTATATAGGCCTTTTATGGACAGGAACGCAGGGCAAAAAAGCGCATCCCACTATCTTTTTGCGCAAATCGCACCGTTTGATACGCGGATGCTGGATGTAGGCGATGGCCATCGCATCTATGTCGAGCAATGCGGCAACCCCGATGGCGTGCCTGTGGTGGTGTTTCATGGTGGCCCCGGGGGCGGTTGCAGCCCCGCGATGCGCCGCTATTTTGACCCTGCGGTTTACCGGATCATCCTGTTTGACCAGCGCGGGTGCGGGCGTTCGACCCCGCATGCGGATGTCGAGAATAATACCACATGGCATCTGGTGGCCGATATCGAGCAGATTCGCAAAACGCTGGAAATTGACCGTTGGCTGGTGTTTGGCGGCAGTTGGGGGGCCACGCTGGCGCTGACCTATGCCATCACCCACCCGACCCGCGTGGCCTATTTGGTGCTGCGTGGGGTGTTCCTGATGACACAGCGCGAACTGGACTGGTTTTATGGTGGCGGGGCTGGGGCTTTCTGGCCTGACCTGTGGGAAGATTTTTCCAAAATGGTGCCGATCTCGGAACGGGATGATCTGATTGCCGCTTACCACGAGCGTCTGTTTGGCGAAGATCGTAACACTCAGATTGCCTTTGCCCGCACTTGGGCCGCTTGGGAAAATGCCCTTGCCTCGATCATCAGCAATGGCCCCTCTGCCCAATCCCCGGCCGAATATGCGCTGGCGTTTTCACGGCTGGAAAACCACTATTTCTTTAACGGCGGATTTCTGGAACATGATGGCTGGATCGAACAAAACCTGCATAAAATTTCGCATATTCCGGCAACGATCGTTCAGGGCCGGTTTGACATGATCTGCCCGCCCCTTTCGGCGTGGACGGTTGCGCAGGCATTGCCAAAGGCCGATCTGCAAATGATTCCCATGTCCGGCCATGCCCTGTCGGAACCCGAAATTACCGCTGCATTGGTCCACACGATGAACCTGTTGCGGCGCAAACGTGATGTGTTGGGGATGTAAGCCGGCGATATTTGCCTTGTCGTGGCAGTGTCGGATGCGATACCACGGCCCATAACTTTTTCGGAGACTTGGTAATGCGTATTGCGATGATTGGCACAGGGTATGTCGGGCTGGTGTCAGGTGTTTGTTTTTCCGACTTTGGGCACGACGTGGTTTGCGTTGACAAGGACCCCGATAAAATTGCCATGCTGGAACGTGGCGAGGTGCCGATTTACGAGCCGGGTCTGGATGATCTTATGGCGAAAAACGTCCGTGACGGGCGGCTTTCCTTTACCGGCGATCTAAAGGCGGCAGTGGCGGATGCCGATGCGGTGTTTATCGCTGTTGGCACGCCGACGCGCCGCGGGGATGGCCATGCCGATCTGACTTATGTCTACGCCGCAGCCGAGGAAATTGCCGATGCGCTGACCGGCTATACGGTGGTTGTCACCAAATCGACTGTGCCGCTGGGCACCAACCGGCAGGTCAAGCGGGTAATCCGCAAGACCAACCCGGATGCGGAATTCGATGTGGCCTCGAACCCCGAGTTCCTGCGTGAAGGGGCGGCGATTGACGATTTCATGCGGCCGGATCGCGTGGTGGTTGGCCTGCACAGCGACCGCGCCAAAGAAGTGATGGGCGATATTTACCGCCCGCTGTCGCTGCGTGATTTTCCGGTGGTCTATACCGATCTGGAATCAGCCGAGATGATCAAATATGCCGCCAACGCGTTTCTGGCGACCAAAATCACCTTTATCAACGAAATCGCCGCACTGTGCGAACGAACAGGGGCCGATGTCAAAGACGTGGCTAAGGGCATGGGTATGGATGGCCGGATTGGCGATAAATTCCTGCATGCCGGTCCGGGGTATGGCGGATCGTGTTTCCCCAAAGATACCAGCGCACTGGCGCGGATGGGGCAGGAACATGCGGTGCCGATGCAGATCACCGAAACGGTGATCAAGGTGAACGACGAAATCAAGCGCCGGATGATCGACAAGGTGATGGACCTGTGCGACGGCAGTGTGAATGGCAAAACCGTTGCCGTTCTGGGTGTGACCTTCAAACCGAATACAGACGATATGCGAGATGCCCCTGCGCTAACCATCGTGCCGGCGCTGGTCGGTGGCGGGGCCAAGGTACGAGCGGTTGATCCCCAAGGCCACCGCGAGGCCGAACATCTGCTGCCCGGTGTTCACTGGGTCGAGGATGCCTATAAGGCCGCGCATAACGCTGATGTGGTGGTGATTCTGACGGAATGGAATGAATTTCGCGCACTGGATTTGAAACGCATGGCCCGCAAGATGAACACAGCCCGTATGGCCGACCTGCGCAATGTCTACAGCCCCAAAGATGCCAAACGCGCCGGGTTTAAGGCTTATGTTTCCATTGGTCGCAAAGACATGCGCATAGACAAAGACGGCTAAAACCCCGATTATGGGGTAAGTGATTGGTTATTAAGGGCAGTTTGTGAATATCCTTGCGATAACATCCATGCGCAACGAAGGGCCGCATTGCCTGGAATGGATCGCCCACCATCTGGCGGCGGGGGTCGGGCATTTCCTGATCTATACCAATGACTGTGACGATGGCACCGATCTGATCATGGATGCGCTGGAAACGGCCGGATTAGTGACACATATCCGGCAAACGCCCAGTGGCAAACGTACGGTGCAATGGCAGGCGCTGAAGCATGCGGGGGACCATCCGCTGGTGGCGGATGCGGATTGGGTTCTGATCACGGATAGCGATGAATTTATCAACCTGCGCCCACCGCTGGCCAGTTTGCAGGACATGATTGCGAAGCTGCCCGAAGGCACGGATGCGGTGGCAATGCCGTGGCGGCTGTTTGGCAATGCGGGGCAGATCGAAATGCTGGATGCCCTGACAATCGAAACTTTCACCCGCGCGGCCCCGCTTGGCAACTGGCTGCCTACTACGCATTTTTTCAAATCCCTGTTTCGGCCTGCCGCGTTTCGACAGCTGGGGGTGCATCGCCCCAAGCGAAACAAGGACCGCGTACCGAACTGGGTGGATGGGGGCGGCAACCCTTTGCCGGAATGGTTTGCGAAGAAGGACGCGCGGATCAACCTGTTTGGCGTCGGGGTTAGCAATGCGATGGTGCAGCTGAATCATTATTCGCTGCGCTCGGCGGAATCCTTTATGGTGAAACGCGCGCGCGGGTTGCCCAACCGGACGGACCGTGAAATCGGGTTGGGTTATTGGATCGAGCGGAATTTCAACACGGTTGAAGACGACAGCATCCTGCAAATGTTGCCCGCCACCAAGGCAAAGCTGCAAGAGCTAATGGAGATTGAATCAGTCTCTAACTTGCATAAAAATTCCTATTTGGCCTACCAATCCAGGTTTCAAAAGATGGTCGAGGATCAGGATAATGTCGAATTATTCTGGCACTTGGCGATTTGTGGCGACAGCAAACCACCCGCATATGAATTATACCGCACACAGATCGACCGCTATTTGAAGGCAATACAAAACGATGGCTAATAACGGCATGTTCCAGAAACGCACCCTGAATGTGCAACGCTTCGGTGATGTTACTTTGTTAGAGGCCATTGCCACGCCGGATGGTGCGCGGTTGTTTTTTGCTGCCAATACGCCAATGGATAAATTTCGGGCCGGAAAAGATACCGAGATCATTGATATGCGCAGTGTGGGCAATGCGCCGATTTTGACTTGCACCATGACTGGAGATGCAACGGCTTCGGTTTCCGTTGGCGAGGCGGATATCGAAGCTGTGCCGAGCGCGGTGGAGACCGACCTGTTCGAAGGGTTGAACGTGGGGTTTGCCATTCGCAATGGCGAGACGCTGGAAACCACGCTGGACTGGTTGGAATACCACGTCGAACACCACGAAATGAACGCCGCGTTGATACTGGATCGCGCCCAACCGGGAAGTGATAAACCCTATGCGAACAAACTGAAAAACAAAGCATCCAAGATCAAAGGGCTGAAACGGCTTGTTTTGCTGGATTCACCTGTGCCGCTGGGCAAACCCGATCTGCCGCCCGAAGCACACCCCTATAATGTACCCGGTGCGCCGGGCAAGGACAGGATGGAGATTCCGCCCGCCGATCCGTGGACATCACCGCTGGGCGAATTGCAGCTGTTTGAGCTGGCCCGTGCCCGTTTTCTGAATACCGCCCGCGCCGTGATGACGATCGAGATGTATGACCTGCTGGTCAAACGCAAAGGGCCAAATGTGTTTGATCGCGCCACTAAGGCCAGTCATGGCTGTATCCAGCTGGACGGTCACCAGATTTATCCGTGGCGTGTGCGGCCGAACCAACCGGCGCGGTTCGGGGATCATATTTGCCGCCAGTTTGATGCCAAAGGAACGCGCAAACGGTGGTGCGTGGCACCTGCGGTGGCCAAGGAAAACACCGTTTGGCGCCTGATCCGCGTGGTGGGCGCGCCGCCCGCTGCGGATGAAACAGCGCCGTATTTGCGGTGTATGGCCCTGCGTCATCCGACTGAAACCGTGTCGAAAATTGTGCCCAAAACCAGCCTGATCGAGGATAGGCATCTGCTGGAGATGTCGCAAGATATTTTCAACTACAAACCCGTTCGCACGCCCGAGGAAAACGCCGAAAAACGCAAGAAGGGCGAAACCCGCACCTGCATTGTCACCACGATGAAAAACGAAGGCCCTTTTATTCTGGAATGGCTGGCCTATCACCGTGTGATCGGGGTGCAGGATTTTCTGGTCTATACAAACGATTGCACCGACGGCACCGATACCTTGTTGCAGATGCTGCAAGGCAAGGGGTTGGTGCAGCATCGCGAAAACCCGTTCCGCGAATCCGGCCTGAAACCGCAACACGCCGCGTTGCAGGCCGCCGATAACGAGCCGATGGTGAAGAACGCCGATTGGTTGATCTGCATGGATGTGGACGAATTTATCGACATCAAATGTGGCGATGGTACGCTGAACGCGCTGTATGGGGCGATCGGCAATGCCAATATGATTTCGCTGACTTGGCGGTTGTTTGGCAACAACGACGTACACGCCTTCAAGGATGGTTTGATCATTGATCAATTCACCCGCTGCGCCGAGGAATTTATTCGTAAACCGCATCAGGCGTGGGGGTTCAAGACGCTGTATCACAATGTCGGGATTTTCAAAAAGATGGGGGTGCATCGACCCAAGGGTTTGAAGCCGCAATTGTGGGAAGACATCAACTGGGTGAACGGCTCGGGCAGGCCAATGCCCAGCGAAATGTATCGCAATGGCTGGCGCTCAACCGTGACGACCTATGGCTATGATCTGGTGCAGTTGAACCATTACGCAGTTCGGTCCGCCGAAAGTTTCCTTGTGAAACGGGATCGTGGGCGGGTGAACCATGTCGATCGCGATCAGGGGTTGGTTTACTGGTTCCGGATGAACAACAACGCGATAGAAGAACGGTCAATCCAGCGGATGATTCCGGCCGTTCGGGCGGAAATGGACCGGTTGCTGGCCGATCCGGACATTGCTGCCGCCCACGCCTATTCGGTGGAAAAACACAGCGCCAAGATCAGAGAGCTGAAAGCAACTGACAGCTATGCAGCCTTTTACAAGGAACTGACCGATCCAAAGCTGGAAAAGCTGTCACGGATGCATTCCCAGTTCGGGCGCAACGTGTTTTTGCAAGGACCTAGCGTCATACCGGACGAGATTGCAGCCAAAGACCCGGACGAGGATTTCTTCTTTACAGTCGAAGACGGTGAAACGGCGCATTAACCACAGTAGGGGTAAACGATGGGGGCTTTCGTTGACAAACCTCTTGCCGCAATTGATATGTTTCCCAACGTATATAGAGCAGGTAATGTAATGCAGCCATCTACTGGCTGAAAGTATTGAAGTATCGAGGAATCGCATGGCCCTCCCGACAATTGGCACATTATGGATTGGTCCCGAATTGGGCTGGATGGAACAATTGTGCCTGAAGTCCTTTCTGGATCACGGTCACGAGGTGGTGCTGTATACCTATGGCAAGGTCGGGAACGTGCCCAAAGGGGTGCGGATGGCCGATGCCAATGATGTGCTGCCCTCGGACAATATTATCCGCCACGCCAATACGGGCAGTCCAGCATATCACGCCGATATTTTCCGCCTGCATATGTTGCAGCAGACCGATTACATCTGGGCCGATACCGATGCGTTTTGTTGTCAGCCGTGGGACATAAAACGTGGCAAACATTTTCACGGCTGGATTTCGGACAAGAAACCACAAGTAAACAATGGTGTGCTGCGCCTGCCCAAAACCAGTAAAACCCTGAAGGCTATGTTGAAATTCACCAGCGACGAATATCCGATTCCGCCGTGGCTGGGTGATGACGAAAAGGTCAAATTACAGGCATTAAAGGACAAGGGCCAGGGGGTGCATGTATCACTGATGCCCTGGGGTGTTTGGGGACCGGATGCGCTGACATGGTTTTTGACCGATACGGGCGAGATAAAATATTCGCAGGACAAACATGTAATTTATCCCGTGCCCTTTTCCATCGGCCGTTTTCTGTTGATCCCCGGCCGGGCTGACGATGTGCGGGCGATGATCAAGGAAGACACGCTATCGATCCATTTTTGGGGGCGGCGATTCAGGAATATTCTGGCGAAACGGTTTGGCGGTGTCTTGGCCGACGGGTGCTATGCTGATGAGTTGTGTAAGCGGCACAATATCACACCGGTTCCGATAGCTGCTGCTGCGAAGAAATCGGTAGAACCGGATTTGCTCGATCTACCGGATATCGTGAAAGCGCTGGATCTGGACGATGTGGCAAGCCTTGCCGATATCAACGGCGGCGCGCCTGATTTGGCGATTGAACTGCACAATAGGTATGGCACCAGGATTGATGTGTTGTGCATGGATTCGGATGGCAAGTTTATAGAACCGGATCGGGCTATTCACACCTATCAGGATAAACTGCAAAAGGCGGGTGTTGATAAATCCGCCGTTCGTTTGGTGACCAAACGCAAAATGCTGAAAACTTACGATGTCATTGCCTCGATCGGTAATTTTGGCACCCACTATAAGATCAAGCACATCAAACCGTTGCTGGATAAATCCCTGCATCCGCTTTCGCGTCTGGTGATAGACATTAAGAAGGGCAGTGGTACCTATCCATTCTTAAAGGAATATGGCGGTAGCAATACCCTTGTTCCGGCGACTGGCGATAAACCGGCGCTGGCCGTGATGTCGGTTGAACCCAGAACCGAGCCTGTCGGTGAATGGTCGAAAATTGCAACAAAACTGGCGGGCAAAGACGGGTTTTTCACTGATTGTGGCGAACATTCGTTCCTGTATATCCCACGTGGCGATACGTTGGTGGTGACCTTTGACAACCTTGATATCGCGATGACAAAACGTGATGACCGGCGCCCGTGGGGGTTTTCCTTTATCGAATCTGAAGGCTGGTCGATGCTGGGCGTGATGGCAAACGGCTGGACCTGGTTTCGCGATGATGCCGTGGTGGCCGAATTTGATCGCCTGCGCGACAGCGGTTTCTTTGATCAGTTCAAACGCGTGGTGTTCTACGGGGCCTCGATGGGGGGCTATGGTGCAGCGGCCTATTCGGCGGCGGCCAAAGGGTCGACCGTGTTCGTAATCAGCCCGCAATCGACGCTGGACAAAGAAATTGTGCCTTGGGAAATGCGGTATAAAAAGGTTTGGGGCCGCGATTTTTCTGGCCCCTATGGGGATGCATCGGTCAGCAGTCGAACCGCTGCGGATGTTCATTTGATGTATGACCCCTACGTCACCCCCGACGCTGCACACGCGGCACGTTTTACCGGCGATAATGTCACCCACTGGCGTTGTCCTTTGCTGGGGCATCGGCTGGGGTCATCGCTAAACCAGATGGGGATTTTGCAGGAAATCGCCCGCAAATCCATTCTGGGTGAACTGGACCAGTCAACATTCTATAAATTGTTGCGCAAGCGCCATGATTTTCCGCGTTATCAACGAGAATTGGCCAATCTGGCACTGGATAGTGGCCGCCCTGAATTGGCGCGACGGGTTTGCCGTTATGTGTTGGCTCGGAGAAATGACGGGTTTTTCAGGAAAATGCTGACTAGAATTGCCAACGATCGTAGCTAAGTAGTACTTATTCCAACCCGGCTTGAGGTGCCCTTTGAAAAGGTGATAAGCTAACGGGTAGTAACCAGAGCGGACCGCAGATAATTATGCGTACAGATATCAAAATCGTCTACCATCTGGGGGCTCCTTACACAGATAATGAACAGGTGACATGGTCCCTGCGCAAGGACGCTGCCCTATTATCGGAAAAAGGGGTGTTTCTGCGCCGACCAAGGGTTTACCGCCCGTTGATTGCGGAAATGGTTCAGGAATTGCAGGGTGAAAAACCATCGGTAACTGATCAGGAAAATCTGCTGAACTCAATTATCGGTAAGGAAAAGATTAAACGCTTGATTATGACGAATGGCGCGTTTCTAGGTGTTCCTGCGTGGATGTTCCAGGGTGGTGGTTTTTATAGCAATGCCGGTAAAAACACTGCAGCCATCCGAAATCTGTTTCCTGATAATCCGTGTGAGCTCTTTCTTGGAATTGCAAATCCAGCAATCTTTATTCCGAATGTTTTCAGGGGACAGAAAGAAAAGGATTATGCGAAATTCATGGGGAATACCGATCTGGCCAAAGTGCGCTGGTCAGATGTGATTGCCAGAATTCAAGACGCCAATCCAGATTGCCCGATAACCATATGGTGTAATGAGGATAGCCCCATTATCTGGCAAACTATTTTGCGCAAAATCGCAGATATAGAATCCAGGGTTGGTTTGCAGGGGGGGAATGACATTATAAACATGATCATTTCAAAAGAAGGGCAAACCCTTCTTAAGAAGTACCTGGCCGACCGCCCCAATCTGAGTGAAGCCCAGCTACAACGGTTGCGAATTGTTTTTCTTGAGCGGTTTTACCTAAGCGATGCTGTGGAAGAGGTGATCGACCTGCCCGGCTGGACCGATGATACAATTGAAGCACTAACGAAAATTTACGATGACGATGTAAACCGCATCAAGCAAATGGATGGTGTGACGTTTCTGTCCCCATAAGAAAACCGCAAGAGTAAGGCCTTTATCATGCGCACAGCCCTCGTTACCGGTTCCGCCGGCTTTATCGGATACTTTACCAGCAAGCGGTTGCTGGAGGCCGGATTCCGGGTGATCGGTGTTGATGCGATGACCGACTATTACGATGTGGCGCTAAAGGAACGGCGTCACGAAATGCTGTTGCAATCGCCGCAATTCACCGCAATCAATGCGCGGGTTGAAACCCCCGATATGCTGAAAAACCTGATGCGGGACGAAGGGGTGGATGTGGTTGTCCATCTGGCGGCGCAGGCCGGTGTGCGTTATTCGATCGAGGATCCGAAATCCTATGTGCAGGCTAATCTGCTGGGCGCCTATGAGTTGCTGGAAGCCGCCCGCGCCTATCCGCCACAGCATTTGCTGATGGCCTCGACATCTTCGGTATACGGTGCCAACACGCAGATGCCCTATAAGGAAACCGATAAGGTAGACACGCAGATGTCGTTCTATGCCGCCACCAAAAAGGCGAACGAGGCGATGGCCCATTCCTATGCTCATCTGTATGGCATCCCGACCACCATGTTCCGGTTTTTCACCGTTTACGGCCCGTGGGGCCGCCCCGACATGGCACCGATCAAATTCGCCAAGGCGATCTATGCGGATCAGGCGATAGACGTTTACAACCACGGCAAAATGAAACGCGACTTTACCTATGTCGAGGATCTGGTCGAAGGCATCCTGCGCCTGATCGATGCGGTGCCGGTGCGCCCTGACTCCGAGGATGCGATTACCGAGGGCGACAGCCTCAGCCCCGTTGCGCCGTTCCGGCAGGTCAATATCGGCAACGCTGAACCCGTACCACTGATGGATTTCATTTCCGCGATGGAAGAGGCTATCGGGGTTGAAGCGAAAAAGAACTTCATGGACATCCAGCCCGGTGATGTGCCCGCGACTTGGGCCGACATCTCCTTGCTGAAACGGTTGACGGGGTATGCGCCGAAAACCGATGTGCGCGAGGGGGCAAAGAAATTTGTGGCGTGGTATCGGGAGTATTCTGGCAAAGCACGCATAAAAAGATGAGATTACTTATCCAGTGTAATTGAGCACTACTAAATATAGTGGTTTAAGACTAACTAGTGGATACTAATAAAGAAGAGATCAAGAGAAATTGATATAAAGAAAATCTGTATCGCATTGCAATAACAGTATATTTTATGTTTCCAGTGATTGGCTGTATCTATTGAATCAAGGAAAGATCAAGAAGAGCAAATTAAGCCCAAAACGGGACATATCCGGCTCTAGCATTTCCTTCCTCTGCGTGACGAATAAGGTGTTGTTCAATAGCATTGTTTATAACACCACTAGCCTGCGCTGCATTTCGTAATTCAATCCCTAGTCTTTCACATAGAGTTTTATTTCTCATGCGTTCCCCGCTTAGATATTTAAGCACAGCGTGTTGATAGCAAGCGCGAACACGTTCTTCACCTGTCATATCCGCATATAATTTGGCACCAAAGAGAACAACTTTTGTTGAATTGCCATCACTTCGAAAATCAGGGGCTGACAGCTGACACTCTTCAACTTCATGGATTACCTTGTCGAGACCGCTTCCCTGCTCTTCACAAAATCCCATTCGCCGCATAAGTGAAGCAATAGTTTCGTTTCGAGATTGGGGTGGCATATCAATCATTCTGTTGGGTTCAATTAATGGCTTCCCGGGGTTAGTTATTTCCATCCTGTTATTGAAAAGCTCAATCATCGGACCAGCACCTGTTATCGTCATGTCTTGATGGATTAGTGCATTTGCAACAAGCTCACGAATTGCAAGCCTTGGCAGCATCGGGTTTTCTTTGCGAAAGGTAAGACCAATTTCCTCATTAGAGGGTATTAAGTTTGAGATAAAGTTTGTCAGCCCGTCAAAGCCGCTTGCATAGCCCCTTTTCCCATCTTGCCTATTTACAACTTGGGAAGCGCGATTTGGGCCATCATATTTGATAAAACGGATCCCTTTTCTCGAAATCCCACCGTCAAAGTTGTTAAGGTCAGTAGCGAATAAGATAGCGCCGAAGTTAAAAATATTCCAATGATCCCTAACGTCACATTCAATTATGTTTTCGGAAGAAAGCTTATTAAAAATACCATTTCTGTTGTCTGGAAGTGGCTGGTTGATAAGTCGAAAAAATGAAACATAGTCGATATTCTGTAGGACGTCATCGCCAGAAACAAATTGCATCGCAATTCCTTTCTCCCATCGAAATGGTCTGATGATGTCGATTAGGTTTGCCATTTTGTCTGGGTAATCGGATAATCTTGGTGTGGCATCACCAATTCTTATGTATGACGTCCTATCAAATTCAATTGGCAGGGATGTTGGCGTGGGGATGGTTAACAATACTAGTCGCTTATCGTTGTAGATAATTTCTTCAAATTTGAAATCCAATTTTGGGGACAATTTGTTTGAAAGCCATATTGCCAGACCCTGATTTCCAACTCTTTTATTAGATGGTGCAAATTCAGTCCCAACAACTGTTCGTGTTCCGTCTTCAATTCCCCATAGCATGTAACCACAGGGTTTGTCTGATAAAGCAGTAGCATTTGCAATTGCGGAAATCCTTTTCCCGATCATTTCAGGGTCACTATTATTGTGTTTAAATTCCAACCACGGCCCTTCGTCATGCTCCAGTAGTTCTTGAATTCGCAGTTGATCACGCATGTCCTGTTTTCCTTTTGGGGAAAAAATAATATGTGTATGTGGTATAAGGAGAATAACGTGTTGTGAATATAAAGAATGTGCAATCATAACCCCTTGCAGACTCGCCCGCCTTCCCCTATATGCTTGACCAACAGCGGCGCGCTGGCTTCCACCCCCAACGCCCACCGGAATTCTTGACGGGCCGCGCGCCCGTTTTTTTGTGCTTTTGCAAATACAGCAAATGTGCCGGAAAACGGCCACCACCAAAGATATAAGAACGGAACGAATGACCGACCTGATCGCAAAAGCGGCGATTGACCGCAAACTGGCAGAAATTGTTCAACCCGTCATCGAGGGGCTGGGCTATGAACTGGTGCGTATTCGCATGATGGGCGGTAAAACCAAATCATTACAGATCATGGCCGAACGTCCCGAAGGCGGGATCGAGGTGGATGATTGCGCCAAGATTTCGACGGCAGTTTCTGCTATACTGGATGTCGAAGACCCGTTCGAGGACCCTTATGCGCTGGAGGTTTCCAGCCCCGGCATCGACCGCCCCCTGACCCGTTTCAAAGATTTCGATATGTGGAACGGATACGAGGCCAAGATCGAAACAGAAGAACTGGTCGATGGTCGCCGCCGCTTTAAGGGCGTACTGGCAGGTACCAACGACGACGAGGTTCTGATCACCATTGACGAGGGCACGATTGGCCTGAAATTCGATTGGTTGTCGGATGCCAAACTGGTTCTGACGGATGAACTGATTACCGAAATGCTGCGCCAACGCAAGGCAAGCGGCGACATTAACGAAGACGATTTCGACGAGATCGAAACCACTGACCCGGACACGGAAGAGGGCTGAAAATGGCTATTACCAGTGCAAACCAACTAGAATTGCTGCAAACCGCCGAGGCGGTCGCGCGCGAAAAGATGATCGACCCCGAGTTGGTTATCGAAGCGATGGAAGAAAGCCTCGCCCGTGCTGCCAAGTCGCGTTACGGCATGGAAATGGACATCCGTGTGTCGATCGACCGCAAAACCGGCAAGGCGACGTTCAAACGGGTCCGCACCGTTGTGGCCGAAGACGAGTTGGAAAACTATCAGGCCGAATTCACTGTAGAGCAGGCCAAGGAATATATGGACGATCCGCAAATCGGTGACACCTTTGAAGAAGAGGTTCCGCCGGTTGAAATGGGTCGCATCGCCGCGCAATCCGCCAAGCAGGTGATCTTGCAGAAGGTGCGCGAAGCAGAACGTGACCGCCAGTACGAAGAATTCAAGGATCGCGCCGGCACCATCATCAACGGTGTGGTCAAACGCGAGGAATACGGCAACGTTATCGTTGACGTGGGTCGTGGCGAAGGTATCCTGCGCCGCAACGAAAAAATCGGCCGCGAGAGCTATCGCCCGAATGATCGCATCCGTTGCTACATCAAGGATGTGCGCCGCGAGGTTCGTGGCCCGCAGATTTTCCTGAGCCGCACCGATCCGCAGTTCATGGCCGAATTGTTCAAGATGGAAGTGCCGGAAATTTACGATGGCATTATCGAAATAAAAGCCGTTGCCCGCGACCCTGGTTCGCGCGCCAAGATCGCTGTGATTTCCTATGATGGCTCGATTGACCCCGTAGGCGCCTGCGTTGGTATGCGTGGTAGCCGCGTGCAGGCCGTTGTGAACGAACTGCAGGGTGAAAAGATCGACATCATCCCGTGGAACGAGGACGCGCCGACCTTCCTGGTGAACGCCCTGCAACCTGCCGAGGTTTCCAAGGTGGTTCTGGATGAAGAAGCCGAACGGATCGAGGTTGTGGTGCCTGACGAGCAACTGTCGCTGGCGATTGGTCGCCGTGGTCAGAACGTGCGTCTGGCCAGCCAGTTGACCGGTCTGGACATCGACATCTTGACCGAAGCCGAAGAATCCGAACGCCGCCAGAAAGAATTTGCGGAACGCACTGCGCTGTTCATGGAAACACTGGACGTGGACGAATTCTTTGCGCAGCTGTTGGTCGCCGAGGGCTTCACCTCGCTCGAGGAAGTTGCCTATGTGGAAATCGACGAACTGCTGGTGATTGACGGTGTGGACGAAGACACCGCCAACGAATTGCAGGCCCGCGCCCGTGACAAACTGGAAGCGGCTAATAAAAAGGCCATGGAGCACGCCCGTGAATTGGGTGTCGAAGACAGTCTTGTGGCCTTTGAGGGTCTGACCCCGCAAATGCTGGAAGCGCTGGGCGAGGATGGCGTAAAGACGCTGGAAGATTTCGCAACCTGCGCCGACTGGGAACTGTCGGGCGGCTGGACCACGGTCAATGGCGAGCGTGTCAAAGACGAAGGCGTGCTGGAAAAATTCGACGTATCGCTGGAAGAAGCGCAAAACATGGTGATGACCGCGCGTATCCAGTTGGGCTGGGTCGATCCGGCTGATCTGGTAAGCGACGAAGAAGAAACCGAAGACGGTGAAACAACTGCGGAGGCCGAGGTCTGATTTTTCAGGCCTCAGGGTTTGAAAAATGGCACGAGGTGGTCACAAAAAGGTTCGGGATGATACCGAACGGCGCTGTATCGTCACTGGCGAGACACAGCCCAAGGCTGGCCTGATCCGTTTTGTGGTCGGGCCGGACAATGTGATTGTGCCGGACCTGTTGGAAAAACTGCCCGGTCGGGGCATTTGGGTGACTGCCGATCGCACAACGCTGGAAAAAGCTGTTAAAAAGGGCCTTTTTGCGCGGGGTGCGAAACAGGCGGTGACTGTGCCCGATGATCTGGTTGATGCGGTTGAAACAGGGTTGGTAAAGCGGGTCGTTGACCTGATTTCACTGGCCCGCAAGGCCAGCCGCGCAGTGACCGGTTACGAAAAGGTCAAAGGCTGGCTGATGACGGAACGTGCAAGGGTGCTGATACAGGCCGTTGATGGTTCCGGTCGGGGCAAATCCAAGCTGCGGTCGCCCGAAGGAAAAGATACTTTCATCGGGATTCTGACCGCGAACGAATTGGGTTTGGCATTTGGACGGGAAAATGTGATACATGGCGCGCTTGCGGCTGGTGGACTCACACAACGTGTTGTAGAGGAAGCAGCAAAGCTGAAAGGCTTGCGCGGAAATGTTGGTGAAAACACCGACGAGAAGGGTTTGAGGACCACATGAGTGAGAATGACGGCAAAAAGACATTGGGCATCGGCGGTGCCCGCCCCGGGAATGTAAAGCAAAGCTTTAGCCACGGGCGCACCAAGAATGTCGTGGTGGAAACCAAACGCAAGCGCGTTGTCGTGCCCAAGCCGGGCATGAGCAAGCCGACCGTGGGTGGCAAGAACAAGGTTGTGAAAAGCGATCCCTCCAAACGGCCCGCCGGTATTTCCGATGCGGAAATGGAACGCCGGATGAAAGCGCTGAAACTGGCCAAGGCGCAAGAGGTCGAAGATGCGGCCCGTCGCAAGGCCGAAGAAGAAGCCCGCGCCGCCGAACGTGAACGCCGCAAAGCCGATGCCGAAGCCAAGGAACGCGAAGAGCAGGAACGCGAAGCCCGCGTGAAAGCCAAAGCCGAAGAAGAAGAGCGCAAGCGCAACGAGGCTGCCGAAGCCGAGACCCGCGCCAAGGTGGCAGCGGCACAACCGCCTGCTGCTGATCCGGCTGCTGCGGCCCCCCGTGGGGGTGCTGGCAAACCGTCCGCTGCGCCACGCAAACAGGACCATGATCGTGATCGCCAGAACAAGGGTGGCAAGGGTCGGAACGATGGTCGCCGCTCGGGCAAGCTGACGCTGAATCAGGCGCTTTCGGGTGGTGGTGGACGTCAACGCTCAATGGCCGCGATGAAACGCAAGCAGGAACGCGCACGCCTTAAGGCAATGGGTGGTCCGGTCGAGCATGAAAAGGTGATCCGTGACGTTAAGGTGCCTGAAACCATCGTGGTTTCGGAATTGGCAAACCGGATGGCTGAACGTGTCGCAGATGTGGTCAAATCACTGATGAACATGGGCATGATGGTTACGCAAAACCAATCCATAGATGCCGATACCGCTGAACTGATCATCGAGGAATTCGGCCACAAGATCAGCCGCGTTTCCGACGCTGATGTCGAGGATGTAATTAAGAAAATCGAGGATAAGCCCGAAGATCTGAAACCACGTCCGCCGGTCATTACTGTGATGGGTCACGTTGACCACGGGAAAAAATCCCTGCTGGACGCGATCCGCCATTCCAAGGTGGTCACCGGCGAAGCTGGCGGCATTACCCAGCATATCGGCGCCTATCAGGTTAAAACCGATGATGGCCAGATTTTGACGTTCCTTGATACGCCTGGCCACGCGGCGTTTACGTCGATGCGTGCCCGCGGGGCGCAGGTGACGGATATTGTTGTGCTGGTGGTTGCGGCGGATGACGCTGTGATGCCGCAGACGATTGAGGCGATCAACCACGCCAAAGCGGCCGGTGTGCCGATGATCGTGGCGATCAACAAAATCGACCGCCCGAACGCCGACCCTGACAAAGTGCGCACCGATCTGTTGCAGCACGAAGTCATTGTCGAGAAAATGTCTGGTGACGTTCTGGATGTCGAGGTTTCGGCCATCAACGGCACCGGTCTGGACAAACTGCTGGAGGCAATCAGCCTGCAAGCCGAACTGCTGGACCTGCATGCCAACCCCGACCGTGCCGCCTCAGGCGCCGTGATCGAGGCCAAGCTGGACGTAGGCCGTGGCCCCGTTGCGACGGTTCTGGTGCAAAACGGCACATTGCATCGTGGCGACATCTTTGTTGTCGGCGAACAATACGGTCGTGTTCGTGCGTTGATCAACGATCAGGGCGAACGTGTCGAAGAAGCTGGCCCATCGGTTCCGGTCGAGGTGTTAGGCCTGAACGGCACACCCGAAGCCGGTGACGTTCTGGATGTGGTCGAAACCGAGGCACAGGCCCGCGAAATCGCCGATTTCCGCGCCCACGCAGCCAAGGACAAACGCGCTGCTGCCGGTGCTGCCACTACGCTTGAACAGCTGATGGAAAAGGCAAAAGAAGACGAAAATGTCGCAGAATTGCCAATTCTGGTGAAGGCGGATGTGCAAGGGTCAGCCGAGGCGATCGTTCAGGCGATGGCTAAGATCGGCAACGACGAAGTGCGCGTTCGGGTTCTGCATTCGGGTGTTGGCGCGATTACCGAATCCGATATCGGCCTAGCCGAAGCATCGGGCGCGCCGGTCATCGGGTTTAACGTGCGTGCAAACGCATCTGCCCGTAAAGCCGCCAACCAGAAGGGGATCGAGATCCGCTATTATTCGATCATCTATGATCTGGTGGATGACATTAAAGCCGCTGCTTCCGGTCTGCTAAGTGCTGAAATTCGCGAGAATTTCATCGGCTATGCAAAGATTCAGGAAGTGTTCAAAGTGACCGGTGTTGGCCGTGTGGCCGGTTGTATCGTGACCGAAGGCGTTGCCCGCCGTTCGGCCGGTGTCCGCCTGCTTCGTGACAATGTTGTGATCCACGAAGGCACGCTGAAAACGTTGAAACGCTTTAAGGATGAAGTGGCCGAAGTTCAGTCGGGGCAAGAATGCGGTATGGCATTTGAGGCCTATGATGACATTCGCTCGGATGATGTGATCGAAATCTTCGAGCGCGAAGAGATTGAACGCAATCTGGACTAGATCAGCATCATTTCAAAATGATAAAAGGGAAGGCTTTGGCCTTCCCTTTTCTATTGACGAACGGGGATGTTCCTAGGCGGCGTTTACCGGCTTGCCTTCATAAACCTTGTTATCAACACGCACGGCAATCTTGCCGTTTGACAAGGCGCGCACAAAGATACCTTGCACGGAAACACAGCTACCGAGAATTATTGTCCTGACCATTTCACATACCTCCCCAGGCAAAGAATCTGTTAAGACAACCTTAACACGAGGGAAAATGAAGTCACCAGTAAATTGGCTAAATTGTTTATAAAATGGAAACGGTTAATGAGTGGTCTAAAGCCAATCCCGCAACACGGGAATCAGGGGAACGTCGGCGGGTGGCATGGGGTAGTTGCGCAAGTCTTTGACATTAACCCATTTTAAGGTTTGCCCCTCTTGTGGTTGAGGGGTGCCCTCCCACTTGCGGCAGGCGAAAAGCGGCATCAGCAGATGGAAATCATCATAGCTGTGGCTGGCAAAAGTCAGCGGGGCCAGACAACTGGACCATGTGTTTATGCCCAGTTCTTCGTCCAATTCACGAATCAGTGCGGCTTCGGGGGTTTCGCCTGCTTCAACTTTTCCGCCCGGAAATTCCCACAAGCCAGCCATTGATTTCCCCTCGGGCCGTTGGGCCAGCAGGATACGACCATCGCGGTCAATCAGGGCAACGGCAGAAACCAGAAGTGTTTTCACGAGCGATAATCCGCGTTGATTTCGATATAGCCGTGGGTCAGATCACAAGTCCAGACGGTGGCCTTGCCCGTGCCGATTCCCAGATCAACGGAAATCAGCAGTTCATCGTTTTTCATGTGTTTGGCAGCATCCGCTTCGGAATAATCCGGTGATACCCAGCCGTTTTCAGCAACCAATACATCGCCAAAGGAAATCGACAGGTGGTCACGGTCGGCCCGTGCACCGGATTTGCCAACAGCCATCACCACGCGGCCCCAGTTCGGGTCTTCGCCAGCAATGGCGGTTTTGACCAGCGGGGAATTGGCAATCGCCATACCCACACGGTGCGCATCGGCGTCATTATCGGCACCGGTGATGCGGACCTCGACAAATTTGGTTGCGCCTTCGCCGTCCTTGACCACCAAATGCGACAGATCACGCATCACGTCATGCAGGGCGTCAAAGAAGGGGCCGTTCATGTCGGTAATTTCATCGGCAGGCGATTTGCCGGTTGCTGCCAGTAACAAGCTGTCCGAGGTTGATGTATCGCTATCCACCGTGATGCAGTTGAAGGTTTTATCTGTCAACGTGGCCAGCATATCCTGCAACAGCGGTTGAGTAATTTTGGCGTCGGTAAAGATATAGACCAGCATCGTCGCCATATCGGGGGCGATCATGCCCGATCCCTTGGCGATGCCGGCGATATGGATGTCTCCGCTATCGGTCTGCACAACCGCGCCGGCCCCTTTGGCAAAGGTATCTGTTGTCATAATTGCTGCGGCTGCATCACGAATGCGTTCGGGTGACAGGCCAATTTTCAGGTCGGACAGTTTGGTGGTGATCCGGTCAAACGGCAGGGGTTCGCCGATCACGCCGGTTGAGGCCGTAAACACGCGGGATTGCGGCAGGTTCAGTACTTCGGCCACAGCAGTAGTGATCTTGACTACGGCATCCAGCCCGTTCTGGCCGGTAAAAGCGTTGGCATTGCCCGAGTTCACCACGACCGCGGCACCCGCCGCTGGATCACCGCCGATTTTGGCCTGACAATCCAGTACAGAGGCCGCGCGGGTGGCGGATTTGGTAAACACGCCGGCAATGGTGGTTCCGGGGTAAAGTCGGGCCAACATCACATCTGTGCGCCCGCTGTAACGCACGCCTGCCTCAACCGCGGCAAATTCGACGCCATCAATAACAGGGAGATCGGGAAAGCCCCCTTTGGGGGCAAGCGGCGAAACAGAGGCATGGCCATGCCTCTGTTTCAACTGCTTTTTCAGCTTCTTGATCTTTTTCTTCAGTTTCTTGACTCTGCCCATATGGACTGATCCTTAATTGTCGATCAGTTCTGGATGGCTGAGGATCGACGCAGGAACGGCTTCTTCGTCCGCGCGTGTGATTTCGGCCCCTTTGGTGGCGTCGGTCATGATCTGCTCGACCAGTTTTTTCTGGATATCGGCCTCAAGCTCGTCTTTGACATCTTCCAATGCGGGGGCATCTTTCAAACGGGTTTCATTCAGCTTCAGAACATGCCAGCCGAATTGGGTTTTAACAGGGTCGGAAATTTCACCGGCTTTCATCGTAACAACGGCGTCTTCGAATGGTTTGACCATCATGCCCTTGCCAAACCAGCCAAGGCTTCCGCCATTGGGTCCAGAGGGTCCGGTGGATTTTTCTTTGGCCAGTTCGGCAAAATCGGCACCATCATCCAGTTGCTTTTTAATGGCTTTGGCTTCGTCTTCGGTTTCGACCAGAATATGCGAAGCGTTATACTCGGTTTCCGGTTCCATATTGGCGTAACGTTCGTCATAAGCGGCCTGAATGGCCTCGTCAGTTATGGCGGCGCGTAGCTTTTTATCCAGAACATAGCCGGCACGCTGCGCCCGCAGTTCATTTTCGGCGGTCAGGGTTATGCGCAAAGGTTGTTCGCCTTTCAAGGCTTGCGAGAGCGCAACTTGCTGGATCAGCTGTTCTACCAGACTTGGAAATAGAACATCATCTGGCAGGGCCTGATATTGTTCCGGCAGGCTGCCTTTAACAGCAATAACATTGCCAACAGTGATTTTTTCGCCGTTCACAGTTGCGACAACAGTGTCGACTGTGGGTTCTTCTGCAAGGGCGGGAAAGGCCATACCGGCAACGAATACCGCAGAAAGCCAGAATTTATTGCGTTTTAACATCTATTTGTCCTCAGATCGGGTTACGCGGGCACGTAACATTGACACTACCATTACAGCTGCTTACATCGCCAAAGGGTCTTTGGCGAAGGCTGCGCTTAACTTCTTGTTCGTATGTAGGACGCACAAGGGGCAGGGGCAAGGGACAGTCGCTCACGATCTTTTTAAAACAGACCAAAAGGCAGAGACAAAATGCTAGGTATCGGAACCATCGCCAAGAAAATCTTTGGCACCCCGAATGACCGGAAAATCAAAGCGACGCTTCCGCTGGTTGAAAAGATCAATGCGCTTGAACCCGAGTTCCAGAAACTTTCGGATGAAGGGATCAAGCAAAAGACCGAAGAACTGGCCACCCGTGCGCAAAAGGGCGAGAGTCTGGATGATCTGTTGCCCGAAGCTTTTGCCAACTGTCGCGAGGCCGCGCATCGCGCGCTGGGTCTGCGGGCGTTCGATGTTCAGCTGATGGGCGGGATTTTTCTGCATCAGGGCAATATATCCGAAATGAAAACCGGCGAGGGTAAAACCCTTGTGGCAACATTTCCGGCTTATTTGAACGCGCTGACCGGCAAGGGTGTGCATATCGTTACAGTGAACGACTATCTGGCCAAACGGGATGCCGAATGGATGAGCAAGGTTTACGGCGCATTGGGTATGACAACCGGCGTGGTTTACCCCAATATGCCCGATGGCGAAAAGAAAGCCGCCTATCTGTCCGATGTGACCTATGCCACCAACAACGAGCTGGGTTTTGATTACCTGCGCGACAACATGCGCATGGACCTGTCCGAAATGATGCAGCGCGACCACAACTTTGCCATTGTCGACGAAGTGGATTCGATCCTGATCGACGAGGCCCGTACGCCGCTGATCATTTCCGGCCCGTCCGATGACCGTTCCGAACTGTACGTCACCATCGATAAACTGATCCCCGAGCTAACCGGCGAACATTTCGAGCTGGACGAAAAAACCCGCAACGTAACCTATACCGAAGCGGGCAACGAATTTATCGAACAACGACTAAAGGCGGCCGGTATCCTACCCGAGGATCAAAGCCTGTATGACCCTGAAAGCACCACAATCGTGCATCACGTCAATCAAGGCCTGAAGGCGCATGTTTTGTTCCTGAAGGATCAGCATTATATCGTCCGCGATGGCGAAGTGATGCTGATTGACGAATTTACCGGCCGCATGATGCAGGGCCGCCGTTTGTCCGATGGCCTGCATCAGGCGATCGAGGCAAAAGAAGGTGTAACCATCCAGCCGGAAAACGTGACGCTGGCGTCGGTGACATTCCAGAATTATTTCCGCCTGTATGACAAACTGGCCGGCATGACCGGCACAGCCGCCACCGAGGCCGAGGAATTTCAGGAAATTTATGGTCTGGGCGTGGTCGAAGTGCCGACCAACCGACCCATCGCGCGGATTGATGACCACGATCAGGTATATCGCACCGCCAAAGAAAAATACGAAGGCGTGGTCAAGACCATTCAAGAGGCGCATGAAAAAGGCCAGCCTATGCTGGTCGGAACCACGTCGATTGAAAAATCCGAAGAACTGTCGAACATGCTCGCAGCGGCCGGTATCACGCACAACGTTCTGAACGCGCGCCACCACGAACAAGAGGCGAAAATCGTTGCCGATGCGGGTAAATTCGGGGCCGTAACAATTGCTACTAACATGGCCGGTCGTGGTACCGACATCCAGTTGGGCGGCAACGTCGATATGGTTGTGATGGAAGCCCTTGAAGCCGATCCCGAAGCCAACCCGGATGAGCTGCGCACCAAGGTCGAGGCCGAACATGCCGAAGGAAAAGCCAAGGTGATCGAGGCGGGTGGTCTGTTTGTTCTGGCCACAGAACGCCACGAAAGCCGCCGGATTGATAACCAGCTGCGCGGTCGTTCCGGCCGTCAGGGTGACCCGGGGCGCTCCAGCTTTTTCCTGTCATTGGAAGATGATCTGATGCGGATTTTCGGATCCGAAAAACTGGATGCGGTTCTGTCCAAAATGGGCATGAAAGAAGGCGAGGCACTGGTTCACCCGTGGATCAATAAATCGCTGGAACGTGCGCAGGCCAAGGTTGAGGGCCGCAACTTTGACATTCGTAAACAACTGCTGAAATTCGATGACGTGATGAACGATCAGCGCAAAGTGATCTTTGCCCAGCGTCGCGAAATCATGGCAGCAAAAGATCTGTCCGAGATCGTGCAGGACATGCGCCATCAGGTGGTCGAGGATCTGGTAGATGCCTATATCCCGCCTAAAAGTTATGCGGATAAATGGGATACCGAAGGTTTGTATGCAGCTGTCATGCAGCGTTTGGGGTTGGATGTGCCCGTGATGGCATGGGCAAAAGAAGAAGGTGTCGATGATGAAGCCATCATTGACCGGTTGTGCGATGCGTCCGATGAAGTGATGGCGCAGAAAGCCGCACAGTTCGGGCCGGACACTATGCGTTCGATCGAGAAACAGATTCTGTTACAGACCATTGACCAGAAATGGCGCGAACACCTGCTGACATTGGAACATCTACGGTCTGTTATCGGATTCCGCGGCTATGCACAGCGTGATCCGTTGAACGAATACAAAACAGAATCTTTCCAGCTGTTTGAAGGCCTGCTGGATTCCCTGCGCGAAGATGTGACCGAACAATTGTCTCAAATTCGCCCGCTGTCCGAAGAAGAACAGCAGGCAATGATGCAACAAGCTATGGCCGAACAACCGAGTTTGATGCAACCAACGCCGCAAGACAAGCCAACAGGCGTTGCCGCAGCAGGCTTTGATGAAAACGACGAATCGACTTGGGGAAACCCGGGCCGGAACGATAAATGCCCCTGTGGTTCAGGCAAGAAATTCAAACATTGCCACGGGCGGCTGGTCTAAAGATAGTGTTGCAGTTACTGTAAAGGGGTTTTGATACGGGGGCTGCAATGTCGGGGAAACGAATTTATCCAGCGATCGGGATAGCATTATTGGCTATTCTGATCGCCGGATACGAATTTCTGACCCGATCCGTTCCCTTACCGGATACCGTTGTATCATCACAGCCTGTAGCTGTTGAACCGGCTGTGATTGAACTCAAACCCATCCAGCGCGACATTGCCAGAATTGCCCTACCAGCCGTTGGTCAGGCGCTGGCCAGACGTGTTGGTCAGTCTGAACAAGGCTATAAACCCCTTAAACCCGACAACGCCCAATACAGCCTTTTGGGATTTTCCTGTAGCGTATCGCTTGATGTAGCCTATTTGCGGGGGGATCTGGTAACGCTTGAACTTGATGCCCCCTGTCAAATGGGCGTGCCGGTAACTGTCCGCCATGAAGGGGTGTCGTTTACTGCTGTAACCTCGGACATCGGGCGGGTTTCTGTAAAGATGCCCGCGTTCAACAGGCAGGCCGGTTTTAGTGTCGAGATGCCCGATGGTTCAATGATTTCCACAGAGGTATTCGTGCAAGAGGCGAGTGATTATGATCATGTTGCGGTGATGTGGTCAGGGGATACGGGCTTGCAAATTCATGCCTATGAACCATCCGGCGCGCATGTTTGGGGCAATGCCCCGCAGAGCCTTTCAATCGCCATCAAGGGGCGCGGCGGATATGTCACCCGCTTGGGAAGTACGGATTTTCCCGAAGCAAAACAAGCCGAAATCTATAGTTTCCCTCGTCGGCAGATGCGGAATACAGGTGTTGTGCGATTGGACCTGTCGGCCGCCGTAACGCCTCAAACATGCGGCAAGAACCTGTTGGCAAAAACGCTTCAGCCCGGGGTCAATGGCGGGATTGTGCTGGTTGATCTGGTGTTGAATATGCCCGTCTGTAATAGCGGTGTGCGCAATCTGGTGTTGAAAAATATATTCAGGGACTTAAAGATTGCACAAAACTGAACACCGGGGATGGTTAATGGGACTCTTGCGTGTGGCGTTTTTCGCCGCACTTTTCGCAATCGGACTGGGTTCGCCTGCCGTGTCGCAGGATGTGACGCTGACCTCGCAGGACGGGAAAATCTCGATCAGTGGCAAGTTGTTGACCTATGATGGCGAGTTTTTCCGGATAGATTCAGAATTTGGCGCGCTGACACTGGATGGCAGCGGCGTGACCTGCGCGGGTGTTGGATGCCCCGACCTGCAGGGCTTTGTGGCCGAATTCACCATTGCCGGATCAAAGACGATGGGTGACGTCCTGTTGCCCGCCCTGATCGAAAGCTTTGCGGTTCAAAGCGGCATGACTTTGCAGCGTATCGTTACGGATGATGCGCATTTCACCTATGTTCTGTCCCTGCCCGACACAGGCCGCGCGGTGGCACGGATCGGGTTTCGGTTGTCGAACACGGATGGTGGATTTGCCGATATTCTGGCGGGTCAGGCGGATATGGTTTTGGCCACGCGCGAAGTGACCGAAGCCGAAGCCTCTGCTGCGAAAGAGGCCAATCTGGGCGACATGACCCAACCGGCCCGTAGCCGGATCGTGGGGCTGGATGGCATCGTGCCGACAGTGGCGCCGGAAAATCCTGTTAGGGCTATTTCGCTGGATGATCTGGCGCAGGTGTTTGCCGGAAAAATTGTTAACTGGCAGGAAATTGGCGGGCCGGACGCACCGATCTATCTGCATATGATGGCGGCGGATTCGGGGCTGGCGCAACAGTTTATGCGCAAGGTTATGGGACGCAGTGATTTGCAACTGGCTGAAAACGTTACGCGCCATAGTACGGCGGCTGAACTGGTTGATGCCGTTGCCAAGGATCCTTTTGCCATTGGTATTTCGCGGTTTTCCGAGCTGGGCAACGCCCGCAGGGTGGCGTTGCGCGGGGCCTGCGGGATGGATTTCGCTGCCACGCGCCAATCCCTGAAAACCGAGGATTACCCTCTGGCAATGCCCCTGTTTCTGTATACACCCGCCCGCCGCCTGCCCAAAACCGCCCGTGAATTTTTGGCGTTTTTACGATCGCCTGCCGCACAGCAAGTGGTGCGGCGTGTGGGATTCGTGGATCAACAGGTTGGCGAAGTCGGTATTGAGCGGCAGGGACAGCGGCTGGCCAATGCGATTGCCTTGGCGGGCGAGGAAACGCCACTGGATGAATTGCAGCGCATGGTCACTGTGTTGCGGCCGGCAAAACGGCTGACCGTGACGTTCCGGTTTGAAACCGGATCAACCCGTCTGGATGCGCAATCGCGGGGCAATGTGATATTGCTGGCGCGTCTGCTGGAAGCAGGATATTTCGGCGATCGCGAATTGATGTTTGTCGGGTTTAGCGATGGCGAAGGCGACGCGGCCGTGAACCGCAAAATTGCCAAACGACGCGCGACAGTAGTTCGCACGGCAGTGACCAATGTCGCGACCACGCTAAAGCCGTCGGAACTGTCGCTAAGCATCGAAGGATTTGGCGAGGCCCTGCCGATGGCCTGTGATGACAGCGATTGGGGCCGTGGGATCAATCGGCGGGTCGAGGTCTGGGTGAAGTAAAGCGTTTCTATTTTTTGTTGAACAGGTATCATGCCCTGCCAGTGAGACAGTGATTGCGTAGCAATGGCGTTCACTGGCATGGTATGATTCAATATTAAATTGAAACGCTATAGGTTACAAATACCCTTCGGCCCGAAACGATAATTCGCGGGATTTACCGATGATCAGGTGATCGTGCAGCGTAAGGTTTAGCGCAAGGGCGGCGTCCTGTATCTGGTTCGTCATCAGGATATCGGATTCCGACGGTGTCGGGTCGCCCGACGGGTGGTTATGCACCAGTATCAGCGCCGAGGCATTCAGCTCCAGCGCCCGTTTCACCACCTCGCGTGGATACACCGGCACATGGTCGATGGTGCCCTTTGCCTGTTCCTCGTCCGCGATCAGCACGTTTTTACGGTCCAGATACAGCACGCGGAATTGCTCGGTCTCGCGGTGGGCCATTGTGGTGCGGCAGTAATCCAGCAAGGCGTCCCAGCCGGACAGCACCTGCCGCTGCATCACACGGGCACGGGCAAGGCGATGGGCGGCGGCCTCGACAATCTTCAGTTCCAGCACCACGGCGTTACCCACACCTTTGGTTTCGATCAGACGTTCACGGGGGGCGGAAATCACACGGTTGAAATCGCCGAACCGATCCAGCAGGCGCCATGCAAGCGGTTTGACATCTTGCCGCGGGATGGCGCGAAACAGCACCAGTTCCAGCAGTTCGTAATCCGGCAATGCTGCCGCACCACCGGTCAGGAACCGTTCACGCAGACGTTTGCGGTGATCGCGGATATACGAGGGTTGCGGGCCGGATTTCGGAACGCGCACCTCGTCCGCCCCGTTAAACAGGGGCAGCGGCATTTCGGAAAAATGGGTTTGCTGTGCCATGCGGCCACGCTGGACCGATATGGTGAAAATTTGGTTAACAGGCGCGGTGGTCCCGCACCTGTTTTAGCTTTTCATGCTTTCCCAAAAGGTTTTCACCTTGGAGAAGAAACTGGAGCCTTCGGGATTATTGTCGGCACTTGTATCTTCAAATTCACGCATGATTTCTTTTTGCCGCGCGGTCAGGTTGACCGGCGTTTCAACGGCCAGTTCGATATACATATCCCCTGTGGCACTGCCACGCAGGGCGGGCATACCTTTGGACCGAAGGCGCATCTGGCGGCCGGATTGTGAACCGGCAGGTACTTTGACACGGCTGCGGCCACCGTCAATCGTCGGAACTTCGATATCGCCACCAAGGGCTGCGGTGCCGATGCTGACGGGCACGCGGCAGAACAGGTTCACGCCGTCGCGCTGGAACAGGTTGTGTTCCTTAACGTCGATAAAGATATAGAGATCACCGGATGGCCCGCCACGCAGG